>CAZMOS010000137.1:0-10302 GCA_964567945.1 uncultured Lentimicrobiaceae bacterium
GATGTATACTACTCGAATAAATTGGCCGAGCTAATATCATTTACTGTATGGGAAATTAAATTCCAGTTTCATCTTTACAGAGAACAACAATTTTTAAAGTTTGATCCGAATAACCCATTAATCACAATTAGACATAACAATAAACGACAAGAATTCAAGTCTAACGGTTTTGAAATCACTCAAAGTAAAATAAATTGGTCATTAGTGTTTTTGGACAATTTAAACTCTTATTGGGGATGTGTTTTTGAAGATGAATCAACTCTTTTTCAATTTTCACCTGAAGGGATATTTGTAAATTCTTATAATTTTCCCGATAAGATAACAGGAATATATGTTAATAAGACAGGCAATGTTTTCTGTTGTGTCAGAGGAGTATTGTACAAGTCTACAGATAATAATAAATCATTCAAGGAAGTATTGGCACTCTCTACACCACATAGTTTCTTTTTGCAAGATGCATTTACTGAAGCCCCAAACGGAGAACTGTTCATCGGAGAATATGCGAATATTATTGAATACAAAAAATGGAAATTTGTTGGTTACATCTACCATTCGTTTGATTTTGGAAATAGTTGGGAAAAATTTGATTTTTTAAAGAAAACGGGAGTGAATAAACATATCCATATATTAAAATGGAGCAATGTTTTTAATGGCCTGATATTAACAGATGGCGATAATCAAAAAAATATTTGGATAAACAAATCCAATACACAATTAGACAGGATTTCTCCTATTCCAGAATCAGGTTGGAAAAAATTAAACAAGTATCACATACAAAAAGGAGGTTATACTGCGATTGCTGAATTGACTGATAAAATAATATTTGGTTCTGATTATTATGGAGGTACTAATTTTCTTATCACTACAAGTGAAATGATTAACTTTAATGAAAATGTTATTCCAAACCCATATAGAAGAGCAGTTTTTAAAAGGATTGTAGTACGAAAAAATAAGAAAAATGAATTTGAAATTTGGTCGGTTTTAGAATTTAAACATAATAATAAAATAAAGAGTTTGGTCATGTTGTCAACTGATAATGGGAATATTTGGAATAAAATAATCGAATATGATGGAACTCAGTTTGAAATGAGGATAATTAGTAATTCAAGGGAGATAGCGAAAGAAATTTACTTACTAATTAAAGATAAAAATAAAAACATGGTTATAACAATTAAGATTCAATAATTCAAGCGGGGTTTGAGTTGTTTGGATACCGGGTAATCGGAATTGAACCCTGCCTCTTACAAGCCAACACATTCCTCATCAGTTCATTCTTTCTAATGACAAATCTGTTGTTAAAGGGTTTTTATTTCCCCAAAGCCGGTCCCTTTTATTGAGATACGGGAATTGCATTACTTTTACGTATCGAATATTCGTTATCTATCTATAAATCAACACGTACAGGATTGATTCACTATGTTCAGGCTGTCATCACGATGACCGCTGTAATCAATCCAATGGTAGCAGTGATGATGCTTTTGAAGATGAAAGCGGGAAAAACTCATACTCACTGCCAAAACCATGATCATCACCACGATCATCCTTGTCGGATCAGCTCTTCTGGGTCAGTCAATACTGAGTTTCTTCGGAATTTCGCTTGAAGTGTTCCGGATCGTGGGCGGAGTGATTATTGCCTTCATCGGGTTCAAAATGCTTACGGGGCAGATGTAGCCGTTATCTTTGCCATGGCTTTCACTCTTATCGAGATCATCATGATAAAATATCCTTCTTTCGTGTAACAATTCTCCATGCCTGTCCGTCATAGTTCAAAACAATTCAAATCATAAACAAATCAGAACTATGAACAGAATAAGATTGACTTTCACTATCTTCTTCCTTACCTTTTTCCTGACATCTCCACTCTTTTCACAGGTAACCGGCAAGGGAAAAGTGGTCAGGCAGGTTTGGCAGGTGGGGACATTTCACGGCATAAATGTGCACGGCGCACAGGATGTGGTACTGATCAACGGCGACAGTTGCTCGCTGGAAATAGAAACCAACGCCGACTTGTTTCAATACATTAAAACCTTAATTTCCAATGGTGTTTTAAAGGTTGACCTTAATAAAATAAAGCGCTATGATGTGATGAAATTTTACATCACAGCGCCTGTTTTCGACCGGCTGATCGCTTCGGGAGCTTCCGATGTACGCGGAAAAGACACCCTGCGTGGCGATAATCTGGTGATCACCGTAAGCGGCGCCTCCGACACACGGCTCAATTTAAAATATAAAAGCGTGGTATCCAGGGTTTCGGGTGCTTCCGACCTGATCCTGTCAGGATATGCTGCATCGCATGTGATTGATGCCCGCGGCGCATCGGAGGTAAAAGCAAAAGATCTTAGAACACAAACAACCGTTGTTACGGCCAGCGGTTCGAGCAGTTGCTTTGTCAATGCTTCCGAATCGCTTACCTACCAGGTTTCGGGCGCCTCAACCGTAAGGTATGCCGAAAAACCGAAGACCCTGATCATTCAGAATAAGAATAAAACCCAGAATATGGTTTTCCTGAACGATTCCACAAAACGAACCACCGCTGATTTTAATTACTATGCAGATACAACCAATGTAAATATCGGTGGCCTGCATGTGGAAGTGATAGACAGTGATACGACTAAAATAACCGTAGGAAACAATACACTGATCGTGGATGAAGATGGGAATGTGAAATTCAGGAGAAGCAAAAAGATCAGGTTTAACGGACACTGGGGTGGTGTTCAATTAGGAATCAACGGGTATGTAACCCCTGATTTTAACACCAACTTCGGAAAAGATTATGATTACCTTTCTTTGCGTTATGAGAAATCAATTGCTGTCAATCTGAATATTTATGAACAAAACATTCCCCTGAACAAAGCCAAAAACATGGGGCTGGTAACCGGCCTGGGCCTGGCCTGGAACAATTACCGTTTCACCCATCCCACATATCTGTCGCCGGACAGTTCCCGGGTGTATGGATTTTATATTGACGGGGCATCTGTCAGGAAGTCAAAACTCACAGCCATGTATATCACCCTGCCGCTGATGTGGGAGGTCCAGACCAAAAATTCAAGGCGTATCAAGCAGTTTCATTTTGGCATCGGTGTGCTGATGAGCGCCCGGGTCAGGACACACACCAAACTGTATTTCAATCAGGCAAACCAGCCGTATAAACTGCAGGACCCCGCCACGGGAACTTCGGTTCCGGTAAACCCTGATGATTACTATTACACACCGGGTGCCAATGAACGAAACATTGTAAAAAACTTTAACAGCTTTTACCTGCAACCTTTTAAATTTGACGGAATGATACAGATCGGATACAGCATCATTAATTTGTATGCCACATTCGGACTGAATCCTTTATTTCAACATGACCGCGGGCCATTCCTCAAAACCTGGTCTGCCGGAATATCACTTGTTGGCTGGTAAAGACCTGCTTTAAAAACCATCCGTCAAAAGCCCCGTTTTTTAAAAATGATGGGGCTTTTTTTACTATTTTTGTGAATGTATTTTTCAATAAAACAGAATCAATATGTCAGGTCATAGTAAGTGGTCAACCATAAAAAGGAAAAAAGGTGCATTGGATGCCAAAAGGTCAAAAATATTCTCAAAACTCATTAAAGAAATAACCGTTGCCGTAAAAGAAGGAGGTCCTGATCCTGAAGGGAACCCCAGGCTGAGGCTGGCCATTGCCAACGCAAAGGGTCAAAGTATGCCTAAGGACAACATCGAACGGGCGATAAATAAAGGAAAAGAAAAAGATTCAGCCAGTTTTTCGGAGATCACCTACGAGGGATATCTTCCCCACGGCATTGCAATTTACATTGAAACCCAAACAGATAACCCCCAGCGCACGGTCTCCAATATCAGGGCTATATTCAATAAATATGGCGGAACGCTTGGAACAAAAGGATCATTGAGCTTTTTATTCGACAGAAAAGGTATCTTTACGGTTCCCAAAGGTGACATTGACCAGGATGAATTTGAACTGGAGCTGATTGATGCCGGTGCCGAAGATATCGAACTGGATGAAGAAGGATTTTTCAACATCACCACGTCAATGGAAGACTTCGGGCCTATGATGAAAAAACTGGAAGAGCTGGGGATCGAGCCGGAAACAGCCGAACTGCAACGTATTCCTCACGAAACCAAAACGCTTGAAAAGGAAGATGCACTGAAAATTCTCAAAGTGATTGACCTGTTTGAAGATGACGACGATGTGCAAAAAGTTTTTCATAATATGGAACTGACCGATGAATTAATGGAAGAAATGTAATATTTATACTTAACAATTACACTCATGGATATTTTAATACCGTATTTACACATTATAGGGATCATGATTTTAACCGGAAGTTTGATGGCTATGTATATTCTGGTAACATCGGGGCTTTCCAAAACAAGAATTGAATTGATTTCAAACATGAATGTCCTGTACTGGGTCGTGCTGGCGGTTATATTAATTACCGGATTGATACGGTGGTTTATGATTGGAAAACATGCCTCATTTTACAACGACAACCCTTTATTTCATACTAAACTTACTTTATTTGCCATTATCGCAATACTTGCCGTATTTTCTTCAATTCGAATTGGAAAATGGAAAAGCCTGACCAATATGGGCAGGTTGGCAGATATATCTGACAGGGAATCCGACAAATTTTTGTGGTTACTCCGCATTCAGTTTTTACTGATCGCCATAATTCCGTTCCTGGCGATTATGGTTGCGGACGGAAAATAATGCGCACGGCAAGCTGTGATGTTCAGGATTCCTGACGGCTATTAGTAATTTCATAGGTGTCTTTGGCAATCATCAGTTCTTCATCCGTTGGGATAACCATGACTCTTACTTTGGAAGCGGTCGTGGAAAGTTCGACTTCTTTCCCCCGGAGGTTTAGTTTTTCTTTGTCAGTTTCAATACCCAGAAATTCCAATCCGTTAAGTATTTTTTTCCGGGTTTCCGTATCATTTTCACCGATTCCGCCCGTAAACACAAGAATATCCACTCCTTCGAGGGCTGCGGCATAAGCACCAATGTATTTTTTTGCCCGGTACGCGAACATATCCAGTGCCAGTCGGGCCCTGTGATTTCCCTGCCCGGCCGCCTGTTCCACATCGCGCATATCCGATGAAACTCCGGAAATACCCAATACTCCGGAAAATTTATTGAGCAGGCTGTTCGTATATTTTATACTTATGTTTTCTTTTTCGGCCATGAACAAGAGCGCTCCGGGATCGAGGTCTCCCGAACGTGTGCCCATGATCAATCCTTCTACGGGAGTCATGCCCATGGACGTGTCCAGTGACACGCCGTCTTTGATGGCTGCAACGGAAGACCCGTTACCCAAATGGCAGGTGATGATCTTTTGTTTCTTGATGGGGACGCCCAGTATTTCACATGCCCTTGCAGACACATATTTGTGGCTTGTTCCGTGAAAACCGTAGCGGCGGATTTTATATTTCTCATACAGCACATAGGGTATGGCATATAAAAAAACGTGTTCGGGCATTGTCTGGTGAAATGCCGTATCGAAAACACCGACCTGCGGGATTTCAGGTAACAGTTGTTGCATGGCATAAATTCCTTTCAGGTTTGGCGGGTTGTGAAGTGGCGCCAGTTCGGTTGATTTTTTCAGGGCGCTGATAACTTCATCATTGATCAGTACGCTGCCACTGAATTCTTCGCCTCCGTGAACTACCCTGTGTCCTACCGCATCAATCTCATTCAGGTTTTTCAGGCATCCGTATTCTTTGCTGATCAGAACGCCGAGCAGATATTCGATTCCGTGCTGGTGGTCCAGTATCTGGCCTTCAAATTTGTATTCGGTTCCGTCTTCGGATGTATGTTTAATGGCACTGCCTTTCAGCCCGACTTTTTCCACAAGACCCTTTGCCAGTACTTTTTTTCCGGGCATGACAATCAACTGGTATTTAATGGATGAGCTGCCGCAATTCAAAACAATGATTTTCATAATAATATTTTTAGTTCACCTGAACAGTAAAAAATCAATTAATAATGGTAAAAGAAATATTGCCGGTCGGTTTATCACCTTCGTAATTGTAAAAGCCTCTGCCGGTGATACGCCCCAGGTAATTCGCCCTTACGAGCCGTTTAATGACCGGTGAGGCTTTGTATTTCGGATTTCCAAATTCGGCATAGAGATTTTCCATGTATTTCATTACTTTGTCAAGCCCTATCCGGTCAGCCAGTTCCAAAGGTCCCGTCCCGTGCCCCGAGGATTCGCGCATGACTTCATCAATGTCTTCAACCGTAGCCACACCTTCCATGAGTATTTCACAGGCTTCGTTAATAAACGGTATGATCATCCTGATGCTGATGATGCCGGGCGATTCGTTGACTTTTATGGGTTTTTTCCCGATCATTGTTATAAAACGGTGTGCTTTTTCAAATGAGTCGTCACCGGAACGTACCCCTCTTACCAATTCGACAATGTTGCTTTTGCCAATAGGATCAATGAAATGAATGCCGATGGCCCGTTCAGGGTGTTCAAGGACTGCGGCCAGGTCAGATATCATCAGTGTGGCCAGGTTAGAGGAAATGATGGTTTTTTCGTCAACGACCGATTCAATTTTTTGAAAGATCATCTGCCTTTCTTCAATCATGGTACCCAGTTTTCTGGAACTGATGGTTTCGATAACGATATCGCAGGGTTGCAGGTCTTTGTAATCAACAGAACCTTTTATCCTTGACATGATCAGACGTTTTTCCGAGGGGGTGATCCCCCAATGTGCGATGATATCGTCCAGTTGTCCTTCAAGACTTTTGAATATTTCTTTGATACGTCCTTTTGAGATTTCAATAAAAACCACATCAAGACCGTAATGTGAAGAATGCAGGGCAATATCCTGTCCTACCGTTCCGCATCCCACAATCCCGATCGTCTGTATTTTTCCTTTCGGGATCAGTTTTTTTCCTAAACTGAATTGTTCTAACTGGTTCATATATTTAAGTTTATTTTTTACAAAAGTGCAATTTCAGGCCTTATTTTCAACAAGGTCTTTGTGTACGGAGACTGAACCGTCATCATTGTAAATGATCGTAAAGCCAAGTTTTCTGAATAAAGTAACCATCGGTCTGTTATCGCGTGTGGTTTCGGCAACAATACGCTTGATACCTGCATTTTGCGCTATTTCAATGCAATAACTTGTCAGAAGGTATCCCAGGTCTTTGTTTTGCCAGTCATCCGTAACCAAAACGGCATATTCGGCTATTTCCATATCTGGATCTGAAATATTTCTCCCTACGCCGATGAGTTTTTTCCTGCCGTTAACTTCGGTTTCGGCGACAATACCTATTTCGCGGTCATAATCAATAAAACAAAATTGCGTGGCCACTTCATGTGAATCGAAAAAGAAATCATACCTGAACCGGGAATAGATGGACTCCTTGGAGCAACTGCTTAACATTTCAAGCCACAGGGGTTCGTCTTCTGGCTTGATGGGACGAAGTATGACTTTTGTCCCGTCTCTCAGTCTGCTTTCTTTAATGAGCCGTTCGGGATAGGGGCGCAAAACCAGATGTGAAAACTCGGGAGTTTGTTTTTGCAGTGCTTCCTGATCCACAACAATTTGCGCATCAAGTGCAATTACATCCTCTCCGGTAACAATCACGGGGTTCAGATCCAGTTCTTTGATTTCCGGGAAATCGGCAGCGAGATAGGAAAGCCTGATCAGCACTTCGATCAGTTTATTAACATTTTTAGGTTCGTTGTTGCGGTAGCCTTCCAGCAATGGCCAGATTTTAAGTTGTTTCAGCATTTGCAAAGCCAGATTCTGGTTCAGGGGAGGGAATTCAAGACGGTGGTCTTTGAACAACTCCGAAGTAATTCCGCCCATCCCCACAAGTATCAATGTGCCGAAAACCGGGTCTTTTTTTATTCCCATGATCATCTCAATACCGTTTCTTGTCTTGATCATCTTTTGCACGGTGATCCCTTCGATCTTTGCTTTGGGTTCTTTAATGGAAACGGCTTCCAGAATATGCCGGTAGGCAGCACGGACCATTTCATCATTTTTCAGGTTCAGCGCCACACCGCCTGCATCCGATTTGTGCAGAATATCCGGCGAATGGATTTTTAAAACCACAGGGTATTCCTTTTCACGCGCACACCTCACAGCTTCATCTTCAGAGCCGGCAACGATGGGATGGGTCGTTGGAATTCCATAATCACTGATCAATGCTTTGGCATCGTCTTCGGTCAGGATTTTTGATTTTGGGAAAACTTCTTTTTGATATCTTTTTCTGATCTCATCCCTGTCATAAGAAAACGATACAGGTATTTCTTTTGGTGTCTCAAATAATGTTTGCAGGTTGACAGAGTATCTTGTCAGGGTCATAAAAGCCCGGATGGCCTGTTCCGGAGTTGAATAAACCGGGATGCCTGCATTGTTGAATACATTCATACTTTCATGCATGCTTGCTCCCCCAAGCCAGGCTGCCATGATCAGTTTTGACGTGTTCTCCGAAAGATTAGCAATGGCAAAGGCTGTTTTTGTCGGCTGGGTCATAGTCTGTGGAGTGAGGATAACCAGGACGGCATCTACGCCCTCATCCTGAAGGACTATTCCGGTCGTTTTTTCGAAACGGTCGGGTGTGGCATCCCCCAGAATATCAACGGGATTGCCATGCGACCAGTAAGGAGGCAGAATGTCATTAAGTTTATTTAACGTTTTTTCGGAAAGGTCAACCAGTTTACCCCCTTGCGCGATCAGGGTGTCAATGGCCACGACACCGGGTCCTCCGGCGTTAGTAACCAGGGCGAGCCCTTTGCCTTTGGGTACTCTTTTCCTGCCGATGAGATCGGTAAAATCAAAGATGTCGCCGATTTCATATACACGGGCAAGTCCTGCGCGCCTGAAGGCTGCATCGTAAATGAAATCTTCCGATGCCAGTCCTCCGATATGAGAAGCTGCTGCGGCTGCCGACTCGGGGAAACGCCCGGATTTGAAAACAATGATCGGCTTCTTGCGGGCAAAGGCACGTGCTGCCGACATAAACCGCCGGGCATCGGACAGGGATTCAACATACAACACGATGGATTTGGTGTTGGGGTCCTGTCCGAAATAATCTATCAGATCACCGAAATTCACATCCACAGTGTTGCCGATGGAAACAAAATAAGAAAAACCGATCCTGGCTTCTTTGGCCCAGTCGAGGACGGAAGTACACAAAGCCCCTGACTGGGATATGAACGCAAGGTGCCCTTTGGCGGGTAAACCGTCGGCAAAACTTACATTCATGTTCATTCCGGGAACGATCACACCCAAACAATTCGGCCCGATGACACGCATCTCCGGGAACTTTGCGATCTGCTCCTCAAGCTTTTCTTCAAGCTTTCTGCCTCTTTCGCCGATTTCTTTGAACCCTGCCGACATAATGACCACACCCTTGATACCCGCCTCACCGCATTGCCTGACGATGTCAGGTACCTGGTCGGCCGGGGTCATGATCACAGCCATGTCAGGAGTTTTGGGAACGCTTTTTACGTCCGGAAAACAGGCAATGCCCATCACGGCTTCGCGGTGCGGGTTGACGGGGTAAACAACGCCGGGAAAACCACCGCTGACCAGGTTTCTGAGCGTAATACCCCCAACACTTCTGGGGTCGTTCGAAACGCCTACCAGCGCAATACGTTTGGGCCTGAAAATACTATCCAGCAGTTTTATTGACATATATTATTTCAATATTTTTTACGAACAAATTTTTGTTAAATCATTCACAAAAGTAGGAAATGTGGGGACATCTGGCAGTGAAATACGGAATTAAATATAAACTTCTTTGGTTGTCCGAAATTTTGTTTTCAGTAATTTATCGTCGTCTTCAATTGTGATAATAGTCATGTTTTCACGAGTTTTAATAAAGAATACACAGTTTAAATATCAATCTCCAAAAGCCATTTCCACGCAGGAATCAATTTGATTTTTATATTGTTATTTACAAGGGTACCCTCTTCATCATAAGTGATGATCAGATTTTTTGTTTGCGGTAATTCACCTGTCGCATCAACAATTGCTTTGATTTCCCTTTCACGGGTTTTCACGTTATCCAATCCGTAGGAAACCTGTAACAGATTATGTTGCCCATTTTTATAATATAAAAAATCAATTTCCAGATTTTTTGCTGTCTTGTAAAAATAAAAATCCTTTTTGCGCCTTTTTAGTTCAATGAACACCAGGTTCTCCAGGAATCTGCCTTTATCGGTACTAAACATTAGCGCTATTTTATTTCTGATCCCGTTATCAATAGTATAAATCTTCTTGTTCGAAACAAATTGCTTTTTTAGGGAGAAATCATACTTATAC
>CAZMOS010000138.1:0-10276 GCA_964567945.1 uncultured Lentimicrobiaceae bacterium
CAAGGCACGAAGCAATCACAAAGGTTCACGACATTGAAAATTACGATACAAATAATGTAATTATCTGATTATTAATCTACGGGTCAGGAGTTCTGAAATTCCAAAAAAAATGATACGACGACTAAAATCACCGGTACAATTATTTCCCCGGCAACGGATCTTCAGGCACCTGCTCCAGGTTTTTCAATCGGAAAACAAAAGCACGTTTCACGACTTTACCCCCGCGAACTATCTGAATGGTATCTGCCGGTTCCACACGCTCAAATGCCGCTTTGAATTTCATGTCGGGAGGATGGTAATAACGGCTGTCGGTAATGTAGTAAGCATCCATCCCTTTTTTGAAACCGCCGTTTTCCCGGTTTATCCAGGCATATTTATGAATGTGGTTCAGGTCGCCGAATCCGAAAACCCGCATGCCAAGAGGCGATGCCGCATAATAATCGTAATTAGCCAGCGGGAACCAGTTGTCTCCGACGAGTACCGCATTCTCCGGCATAATGCCCAGCTTCCTGTCCTGCTCCACAAGCGACTGAAATTCTTTTCCTGCCTCTTTAAAACCGTACATGTCGAGTGAAGGATCATGCGATCCCAGTTTCGTATAACTGTTGTTTTTATCCTGCAGGATCAAACCGTATTTTATCTGGGTATAACCCAGAATAATAATTATCAGAAACACAACAGCAGAAGCAGACAACCAGAATTTTTGTATCCCCAAAGATTTTTGCTGATCGAGCCAGGCAGCCGCAATCAGTAACAAAACAGTGTATGCCGGTGCCGACCAGTGAGGCAAAGTGCTTCTGAAAAATGAAATAAGCACCATCGTAACTATTAGTGGAATGGTCATCAATATGATCAAACGGATAAAAGATATTTTTAATAACAGCTTTTCGGAAATAACCGATATGACGGCGATGACTATCAAAATAAAATTTACAGGATTATTATAAAATACTTCTCCCAACAACTCACGCTGTAGAAATTCAGGATGAAACTGAATGCCCCCTTCGCTTACCCTTCCTCCCTGAAAAGCAAAACTGGCAAAGTCATACCTTATGTTCCAGATCAGAATAGGCAGAGTGCAAATGACAGATATGGCCAGCGCCAGGTAAACATATTTGTTTTTCAGCCAGTCTCTGCGATAGAAAACAAAATAAAGGAACATGCCAAGCCACAGATAGACTGTTGTGTATTTGGAGAGAATGCCCAGCCCCAGTGTCAGGCCAAGCAAAGGAAAATAATATTTTACGTTCGTTTCCGTGGGTTCATTGGGAAGTATGTTCAGCATGAGAAGAATGCTCAAAAGCCAGAAAAACAACTGTGGACTGTCGGGTAAGATAAAGGTCCCCGAAATGATACTCGCGTAAATGGAAGCTACAAATAAAAAGGCAGCATAAAATCCTGTTCTTTCATTCTTAATGGTTTTGCCGATCCTGAACATCAGCCAGATGTTGACGGCGCCGATCACGATTGCACCCAGCCGCAGAAAAAATTCACTGTGCAGCAAAAGGTTTAAGCTGAAAAGCTGAATGACAAGACCTACCATCAAAGGATGGTCAAAATGCGACCAGTCCGGATACAAAGCATAAAGGCGGTAATACACTTCATCGTTCCCTAATTCGATGGTGCCGGCAATAAACACCCGAATAGCGGTCGAAACCACAACAAGGATAATCAGGTACCAGACATATCTATCTTGATCCTTAACCATTTACTTCTGTTTTGCTTTTTTGTTTTTGCGGGCAAAAAGATACGCAAAAATCAGGAAAATTAAAAAATAAACAATGCGCAGGTTAAGCGTAGCTGTTTCGTTAACTTCCGCTTTTAACCGGGAGGCTGGTTTATCTCCTTCATACCTGACAATGGGATTGAGATAAATGGATGATCCGTCAGGATATTTGAATTCAGTACGGATATAAGTGTCTTCCGGTTTGATCACGTAATAAGCAGATAAGGTGTCGCGCACTGCTTTCCGCAAGACACCTCCCTGTCCGATGAAATTGATGATGCCCGCTTTCTGATCTATTGAAACAAACAACGTATCACCCGAGAGGGTTACATCATGCACAACGGGCACATTCCTGATACGCTGGATTCTTTCATTCAGCGGAATACCTTTTTCCGGTAAAAAATCAACGCCGTAAGCATTTCCTGATATTAGTCTTCCGATTATATCTTCACGGTTCAGGGTAGGGGAGTTGATCACGGTAAATGTCCGGCCCACTTCATCGCTGTTCAGCACATCATGAGCATCATCATCCCCCAGTATCCATACCAGTTGCCCTGATGATAAAGCGGTATCCCAATATTTTATCGAGATAACAGCGCTGTTTAAAACTTCCATCAACCGGTATCGTGTAAGTTTTTTCATTTCATCAAGTGTATAACCGTCACGAAGGTTAGGATGAGCAAGCGCAACAATTTCACAATCTTTATTCAACTGATCAATGATCCATTGTTTCATGCTGGTGGTTTGAAAAAGGATAAGATCAATCCATAATATCCTGTTTGCACCAATGCAAACCTGGTGAGTTTTAAAAAGATTATACCCGTGCTCGTAAGTCGGGATAAAGGTAGATTTGTCCGAGTCGTAAAGATTGATCTTCTGATAATCGGAAGTCGCCACATGGTCGAATCCCAATACTTTATATATGCTGTCAATCAGCTCATTGCTGTTTCCCCGTCCACTGGTAATTCCCCCCCAGGCTTTTGACTGTACCTGGAAATTGTACCTGTGCCAGTGGTCCGGATTCATGTTCTGATAAGGATTATAGAGTTTATTGCCGTGAAAGGCAACAGGCCTCGAAAATTTATATACCGGCGCCATAAAGTAAAATATCACCAGCATGCCGATGATAATAATCAGCATATACAGCAAAGTTTTGGTGATAAATTTATAAACCTTTTCCATGATCAGAATACCGGTGGCAAAATTAGATTTTTTCCTGTTGAAAATGTGCTACCCTATTTTTAAGATAGTTTAAATTATCCTATTTGAAAAAACCGTATTTTCGCAATTCTATTTAAAACAATTCTAAATTAGGAGATAAGTGGAAGAGGACAAGAAGAAAAATGAAGTGGTTCAGGAGGTTACGTCTTCCGATTATAAATACGGTTTTTTTTCAGACATCGAAACGGAAACTGCTCCCAGGGGCCTGAATGAAGAGATCATCCGTTTCATTTCATTGAAAAAAAAGGAGCCGGACTGGTTGCTCGAATTCAGGTTGAAGGCTTACAGACACTGGCTGAAGATGGAAGAGCCCGACTGGGCGCACATCAAATATCCGACCATTGATTTTCAGGACATTATTTATTATGCAGCGCCAAAAAAGAAAAAACAGCTTGAAAATCTTGATGAAGTTGACCCTGAACTGCTGGAGACATTCAACAAGCTCGGTATATCGCTTGAGGAACAGAAAATGCTGGCCGGCGTCGCCGTAGATGCGGTCATTGACAGTGTATCGGTGAAAACCACATTCAAGGATACGCTGGCCAAACACAACATCATCTTTTGCTCGTTCAGCGAAGCGGTTCAGAATCACCCTGATCTTGTTAAAAAATATATGGGTAAAGCGGTGCCTTATACCGATAATTATTTTGCTGCCCTCAATTCCGCAGTGTTCAGTGACGGGTCTTTTTGTTTCATCCCTAAAGGAGTTCGCAGTCCTATTGAGTTGTCCACTTATTTCCGGATCAATGCGGCAAATACCGGCCAGTTTGAAAGAACATTAATAGTCGCGGAGGAAGGCGGATATGTCAGTTATCTGGAAGGATGCACGGCTCCCATGCGGGATGAGAACCAGTTGCATGCTGCAGTGGTTGAGATCATTGCAATGGATGATGCCGAAGTGAAATATTCAACGGTCCAAAACTGGTATCCGGGCGATAAGGATGGAAAAGGAGGGGTTTATAACTTCGTGACCAAACGCGGAATCTGCAAAGGTAAAAACTCCAAGATCAGTTGGACACAGGTGGAAACAGGGTCGGCCATAACGTGGAAATATCCGAGCTGTATGTTGATAGGTGACAATTCGGTAGGTGAGTTTTATTCTGTTGCCGTGACCAACAACTATCAGCAGGCAGATACGGGAACCAAAATGATCCACATTGGTAAAAATACCAAAAGCACGATCATCTCTAAAGGAATTTCGGCAGGCCACAGCAACAACAGTTACAGGGGGATGGTCAGGGTGTCGAAACAGGCTGACAATGCCCGGAATTATTCACAATGCGATTCGCTCTTACTGGGAGATAAATGCGGGGCACACACTTTTCCATACATCAGGACGGGAAACAACACGGCCATCATTGAGCACGAAGCGACCACTTCCAAAATATCGGAAGACCAGTTGTTTTACTGCCAGCAGCGTGGCATTGATACTGAAAAAGCCATCGGACTGATCGTGAACGGTTACGCCCGGCAGGTATTGAACAAATTGCCCATGGAGTTTGCTATCGAAGCCCAGAAACTTCTGGCTGTAACATTAGAAGGAAGTGTCGGTTAGTATGGTTATTAAATAAATTGTCAAATCAGTAACCCCGGCATTTATGCCGGGGGTATCAAAAATAGATAAACAAAAATGCTTTTAAATATAAAAAACCTCCATGTTTCAATCAACGGAAAAGAAATCCTTAAAGGATTGAACCTGGGAGTGAACTATGGTGAGATTCATGCCATTATGGGGCCAAACGGGACGGGAAAAAGCACCCTGGCTGCCGCCATCACAGGCCGCGAGGGATATGAGATCACTAAAGGAGTGATTGAATACAAAGGAAAAGATATCACAACGCTTTCGCCCGACCAGAGAGCTAACGAAGGTATCTTTCTGAGTTTTCAGTACCCGGTTGAAATTCCCGGTGTCAGCATGATCAATTTCATGCGCACCGCCATTGATGCCCAGCGGGAAAACAAAGGCCTCGGCACGATTCCGCCGGGTGAGTTCCTGAAAAAAATGGAAGAAATGAAAAAGCTGGTTGAGATCAATACCAAGCTGACAAAACGTTCGGTAAACGAAGGTTTTTCAGGAGGCGAAAAGAAAAAGAATGAGATTTTCCAGATGGCGATGCTTGAACCTCAGTTGGCCATCCTTGATGAGACCGATTCGGGACTTGATATTGATGCCCTAAAAGTTGTAGCCCGGGGGGTAAATGCCTTACGTTCTGATAAAAATGCCTTTGTCGTGATCACTCATTACCAGCGGTTACTCGATTATATTATTCCTGATTTTGTCCACGTAATGTGGGATGGAAGAATCGTAAAGTCAGGGGGCAAAGGCCTTGCCCTGGAACTGGAAGAAAGGGGCTATGACTGGGTGAAAGAACTGGATGAAAATTAAAAAAACGATTCCATGAAAAAAAATCATCAGCACAACCGGTTGCTTTCCTCGCTTTTGTCTTCTTTTCCCCAACGAATGGAAAGGTCAAACGGCCATCCGGCAGTTATGGCGATCAGGAAAAAGGCATTTGAAAAGCTCAGGGATTCCGGCTTTCCTGGAAAAAAAGATGAAAAATGGCGGGAATCAAAGTTAATCGAGGTTTTCGACCGTGAATTCAGACTGAAAACAGAACCGGTGCCATACCAGAAAGCGATAAACGAGATATTTGAGTGTGAAATATACGGTTTTCGTTCCGAGATCATCTCAGTACTCAACGGCCATTTTTACGCTAAAAAACCACAAGAGATCAAATCACTGGATAATGGCGTTATGGTAGGAAGTATCCTTGTTGCTCAAAAAGAATTCCCTCAGATGTTTGATCGGTATTTCGGGAAAATCGGTGATAACGAGATGGATGGCATGAAAGCAGCCAACAGCGCTTTTTTCAATGATGGCGTTTTTATTTATGTTCCGGATGGTGTAGAAGTGGCCGATGCCCTGCAACTGATAAAAATGGTGAATGAAAACGGGAATCCTTTTATTACCAACCGGAACCTCATCATAATGGGTAAAAACAGCAAACTGACTTTCTTGCATTGTGATGATTCCATCAACCACCTCTCGTCGTTCGTTAACACATTCACAGAAATTTATATCGGGGAAAATGCTTCCCTTGAGTTGTACAAACTGCAGAACCTGAATGATGAATCCGCATTACTCAATAACACATTTATCCGGCAGGAAAGAAACAGCAAAACAAAGGCGAACATATTGTCGCTTAACGGAGGAAAAATCAGAAACGAAATTTATATTGATCTGGCCGGTGAAGGTGCAGAAGCCGATCTGAACGGTGTTTACCTTATGGATAAAGAGCAGCACATTGACAATCAGGTTCACATTAATCATCTGGTTCCGCATTGCAACAGCAATACATTGTATAAAGGAGTCCTTGACAACAAATCCACCGGGATTTTCAGGGGCTATATCTTTGTAAAACAGGATGCTCAAAAGACAACGGCTTTTCAGAAAAACAACAACATTCTCATGACTTCCGATGCCCGCATTGACACCATGCCTTTCCTGGAAATCTATGCCGATGATGTAAAATGCAGCCATGGAGCCACGGTAGGCCAACTGGATGATGACGCCTTGTTCTATCTGATGCAGCGCGGGATTAGCAGGGATGACGCAACCCTGCTGCTGATGAATGCATTTACCTCGGAAGTGACTTCCAAGATCAGCATCGAACCACTGAGAATAACCACCGAAGATATGATCAAAAAACGCCTGCGCGGGGAACTTTCCATTTGCGACAAATGTATTTTGCATTGTTCTGTTCCTGACAAGCCCGTGGAATTTGAAATTGATATGAGTAAAATATAACATGACAATGTCTTATCTTTTTAACAATAAATCATGGCGCTGAATATTAAACAGATCAGAAATGACTTTCCCATTCTTTCCCAAAAAGTTAACGGGAAACCCTTGGTATATCTCGACAATGCTGCCACTACGCAGAAGCCGGTACAGGTTATGGAAAGAATAACCCGTTACTATGCCGAAGAAAACAGCAATGTGCACCGGGGTGTCCATCGCCTGAGCCAGGTGGCTACTGAAAAATTTGAAAAAGCCCGCAGTTATATTGCCGGTTTTATCGGTGCAAGTCAGTCTGAAGAAATTGTTTTTACCGGGGGGACGACTGAATCGGTCAATCTTGTGGCAACGGTTTTTCAGGAGTTTGTCAACGAGGGAGATGAAATACTGATCACCACAATGGAACACCATTCAAACCTGGTTCCCTGGCAACAGTTGTGCCACCGGAAAAAAGCCGTTTTGAAAGAGGTTCCTGTTAATGAACATGGAGAACTGGAAATAGCCGTTTTTAAAAAGCTCTTATCACCAAAAACCAAAATGGTAGCCGTGGCACATGTTTCCAATGTGCTGGGAACGATTAACCCGGTGGTACAGATAGTGAAACTTGCCCATGAGAAAGGTATCCCTGTTCTGGTGGACGGCGCCCAGGCCACAGCCCATCTGACTGTGGATGTTCAAAGGTCAGATTGCGACTTTTATGCCTTCTCGGCACATAAAGCTTACGGCCCCATGGGAATCGGGGTCCTGTATGGAAAAAAAGAGTGGCTCAATAAACTTTCCCCTTACCAGTTTGGCGGCGAAATGGTGGATCAGGTTCGTTTTGGGGAAACCACCTTTAATGTGTTACCCTATAAATTTGAAGCGGGAACGCCCAATGTGAGCGGTGTGCTTGCCATGGAAACGGGATTGAGATATATCGAAGAAAAAGGAATTGAAAATATCAGGAAACATGAAGATGAAGTGCTGGAATATGCAACCTTTGCATTGCAAAAACTGGAAGGGATAGAGATCATCGGCGAAGCTGCAGAGAAAACGGCCGTCCTCTCTTTTATTGCAAAGGGTATCCATCCTTACGATATGGGGACATTGCTCGATCAGATGGGTGTGGCAGTCAGGACGGGATATCATTGTGCCCAGCCTGCGGTTGAAGCCTTTGGATTATCCGGTACCGTGAGAGCTTCTTTCGGTATTTATAATACTTTTGAGGAAGTGGATATTTTTATCCGTGCTGTCAAACAGGCACTGGATATGTTAAGATAAATGTTACTTACTTTATCAGTTGCCCTGACCTTCTGCGAAGCAGTCCGTCTGGAAAAGTCAGGGTTATAAAACAAAAAAATGACAATACAGGAAAAACAACAGCAAATCATAGAAGAGTTTTCGATCTTTGACGACTGGCTTGATAAATACGCCTATTTGATCGAACTGGGCAAAGAGTTGCCTCTGATTGACGAAAAATACAAAACCGATCAATACCTGATCTCCGGTTGCCAGTCACGTGTGTGGCTGCATGCCGAAATGAAAGACGGTAAAATGATCCTTACGGCAGACAGCGATGCCGTGATCACCAAAGGGATTGTCAGTTTGCTGATACGGGTTTTTTCGGGCCACACACCTGATGAGATCATGGAAGCTGACATGGGGTTTTTAAATACCATCGGGCTGAAAGACCATCTTTCGCCCACCCGTGCCAACGGACTGCAATCCATGATCAAACAGATCAGGCTTTATGCCCAGGTATTCAAATTAAAAGCCAACACCAAAAGCGATTAGTATGAACAGTGACGAAATAAGACAACTGGAAGAAAAGATCGAAAATGTTTGCAAAAACCTTTACGATCCGGAAATACCGGTAAACATATATGATCTTGGGTTGATCTACGACATTAAAGTCTCGGAAGACGGTAAAGCAAAGATCGTAATGACCCTCACAGCCCCAAATTGCCCTGTGGCGGAGAGTCTGCCGGCCCAGTTAAAGGAAGAAGTAAGTGTGCTGAATGGTGTGAAGGAGGTTGATCTTGAGATCACTTTCGACCCGCCCTGGAACATGGATATGATCTCTGATGAGGCCAAACTTGAACTTGGGCTTTTATAATTGTTTCACGCAATGACGCGGCGACGTAAAGTATTTTCACGCAAAGACGCAAAGTTTCATTCTCCGCGTCTCTGCGTCTCTGCGTGAGATTCAAAGATTATTTACAATTCTTTGTATCCCGTTTTTGATAAGGGCTTCGTTGAAATTAATAAGCTGCCCAAGTCTGGTGTCGGTTAGTCTTAAATAGGTCAACAATTGTTTTTGATGGACCGGCGCAATGGCTTCAATGGGTTTTACTTCCACGATAACCTTATCTTCCACGATCAAATCAGCACGGAATCCGTGGTCAAATTTTTTCTCATCCCAAACCACGGGTATTGGTTGTTGACGTTTTACTGTTAGTCCACGCTTGATGAGTTCGTATTCGAGTATCTCTTCATAGACAGATTCAAAAATACCAGGACCAAGGGTAATATGGATTTGATAACATGCATCCACAATAATTTTTGATATTTGATTTTCGTGCATAGCATTTGGTTTTTTCACGCAGAGGCGCAAAGCCGCAAAGATTTTTTACTCCGCGTCTCTGCGCCTTTGCGTGGAATTAAAAATCAGCTCTTTTTGTCCAGGATCAAGATCTGGTTGGCCACCACTTCGGTGACGTAGTGTTTGTTCCCGTCCTTGTCCTCGTAAGTGCGGTTGGTCAGTTTGCCTTCCAGGGCGATCTCCTTGCCTTTGGCCAGGTAGTCGTTGGCGATCTTTGCCGTCTTGCCCCAGCAAACGATGTTGTGCCATTGGGTTTGCTGTACGCGCTCGCCATTGGCGTCTTTGTAATAGTCCGATGTAGCCAGTGAAAAGGTGGCTTTCATTTTTCCGCCGTCGAATTCAAAGAATTTGGGGTCCATCCCCAGGCGTCCGATCAGGTGTACTGAATTGCTTAAAGTTGTCATGATAGTAAAGTTTTAAGTTAGACAATAATGGTTTAATTATGTATCCGTTTTTTTATGTAACGAAGTCGTGTTTTTGGGTTCGATTGCTTCATGGTTCGATTGCTCCGGTACTTCTTAAAAAACGAAAACAATTGAACAGTTGAACAGTCGAACAATTGAACAGTCGAACAATAAATTCAAGAACTAAATCCGATGCAAACATAATATGCCCGGTTCGCCTGATTCGGTTAATAACCATTTACTTTCGTTTAACATTCGTTTATTGTCGTTTAATGTCGGGTAAATGCCGTATAGTTTTGGAAATTCGGGATTTATGGTTTATATTTGAGGGTTGGTTTATTTTCAAGCTATGCCCAATGTGAATAGAGTAAAAAATGAAAGATGAAGTAATCAGAAAACTGTCTTTAATTGAAGAATTGGATACTTCAATTCGATTAATAAAATTAGGTTTTGGTGAATACCAAAATCTGGATATGGCTAATGACTTTTATTACTCAAGTTTCGCAGTTTCAAAAGTACAATAAACACTGATGCTTGAAAACAGG
>CAZMOS010000139.1:0-10224 GCA_964567945.1 uncultured Lentimicrobiaceae bacterium
CTCAAAAACCGTCACCTCAGCAAACGAATAACAACCATTGACAATGCTGCAATAACCCAGTTTGTTCATTCCACTGCCGAAGCAAATCGAGCAAAAAGGTATTATTTCGTAAAAACGAATTTTGACGATGGAAGTACGTCATCAGATACTCTTCACAACATTTTTCTGCAACGGGACAACAATGCTCCCTATCACAACCGGGCCTATCTGTACTGGAATGCTCCGCACGATCCTCTGCCGCAGGGATCATCCGCATGGTATCTGATCTACAGGGAAATACTGCCGGGCAACTGGCAAAAGACGGATTCCGTACCAAACGACAGCCTCTTTTACAGCAGAGCGGAAATCGTATGTCTCGATTCAATCAGCTACCGTATTGAGTTGGAAAATAGTGAAGGATGCAAATCGGTTTCAAATATTCAGGGGGCAACATTCAAGGATACGGAATATCCGGAAAAGCCGGTTTTTGATTCCGTCAGCATCAACAGGGATGAAAATGCCATATTGGGCTGGGAGCCTTCAACCAGTAAGGATGCTGCCGGTTACATCATTTACCGGAATGAAAACGGCACCTGGATCGAGATTGACCGTATCGAAGGCAGGGACTCAACGTTTTATACTGACACATTATCCTCTCCCTGTTCCGAAACGGTTTCCTATGCCATTGCAACCATGGACAGTTGCGAAAACAAAAGTCCCGGAACTTTTTTGCAACCCAGGAAAACCATTCTGCTGAACGATATTTTTTATAATGTCTGCGAAGAAACAAATACCCTCACCTGGTCACAATACATCAATGCCGTGCCTGATCTTGAGGGCTATACGATATTTTATTCACGTGATAACGGGCCATTTGATTCGGTGGGACAAACAGCGCCCGGAGACACGGTTTTTGTCCACCAAAACCTGATTGGCGGTTCAGAATACAGTTATTACATTCAGGCGTTTTTTGAAGCCGGCACGTCTTCGTCGTGCAGAAAAACCGTTACAGCTTTGGGGTACCGCAAACCGGACTATGTCTATTTTGCGAACGCAGATGTCCTTCCCTCATCCGACGTGGAACTCACTTTTGAAATTGATACCCTCCCGGGGAACAGTGACGTGCAGGTTTTCAGGAGTGACCCGAACGGAGGAAATCCTGCCCTGATAACAACCCTCAATTATTCCAAACCCATGGTCTTGCCTCTGACCTTTACCGATACCACGGCGGATGCATCTTTGGGTTTTTATGAATACGACCTGAAAGTGCTGGACAGTTGCGGCCGTGAAGCGCTGGAATCGAACCGTCTGAAGACCATCTTCCTGACGGGCGGAAATATAGATGCCACCACCAATTATTTGAAATGGAATGCTTTTGAGGGATGGAGCGGGGGTGTGAAGCAATATTATATTTTCAGGATGACCGGTGACATTGAACCCACGCAACCTATTGATTCTGTGGATTCCCAGACGCTGGAATATACGGATGATATTTCTTCCCTTCCCGATTCGGAAACAAAACCTGTTTACTGGATACAGGCTGTTGAGGATGAAGGCGGCGGATACGGATACCTGGAAAAAGCCCGCTCAAACCGTATTGGAGCGGCACCCGAATCGGAGATGTTTGTTCCAAACGCTTTTAAACCCAATGGCATTACACCGGAGTTCAAACCGGTCTTCCGTTTTTTCGGCGGAACGGAATACCTTTTTCAGATATACAACCGCTGGGGACAACTCATCTTTGAAACCCACAACCCACAGGAGGGCTGGAGCGGAAAATACAAAGGAAAGACGGTCTCGCAGGGGGTGTATGTGTACAAACTCTCCTACCTTAATCCTGATAAATCTTCCGTATTAAAACGAGGGACGGTGTTGGTGGTCTATTAAGATTTTATATTGGAAATAACAGAAGTTTCTCAAAGTTAATTCTAATATTATTGGATTTATTGTCCATTCTGATCCTGAATCAATTCCAGATCAATCACGATTTTCTTCTTCTGACGGATGTGAATTTTTGAAGGATACTGCACAGCATAATCGCCTGCTTCGATCCTGATCCTTGGTTTGAACAAACCGTTCTGCCTCACGTCAGTGACTTGTCCCGTGTTTTCGTCATATCCGTAAATCGCCTTTTCTCCCTTGTATTTAAAGACTTTGATCATCCGGTTCTCATCACACTCAAATGCATACGTTTTTTCATTTTCAGGATAATGCAGGAAAAGCATCCTGAACGAGGTCTCCAACATCCGTACAACCGGCTTTCTGTTCATCATTTCATTCAGGTAAAGAAACCTGACCGCAGCCCTATCGCTTGTGGGTATTTCAAGGTTGAAATATTTCAAACCGATCTCCGAAATGAAAGCCACCCGGACAACCCCGCTGCTTTTTTTAAACAGCATGAGCCCGGTCAGTTCACGACCGTATATTGTCATATCAGCTTTGTATAGCGCTTTTTTGAAATTGGGGGCAAAAAAACGGGGAAGCGAAATTTTGACGTTGTTTTGATTTCCGGCCGTTTTTAAAGAAGCCGTACATCCCGGAATAATCATGATCCCGGCGATCAAAATGAGCAGGTATATTCCTTTCGGTTTACTCATTGCCTGACAGGAATTGGTTATCCGGTATGTCAACATTCACTTTCCTGCCGGTAAAAACGATTAGCGTAAAATCATCACCCGGTTCAACGAATTTTACCTTGCGAACACTAAAATCCTTTTTGTCAAAATAGATGTCAATGGACTGAAGGATGCCTTGCAGGCGTTCGTTCTGCGGCTTCAAAGAAACAAGGTAGAAAACGTTATTTTCATAAAATGAGGCATCAAAATCGGGATTGTCCACGAAGTTCCCGCTGATAGCCATCAGGATCATGTTGTTGATCGCTTTGAACAACCGGTTGCTTCCGGTGTCGAACTCGCTGATCTTCCCGTCGTTATTGATCACAAACCGGTCGTTACGGATGATGATGGCATATCGGATAGGGGAGGTGTACTCCCAGCGGATGTTGTTTTCCTTCTTGAATAAAAACTTTCCTTTGCTGATCAGCACCTCATCCATCATGGTCAGGTGTTTTTCCTGGACAAATTTGCTGGACAAACTGTTGGTCAACTCCGAAGCTTTTAGCACACCTTCTTTCACGGCCTTCTTATTCTCCACGATTTTGAATCCTTCGGGAATTTGAGCCGTTAAAACCAGCGTCAATGTCATATAAAGGAGGGACAGTCCGATTTTAATATTCTTCATAAACCTTAATATTAAGCAATTTATCCAACGGAGAGACTTTAAAACCATTTTCTTTTAACCAGGCTGCATATTCATCAACAATCGCGGGGGTATTTTCACGTGTGTCGTGAAGCAATACAATATCTCCGGATTTTGTTTTTCTTTTCAATTTCTTCAGGACTTTTTCTTTACTGTGAATGGTGTCGAAAGAGCGGAGACTCCAGCAAACGGATACCAGGCCTGTACGCTGTAGCGTCTTGCCCAGAGCCGGGTTGGTCACGCCGTAGGGAGGTCTGAAAAGCAAGGGCTTTTTGCCAATGGCCCGTTCAATCTCCTTGTTTGTGGCCGCAATCTCCGCAGTCATCTTTTTTAAGTTAAAAAAATCGAACCAGCGGGAATGGGTGTAACTGTGATTGGCAATAATATGCCCTTTTTTATCCATCTTTTTTACTATGTCTTTATACCGGTGAACCTGTGCTCCCGTACAAAAAAATATGGCCTGAAATTCATGTTTATCCAGTATTTTCAGCATCTCCGGCGTGAGTTCCGGATGGGGTCCGTCGTCAAAGGTAAGCACGATTTTTTTTTCTTTCGTTTTGGCTTTGCAAACTGAAGGAAAGAAAAAATTGAAACGGATAAATACCGATCCAAGAGCAAGCAGTACCAGATAAATAAGTACTGGAATAAACACAGTCCACCATGGCCATTCCAGTTGCTGATAGCCGATGGTGATGGCAAACAGAAAAATGACCAACAATATGCTTACCCCGGTGTATTTGGAATAATACACCGGTTCGGTATTCATTTTTCTTCTCATTCAGGGTTTCTTTTTACATTTGAAAAGGGTGTGGCTCACCCCGATTTCTTCGATGACTTTATCAATGATCAGTCCGGATTTTTCAATAAGTTCTTCCATATCGCGTGAATGGTACATCTTACTGTTGCCATTGGCCATGGCGGTAAAATAAAGCGAGGTGGCATGAAGACTATAGGTTGAAGCTTTAAACTTCTGCTTGTCCCAATATGTTTCCAGGATAAAAAGTGCCCCTTTTTCATCAAGTGCATCGCACGACCGTTTCAGCAGGCTTAATATTTCGTCCTTTGAAAAACAATCGAGAAACTGGCTCATCCAGATTACGTCGTACCCTTTTGGGAAAGAAACTAATTGATCAAGTAAATTGGCTTCAATGGTGTCAATCCTGTCCTGAAGGCCGCATTCCTGAATGTTCCTTTTTGCATCTTTCACCTGACCCGGCAGGTCCATTATGGTCATCCGGATGTCTTTTCTGTAATTTGCACAAAAAATTGAAAATTTTCCCGTATTGCCCCCCACGTCAAGGATTCTTCCTGGCTTGTCTTCAAATACATGTTTCATTACCTCAGGGAAAGAATCATCCGAATAATAATGATCAAAGGCAAACCAGCTTTTGCGCACGTTTTCAGGTAGTTCCGACAATGCTTCATAAATGGTGTCCCAGTTTCCGAATTCTTTCAATCCCTCGGGCTTACCTTTCCTGATGGCATCCTGAAGGTGGAACAATCCTTTGTAATTGACATCATTGGTAAAATCCATATTGACCCTGGTCAGTTTATCATTCAGGATGAAATACCCGGTTTTGGTCAGGCTCCATCTGTCATTTTCAACTTTAACCATCTCCAGGCTCAAGCCGGCTTCAAGCAACACCTTTACTCCGTATTCCGACAGGTTAAGCCGGTCGGCAATTTCTTCCAACAGGGCGCCTTTTCTACGGTTTTTCATCAAATATTCAAGTATTCCCAGGTCACGTAATGCTTTGGCAGCCTGAAACATAATGGGGGCAAAGGCAATTTTTTGGGCTTCAAACCTTGCCTGTTCCCCCGGTTTATCATCTGATCCGTATGTAAAACTCATCTTTATTTATCAGTTATTCGGGATGTCCCAAAAGTAATAATAATTGAACCATTGCTCAGGATACTTTTTCAGAATTCTTTCCATTTCAGAGGTATAATCCTTTAGAATTTTTTCCAATTGTTTTTGCCTTTCCCCGGCATCTTTTGACCAGCTATAAACGCGGGGTTTGGTAGCGTAAAAATGATAATGTGTGTCTGTTTCTTTTACTGCCGACACAAAAGTAACCGGCCGTTTGTATTTTAGCGCCATGTAAAAAGGGCCGTACGGGAAAAGAGCCTCCCTGCCCATCAGTGTACCGGTGATGGTTTTTGACCCTTCCACAAAACGGTCGCCATGCAGGGCAACGATTTCATTGTTATCCAAAGCCTTTTTAATTTCAATTAAATGCGACAGGTCATCTTTCATCGCTATGATGTCCATCCGTTTTTTTACCAATACATTATCCAGCAATGCTTTGATACGTTGGTGTTCGGCTTCTACCATTAAAATATGAACACGGGTATCAATTCTCTCGAGCAACTGACCGGCGATCTCCCAGTTGCCGACGTGGGCGCCGATCAAAAAACCACCTTCTCCGGCAGCCATCTGATGCAAATAATTTTCGCCTTCAAAATCAAAAGTGAAATTTGTTTTGAAGCCTGCCAGCAAAGCCACTTTGTCGAGAAGCACCTGGCCGAGGGCATAAAAGTTTTTGAAAAGGTATTTAAAGGATTTTAAAGGACTGAAATGGTGTATATTCCGGAAATACCAGTATATGGGATTTCGTGCCCCGGGAGCGAAAAGCACAAAATATAAAACGACAAAACGGAGAAAAAAATATGAGAATTTAAGGCCGGAATATTCCAGGAGAAAAATAAAAAAATGATAACCTGCCAGGCCACCCCTGGTTTTTCCTTTCCAGGAAGACATCAGTTATTTAATCGTTCAAGAATAAAGTTGTAAAGGTCTTCCAGTTTTTTGATCTTTACCATCTGCTCACTTGTGACCTTAAGACCGAAGTTTTTTTCGATAATTACGGCGATATCAACAAAATCCAGACTTTCGATATCCAGGTCATCTTTCATCAGGGCATCCGGCACCAACTGTTCCTGTTCCAGTTCAAACTCATCAATTAAAAAGTCATTGACCTTTTCAACAACATCATTTCTGCTCATATAACATAATGTTCAGTGGTTGCAAAAATAATATTTATTTGATATGAAAACTTCCGGTATTTTGGTTTTTGTTCCGGATTTTTCCAATGGCATTCCCGCGTGAACTGCGTCCTGTAAAACCTGGATCAGACAATCTTTCATTAGTTAACAAAACCCGCGTCTCTCAGGCAATAGAGTTTTGCGCAGTCTCTCAAAAGTGAAAGGTAAATGGCATTATCTCCTTTTTATAATGCTTTTCCTGCCAATATTTTGCCATCCAAAGTTGAAATCTTTACAAAAGCATGGTCTTTATTGTTCTACCCGCTTACAAACTTTTGATTATTAAAGACGAATTGGTTCCACCAAAACCAAATGAGTTGGAAAGAAAAGTGTCGAATTTTTGTTCTTTTGTTTTGGAGATGATGTTCAGTTTTGCCGAATACTCATCGGGATTTTCAAAATTAATGTTCGGAGCGATAAAATCGTTTTGTGACATGAGCAGCGAATAGATCACTTCACTGGCGCCACCCATCCACATTTCATGTCCGGTCATGGATTTTGTCGAGCTGACCGGGACGGTTTTTGTCCCGAAAACCATTTGAATAGCCTCTGCCTCATTGGAATCGCCTACCGGAGTGGAGGTAGCGTGTGCATTCAGGTATTGGATGTCGGAGGGTTTTAACCCGGAATCTTTCAGGGCCATTTTCAGCGACTTTACCGGCCCTTCCATATTGGGCACGGAAATATGTTCGCCATTTGAAGAGAAGCCATAACCAAGGACTTCTGCCAGAATGGGCGCTCCCCTGTTAACGGCCGATTCGTAACTTTCGATTATGATGGTTGCCGCCCCGCCGCTGGGGACCAATCCGTCACGATCACGGTCGAACGGGCGACTGGCTTTTTTTGGGTCATCATTTCGCACCGAAAAAGCTGCCAGGGCGTCAAAACTTGCGGTTGATAACGCGTTGACCTCCTGTGCCCCGCCGCAGATGATGGTTTTCTGCAACCCCTGCCTGATCATCAGATAACCCAGCCCGATGGCATGCGAACCGCTGGCACAAGCACCACTGACAGTCAGATTTATCCCTTTCAACTTCAGGATGACAGACAAGTTCATGGAAACAGTCGAATTCATGGACCGGAATATGTTTCCCGAGCCAATGTGCATTGTGTCTTTTTTCTCCCGCATTATGTCGGCAGATTCTACAACGGCAATTGCCGAGCTGTCGTTTCCGTACAGGATACCCACTTCATTGTTACTGAGAAAATCTTCGTCAATCCCGGCATTTCCAAGCGCTTCTATGGTAGCGAGATAGGCATATTCGCCTTGTTCGGGAAGTCCGACGCGCATCCGTCGGGGCAAGATACCTTTTAAGTTTGGGCGCTTAATGGCTCCGGTCAGTCTGGAACGGAATCCCAACGCTTCCCTTTCCGGGTCAAAAACAATTCCTGATTTTCCGTAGTAAAGCGAATCCCTGACTTCTTCCAGGTTTTTCCCTATGGTTGAGTAAATTCCCATTCCGGTAATGACGACTCTGTTCATGTTGTTGGTTTGTATTTGAACCGGCAAAAATAAATGATTTATGGAAAAACACCTTTAAAGCTGGAAAGAAGTTATCACGTACCGGCGACTTTAGTCGCCGAAACAAACATCACAAATTAATCTTATCGGCGACTGAAGTCACCGGAATATCAGGTATAAAGACCGCCGTTCACCTGGATCACTTCGCCGTTGATGTAGGAAGCTCCTTTGGAAGCAAGAAACCCGACCACTTCGGCCACTTCTTCCGGTGTCCCGAAACGATTGGCAGGGATCAGTTTTTTCAGTTCTTTTTCATCCAGGTCTTTGGTCATTTCAGTGCGGATGTAACCCGGTGCCACCGCATTCACAGTCACCTTTTTCCGTCCCACTTCCTGGGCAAGGGCTTTGGTGGCTCCGATCACTCCGGCTTTGGCGGCAGAATAGTTGGCCTGACCCGGCAACCCTTTGATACCCGACAATGACACCACATTGATGATCCTGCCGAATTTGTTCAACACCATCTCCTCAAGCAAAGGGGCTGTTACATTGTAAAAACTATTCAGATTGGCATCTATCACTTCCAACCACTCTTCGGGTTTCATCCAAACCATTAATACATCCCTGGAATAACCGGCATTGTTGACCAAAACGGAGATGTATTCGTTCTCGTGTTCAGCTTTCCATTTTTGCAATGCGGCTATTATTGCATCACGATCGGTAACATCAAACCGGATGGTCTCTCCGCTACCACCCTGCCCGCGTATAATTTTCAGCGTATTTTCGGCTGCTTCTTTGTTGGAACGGTAATGAACCAGCACATGGTAACCCATTTGTGCAAGTTTGATGCAGATGGCGTTGCCTATCCCGCCCGAACCGCCTGTTGTTAATGCATAATTCATTTGTTTGTGATGATTTCAGGGTTATTGGAAATGAGGAAATCTTTGATTTTTTTCAAGTCTTTATATTTGGGGGTGTCCTCTGTGAACACAGGCACAAGCTTCCTCATCCGCGAATAGAATTCTTTGTTCCGGTTAGCCAGGTTTTCCGAATTTTTCAAATAATCCACCGCCTGGATAATGGCCAGAAATTCAACCGCCAGCACCTCAAAAGTATTTTCAATGACTTTTTTCGTCATCAGGGCAGCATTTGTTCCCATGCTTACAATATCCTGGTTGTCGTTATTGTTGGGAATGCTGTGAATATACATGGGGTTTGACAGGGTTTGATTTTCAGCCACGGTGGAAGTCGCCGTAAACTGTGTACCCTGCAAACCGAGATTCAGTCCGGGTGTCCCCAGATTTACGAAAGGTTGCAACACTTCGTTGAGTCTGTTGTTCATCAGGAAATTGATCTGTCTTTCGGCCAGCATGCTGAGTTTGGTTATTGCGATTTTGAGTTTGTCCATTTCGAACGAAACATAATCGCCATGAAAATTACCACCGTGGTAAACCGTTTGAGTTTTCACATCTGCCACCGGATTGTCATTCACCGAGTTAACTTCATTCACCAAAACCTTTTCGGCGCTGGTGACTGCATCAAAAACCGGGCCCAGAACCTGGGGGACACAACGCAGAGAATAGTATTCCTGGATTTTCTGTTTGAATATCTTTCCCCCGATCTTTCCGTTATACAGGTGATCGGTTCTTTTTTCAATCAGCTCACTGTTTTCCAGAATCATTCGCATGGAATCGGCGATAACCTGCTGCCCTTTGTGCATTTTGGTTGAGTTCAACTCATTGGAAAAATGATCGTCAAACGACCGGACGATTTCGTTGATCATGGAGGAAGCCACCACAGACCAGTTGACAAGTTGGTTTGCCCTGATGACATTGATGATACCGATACCCGACATGACCGAAGTGCCGTTGATCATTGCCAGGCCTTCACGCAGATAAACGGAAAGAGGCTGAATGTTCTGTTTTTCAAAAACAGTTTTGGTGAGTTGCCTTTGTCCCTGGTAAAATACTTCACCTTCGCCGATCAGTACCAGCGCCATGTGAGAAAGTTGTACAAGGTCGCCGCTGGCCCCCACCCCACCGTGTTCCGGGATGTATGGAGTGATGTCGTTGTTGATCAGTGTGGCAAGCAGCCTGATGGCATCGGGATGAATTCCCGAATAGCCCAGTGAAAGACTTTTCAGCCTGCTGATCAGAGCGGATTTCACGTAAAGTTTATCCATTGGCTTGCCGCTGCCTGATGTGTGGCTGCGGATCAGGTTGTATTGCAGTTGAATCTGATCTTCCGGTTCAACACGGTATTGAGCCATGGGCCCCAGGCCGGTATTGACTCCGTATATTACTTTGTTCACCGAAAAGTTTTTGAGAAAAGTATGGCATTTTTCAACTTTGCTCAATGTGGTTTCTGCTATTTCAATGTGCTGGCCGTTAAAAAGGATATCGTAGTAATCTGACAGCGCCAATCGTTCTCCCGAAATCTTAACCATCCCCGAGTTAATTTAAAGGTACAAATGTACAATAATG
>CAZMOS010000140.1:0-10220 GCA_964567945.1 uncultured Lentimicrobiaceae bacterium
CGGCAAAGAGTATCCCCTGGTAAAACTGGAGATTTCCCATACTTCCCATCCGTTTTTCACGGGCAAGATGAAACTTGTGGATACCGCCGGACGTGTTGATAAATTCAACAGCCGTTACAAGAAACACATGGCGAAAAAGGAAAAAAGCTAGGAAAAGAAACGAAAACCGGAAAACCCCGTTTCACGGGGTTTTTTTATGCTTGTGAAATTCATAATCCTGAACTTTTTATATTTGTTGATTCGGAATCACTAATCATCAGCTATGAATTATATACTTTTTGACGATGACCGCCGGGCTAACCTGCTTCCCCTGACCTTCACCCGTCCCGTGGCAGATATCCGTGCCGGCATTCTGACCCTTCGGGAAAAGTGGGAATGGTATCTTGGAGCAAAAACATCTACGCTGACCCAAAAGTATCTATCAAAAAAATATCCGCTGAAAACGGAGAATGATAATATCCTGATCAATGGTTCGGTAATCCCCGATACCGTTCTGACGGAACAGATCAGACATTTGGACCCGGGAGAACAACTGGTAAAGGATGACCTTGTGATTGCTCTGCGGATCGAAGGGGACCCGCCTGCGGACATTACATCTTTTCACGGGAAGATAATTAAATTCGATAAAGATATTCTGACGATCAGCCGGACCTGGGATATTTTTGCAAAAAATGACCGGCTGTTGCGGGATGATTTTCGTCTGATCACAAAGGGCCGGAAGTCGCAGCCCGTTAGCAGGACGAATTTTGTCAGGGGCAAAACGGAAGATATCTTTATCGAGGAAGGCGCGGATATTGAGTATGCTTATCTGAATACTGAAACAGGCCCGATTTACATTGGCAGGAATGCAGTGATCATGGAGGGGAGCAAAGTGAGGGGGCCGTTTGCCATGTGTGATCATGCCCAACTTAAAATGGATGCCAAAATTTACGGGGCAGCCACCATAGGCCCGTTTTGTAAAGTTGGCGGCGAAGTGAACAACGTGGTGTTTTTCGGTTATTCCAATAAAGCCCATGACGGTTTTCTGGGAAACTCGGTCATTGGCGAATGGTGCAACTTCGGGGCCGACACCAACAACTCTAATCTGAAAAATACCTATGATTTCATCAGAATGTGGTCATATCCTGAAAAAACATTTGTACCAACGGGTCTGCAGTTTTGCGGATTGATAATGGGTGACCACTCCAAAACGGGTATTAACACCATGTTCAATACGGGCACGGTTGTGGGGGTTTCATGTAATCTCTACGGCTCCGGATTCCAGCGTAATTTTATCCCCTCATTTTCATGGGGCAGTCCACAGAAAATGACTTCCTTTAAACCGGAAAAAGCTTTCGAGGTGGCAATGGCTGTAATGAAACGAAGAAATATTGATTTTGATGAAGTTGAAAAAGAAATACTTGTGCATATCTACAATGAAATTGCCAGGTGACCTGTTAAAGGCAGTAACAAAAATTCCTTTTTTGAGTATAATCTTTACGATGGCATATTAATTGACTTTATAGGTAACAGGCTGGAAGGTTTATCCGTCAAATAGTACAAAACGAGGATGTCCAACCTGTTATGATTTTGTTGAAGTCGCCCGGCAAGGGCAATGCTGACATTTTGACTGAAATAATAATGACAAAAGTATGAAAGATAGTTTTGAGTTCTCTGATTTAATGGATGCGGAAAATGAATTTTTTCCGCTGCTGTCAAGTGAAGATGAAAAGATCATAAATGCGGAGGAAATCCCTGATGAACTTCCGATATTGCCTTTGCGCAATACGGTACTGTTTCCGGGAGTGGTAATTCCTATCACGGTGGGAAGGGATAAATCCATCAAACTGATCAGGGAAACTTATGAGGGACATCGTACGATAGGCGTTGTTACACAAAAAGATCCGGAGGTTGAAGACCCGAAGACAAAAGACCTTCACAGAGTCGGCACGGTGGCCCGGCTGATTAAAATACTGCGAATGCCTGACGGCAATACCACGGCGATCATTCAGGGGAAGAAACGTTTTGAGACGATAAAAGTTGTTCAGGAAGACCCCTATTTCAAAGCCAAAGTAAAGGGATTTGAAAAAGAGAATGTCATTCCTGATAATGAGGCTTTTCAGGCACTCATTTCTTCGGTGAAAGACGTTAACCTGCAAATCATCGAAAAGTCACCCAGTATTCCCAGCGAAGCGGCTTTTGCCATAAACAATATTGAAAGCCCTGTTTTTCTCATCAACTTTATCTGCTCGAACCTCAAAGTTGATAATGATGTCAAACAGCAGTTGCTGGAAATGACCAATATGGAAGAAAAAGCAGAAAAAGTTCTGGAACTCCTCATCAAAGAGTTGCAGTTGCTCGATCTGAAGCATGACATACAGAACAAGGTCAAAGAAGATATGGACAAGCAGCAGCGTGACTTTCTGCTTAACCAGCAGTTGAAAACCATACAGGAAGAACTGGGAGGCAGCCCGCATGAAACGGAGATCAACGAGCTGAAAGAACTGGCTGCAAAAAAGAAATGGTCAAAGGAAATAGCTAAGGTTTTTGAAAATGAAATGACCCGTTTGCAACGGATGAACCCATCGGCTGCCGAATATTCCATCCAGTTGAATTATCTTGATCTGTTTGTAAAACTTCCGTGGAATGAGTACACAAAAGACAACCTGGACCTGAAACACGCAAAAAATGTACTGGACAGAGATCATTTCGGTCTTGAAGAGATCAAGGAGAGGATACTGGAATACCTCGCTGTTTTAAAACTCAAAAATGACATGAAAGCGCCCATCCTTTGCTTTGTCGGTCCTCCCGGAGTAGGAAAGACCTCCTTAGGAAAATCTGTTGCCAAAGCGTTGGGCAGACAATATATCAGGATGTCGCTGGGCGGCGTGCGTGATGAAGCGGAATTGCGCGGACATCGCAAAACATACATTGGCGCTATGCCCGGAAGAATTATACAGAACCTGAAAAGGGTTAACTCTTCAAATCCCGTATTCATGCTGGATGAAGTGGATAAAGTAAGCGGAAACACTTTTACGGGTGATCCGCAGGCTGCTTTGCTTGAAATTCTCGATCCTGAACAAAATTATAGCTTCCACGACAATTACCTTGAAGTGGAGTACGACCTTTCGCATATCCTGTTCATTGCCACGGCCAACACACTTTCAGGCGTGCATCCTGCTTTAAGAGACAGGATGGAGGTTATAGATCTAAGCGGTTATCTGCTGGAAGAAAAAATAGAGATCGCAAAACGGCACCTGATACCCAAACAGTTAAAAGAACATGGTGTAAGCAGGGGTCAGGTCAGGTTTAGCAAACAGGCGCTGGAATACATCATTGAAAATTATACCCGTGAAGCCGGTGTGCGCGCACTGGAAAAGCAGATTGCCAAAGTCATCAGGAACAGGGCCAAGTTCATTGCACTGGAGGAAGAATACAATTCTAAGCTTACATTGAAAGATATCAGTGACATCCTGGGGGTTCCCCGCTATCAAAAGGAAAAGGACATCAACAACCGGTTTGCCGGTGTGGTTACCGGGCTTGCCTGGACAGCCGTCGGGGGTGAGATATTGTTTATTGAAGTTAGCCTGAGCAAAGGCAAAGGAAACCTGAAACTAACCGGAAACCTCGGGGATGTGATGAAAGAATCGGCAAGTATCGCTTTTGAGTATCTGAAAGCCCATTCCCATTTGCTGGGTATTGATCCGGTTATTTTTGAAAAATGGAATGTACACATCCACGTTCCGGAAGGGGCAACGCCGAAAGACGGGCCTTCCGCAGGGATTACCATGTTCACAGCGCTGGCATCGGCATTTACACAAAGGAAGGTGCGGGCCAGAACTGCCATGACCGGTGAAATTACTCTTCGTGGTAAAGTCATGCCGGTAGGAGGGATCAAAGAAAAAATATTGGCTGCCAAACGGGCCAGCATCAGGGACATTATCCTGTCGAAAGAAAATGAGAAAGATATTCAGGAGATCAAAGAGGATTACATTGAGGGGTTGAATTTTGTGTACATTGACAACATGATGGAAGCGCTGGAGTTTGCTCTGCTGAAAGAAAAAGTGGATCATCCGCTGAATATCGGGCAGGATTAAAACGCTCTTTTATACGGTCTGATCTGGATTATTTCACGCAGAGGCGCAAAGACGCAAAGGTTTTATCGCCCACCAATAAATTGGTGGTCTGGGGTTTCGATTGTCCCTTCGGGACTTGGGGATGTCCCGGAGGGACAGCAAGATACCCAGGCCGTGGAATTTATTCCCCGGCTTTCCGTTTGGCAACCGCTTTAACCCGGGAGCTCTAAAAACAGGTTGAAGTGATGTTATTCATTTTTCAGGATAAAGTTTTTTGGATTCTCTCAACATTTCTATTTTTCTGAACACGTCATATTTTTTTTCTTTCTCATTTTCAACATCAAAATCATTTTGCAAACCAAGCCAGAAATTTACTGAATTTCCAAAATAGGCGCTAAACCGTAATGCCGTATCGGCAGTGATCCTTCTTTTTCCCCTGATGATACTGGATACTCTTGTTTGAGGAATTCCGGTGTCTTTCGAGAGCCGGTAGGCCGTAATTTGCATGGGTTTCAGAAACTCTTCGAGTAAGACTTCCCCGGGATGTATGTTGTGTAATTTTTTCATTCTATTTATGATAATCTGTAATTGTTACATTGTAAGCATTGTTGTTTTCCCAAATAAACACAATCCGCCATTGATCATTGATTCGGATACTATACGTTTTATTTGATTTACCTGTTAATTTCTCTAATCTGTTAGAAGGCGGTATTCGAAGATCCAATAAACTTTGTGAGTTATTCAACATTCTTAATTTTCTCCTCCCGCTATTTTGAATGTCCAATGGTATTTTAGCCACCCTTTCTCCATTCCATATTTTTTCTGTTTCTTTTGACCCAAATGAAAGTATCATAGTAATGCGTTGCGTTACTAACGACAAAGATAACTAATTTTTCTATTATTGATATATTAATTTGAGACGGCTTTAGCCATTAATATGACATCTTGCAAAACTGGCCTGCCTTTTTATTGGTCGTAACTCCGGTTGGTAAAGACACCAACCGGGGGCAAGGTAGATTGGATTTGTCGCCCGCCAATGAATTGGCGGGCTTGGGTTTCGGCCCTCCCTTCGGGAGGTGGGGGCGTCTCGTTTTGAACGAGACAGCCTGATCCCCAGGCCGTGGAATTTATTCTGCGGCTTTCCTTCGATATTGGTTTCTGCAACAATATAATTTATTGAGATACAGTTAAACTTCGATCCGGATTGCAAATCCGGATCAGCGAGGAAAGAAGAGTTTTACTTTCGACCCGCCGGGAATAAATCTACCCGTCGGGTCAGGGGTGCTGCCTACCTTGCCCCGAACTTCAACTTTATTTCTATTTCTTTCCCTTCCCTTTTAATGGTGAGTTTCGCTTCGTCGCCGGGCTGGTATTTTTTCAGGATATTGGAATAATCCTGGAGGTTCTCAACTTTTTCGCCATTCACGGCTGTGATGACATCGCCTTTTTTCAGCCCTGCTTTTTCTCCTGCCGAACCTTCCATAATGGCGCCTATCATCACGCCTTTACCTGTGTATGCAAAATCAGGAATGCTGCCGGTAGCTACTCTGCGCCCGCCTTTTGGTGCCGCTATTGTTTGTTTGGCGCCGGTGGCCTTGTGATCTTTTCCGGTATATGGCATCGGCTCTGCCCTGTCTGCCAGGTATTCCACAACTTCTTTGGTGACCGCTGCCACTTTTACCAGCCCTTTGCCGTCAATTTTTTCCCACATGTCGGTCGGGCGGTGGTATTCGGGCGTGGCGCCCGTAAACAACTGAACGGCTGGAATTCCTTTTTCAATGAAGGCAAACTGGTCGCTGGCATCCAGCTCCTGCTGAACGATCTCGCTTTTTACGCCGGTGGTGTAATCGGTACCCATGAAAATAAATTTCCATTCCCTGGCTGTGTTGGCATTGAGAACCAGTAATTTGCCGTCGAACAACGTGCCATCGGTATCGAGATTGACATCGGCGAAAACCGGGGCTTTGTAATATTCATTAATGTGGCTGACAAAATAACGTGAGCCGATCAACCCGGCTTCTTCACCGGTAAACGCAGCAAAGATGATTGTGCGTTTGGGTTTGAGGGTTTTCGCCATATTTTTTGCAAGTTCAAGCAAGATGGCCACCCCGCTGGCGTTGTCGTTTGCCCCGTGGTGGATTTTCCCTTCATCGCCATGATGGACGTCGGGCCAGCCCAGTCCGAGGTGGTCGTAATGGGCAGAGACAACCACCGGAGAATCTTTCAGCTTCGGATCGGTTCCCGGTATGATGGCAATGACATTTTTCAAGGTCATTTCGCCCTTGTCAGCGAAAGTATGATTGAAAGTCTGGAACCAGGAATCTCCCATGGGTTTTAGTCCGTATTCTTTGAATTTACCGGCAATATACGCAGCAGCGGAATCCAATTCAGGCGTTCCCAGTCCGCGCCCTTTCAGCTTATCGGAGGCGAGGTATTTGATGTGCTCCATCATTCTTTTTTCCGAAAAAACGGGTTTGAGTTCCGCCAAAGGTTTGCGGGGTTGGATGAGGTTAATTTTTTCCCCTTCCGGACTGAAAACCTTCACCAGCGGCGAATTGAAAACGGGCCACTGCCCTTTGGCGATGTTGGTAGGCTCATCTCCCTCGAAGGCCAGATAGCTGTATTTTCCGTAATGCGGGAGCTTTCGAACCAAACCGTCAATGGACTTTTTATTGCCCGGTGAAATGAATACAATTTCCTTGTTTACGTCATTCGGATTAAAAAGCGTGATGATGAAACTCTTGTTTTCTTTGGCTATGGTTTTGTTTCCGAGTTTAACTGAATCGTTCCCCAAAACAGAATTGTATTGTTTTAATTCGTCGTTAATCACAGGAGCAAACTTGTTTTCAAACCCGATGATCCAGGCGGTTTTTTCCTTTGGCAGAGATTCCAGTTTGTCGTCATAAACAATTTCATACTGATCATGATCAGAGGCAATCCAGGCATCGGCAAATGACTTGTAAATTTCTTTTAATTCTTTGTCCGCCTTTGCAGGCAGGACAACCAGGTTTTCTTTGCTGGCCAGCACTTTTGACAAAGCGGGAGGAACTTCCCTCGGGTCCAGTATTCTGAAAACGTCATATTGCGGATCTACAGCCAGCTTCAGGGGTTTGTTTTTCAGGGTGTATTGAAACTCCTGCGTTTTGTCTGTCATATTTTCCACAAAAACTTCAACGCCTTTTTCTGTTGCTATGTAAATGGGAACATCAATATTAAACACGGGTGCATTTTGTTTTTGTTCCAGCGTCAGAAAAACACGGTAGATGTCACCGTATTTATCGTTACGTACCTTTTTGATGGACAGTTCGGGAGCGCCGGTCCGGTTCACCCACTGGTCAAAAAACCAGCCGAGCTCTGTATCGGAAACTTCTTCCAGTGCTGTTCTGATATCGTTAAAGCTTGCTTTCCTGAACTTGTTGTCATTATAGAACCGGCTGAACCCATTTTTAAAATTGTCATCACCAAGTTTTCTTCGGATCATGTGCCACATCATCAGCGATTTGCCGTATCCGACGGCTTCGCTGGAAGCATTTTGGCGGGAAATGAATTTATTTAATGGGAAGTCGTTTGTCGGGTTAACAAAATTGGTGAATTTTTGAAGCGTTGACCTGCGGTAGTTTTCTCCCTGTCCGCGTTGTTCTTTGATCAGGTGGTCGGCCATGTATGCTGTCATCCCTTCGCACCAGTTGCCGCTGCTGAAATCAATGTAAACGCTGTTACCCCACCAGTTGTGCAACAATTCGTGCGGGTAGGAGGAATAGAGGATGAAAGGAAACCGGATGATCTTTTCACCGAGCAAAGTGAATGATGGCATGCCGTACCCGGTTTCCCAGAAATTCTCAACCAGTGCAAATTTTGTGTAAGGATAGGGGCCGATCATTCCTTCGTACATGTTCATGAACTGTTCCGTTACATCAAGGTATTTGTTGGCCAGCGCTTCGTCCGGCGTGCGCAGAAAGGCCATCGCATCAATGCCGTTATTCATTTTGAAAGAATATTCGGTGAACCGGGCGGCGATCAGAAAAATTTCTTCCTGGGGCCTGTCGCAAACCCAGACATCGGTGTGCTCGTTGTTTTCTGTATTTTCCATCGTCCTTTTTCCCTGGGAAACTGTTTTCCATCCTTCCGGTAAAGTCGTTTTCAAACGGAAAGTAGCCAGTGTGTTTTTAATGTAAGGAGTCCAGTAGGTAGAGCCGGCGAGATAAACCCCTTTGGTGCTGATAATTCCGGGAGACTCGCTGAATCCGCGCTGATAATTTTCCTTACTCTGTTCAAGGGCTGATGAAATGGCACCTTCATAAGTGACAACAAAAGTTTTTGATCCGTTTTTCATGGAAACCAGCCATTTGTTGAGCTTTAAGTCACCGGTTTCATTCCCGGTGTCGTCCCTGTCCATCCCCACATCGCTTGAGGGAACGTTTAGCTCCACTTCCTTGATTTTTACATTTTTTGAAAACCGGAGAGGTTTCAGGCTTGCATTTAAACTGAAAATAAAAGATGAAGTATCTATGTTATTGATAGAATCGGTTACAGTGATATGTGAGGATCCCGGAGCGATCCGGACAGTCAGGTGATGGTTGACGATCTTTTCAGTTTGTGCAAAAGTCAACGAGCTTAAAACAAGCAACAGGGCTAATAATATTACTTTTTTCATTTTACTTGATTTTATTCAAAAATAGTGTGTAAAACTAATATTTTCCTTGTAGTATAATTTTTATTCTGAACTCACTTACTCTTACCTTTTTTGTATTCATCTTCGGTGACGGGTTTTCCGTTTTCGTCAAAATACTGCCAGTTACCGCTTTCACGGCCAGCCTTATACCAGCCTTTGAGTTCTGTTTTTCCGTTGTGATAATACAATGTAAACTCTCCTTCCAGGGTATCATTTTTATAAGTTCCCCGGGTCATGAGGTTGCCGTCGGGAAAAAACTTTTTGAACTCCCCGTTTTTCAGGCCGTTCTTATAATTTAATATCTGGGCGGGCTGTTTTGATTTAGGGTAATAAGAAATACTTTTCCCGTCAAGGACGCCTTTTTTGTAATTTTCGGTGGCGATCAGGCAACTGTCAACATCGCTGTAATACAACCATGTGCTGTCTTTTTGCCTGTTAATGAATTTTCCTTCCGCCATGAGTTGTCCGGTCGGGAAATAGGTTTTGGTGTGGGCAATGATCCCGTCATCCGAAAAAACCGTCACAGCTTTCACCGAGCCGTCATCATAATAATATTTAAAAACCCCGTAGGGCTTGTCATTATGGAATTGCCCTTCGTAACGGATGGTTCCGTTGATATAGGTTTTTCTCCATTTACCCTGTTTTCGGTTCAGGTCATCCACCTGGTTGATGTCCTGCGACAGCATGAAAAGCGGCGCGATCAGAAAAACGGCAATAGTCAGAAAATACCTGGTCATAATATCTTGTTTAGGTCGGTGGCAAAATTATCTATTTTTGCTTTGCTTTAAAACATATATTGTGAACGAATACTCATCAAAATTATTGGAGGCGGCGGTAAACGAATTATCGCGGTTGCCGGGCATTGGAAAAAAGTCGGCACTAAGACTTGCCTTGTACATTCTCCATGAGGAACCGTCTTATGCAGAAAACCTGGGAAAGGCGATTGCCCGGATGCGAAAAGAAATTGTGTTTTGTAAAAAGTGCAACAACATTTCCGATACCGAACTGTGTGATATTTGCGCCAACCCGAAAAGGGATGAGAACACCCTTTGTGTTGTTGAAGACATCCGCGATGTGCTGGCTATTGAAAACACGGCGCAATACAACGGTTTGTATCATGTGCTCGGTGGTCTGATCAATCCCATTGAGAACATCGGCCCCAACGATCTGAGTGTAAATCATCTTCTCCACCGCCTGAATACCGAAGAAATAAACGAGCTGATCTTTGCCCTCCCTGCCACTGTCGAAGGAGATACCACTAATTACTATATTTACAGGTTAGTCCGTGATTTCGGAGTAAAAATAACAATGCTTGCGCGCGGAGTTGCCATCGGCGATGACCTGGAATATACAGATGAAATCACACTGGGCCGCTCCATCCTGAACCGCCAGTTGTTTGAAGATACAATGGGTGGCGGGAAGTAGATAACAGATGGTTCAGTTTTCAGTTCACAGTTTTCAGTTCACAGTTTTCAGTTCACAGTTTTCAGTTC
>CAZMOS010000141.1:0-4143 GCA_964567945.1 uncultured Lentimicrobiaceae bacterium
AATATTTAAAAATCAAAATTATACTTTTTGTGAACATAAAATGATAAAATCAGTCTTCAGTCTTCAGTCAGCAGTCAGCAGTCAGCAGTCAACAGTCGCAGCCACCCTGAAACAATCATAAACAATCTGCGATAATCTGCGTCTAAAAATAAGACGCTGATCTGCGCTGATGAAACGCTGATCAAATCATAACTAATCCGCGGAAATCTGCATCTAAAACATAAAGTCCCTGTCCGAAATCGGACAAATGATGTTTTAATATGAACAAAGTGAAAAAATTAAATTAAATTCTTAGTAAATTATCATACTTGTATTCAGATGTTTAACTTTGTGGCACATTTTTAGCTAATGCAAATCTCAAAATACCAAAAAACATTAAAGATGAAAAGAAAACATATAACCCTATTGCTCACGCTGCTGTTGATATCTGTCAGTGTAAAATTGGCAGCACAAAAACTTTGGTCTTTAGAAGAATGTATCAATTATGCATTTGAGAACAACCTGTCTGTCAAACAAAGCAAACTGGATGTATTGTCAGCCGATGAAAATTTAAAACAAAGCAGACTGAACCTGATACCTTCTTTAAACTCCACGATCGGTCAGAATTTTGGCTGGGGACGTGCTCCCGACCCGCAAACAAATATTTATCTAAATCAACAGTCACAACAAAGCTTTTTAAGCGTTAATTCAGAGGTTACCCTTTTTAACGGATTTCAGCAAATCAACAACATCAGGCAAAAACAATTTGATTACCTAGCAAAAAAATATGATTCGGATAAAATTCGTGATGACATTTCATTGAACATCGCAGCAGCTTATCTGTCAATATTATTTAATATTGAACTGGTAAACAATGCCCAACGGCAGGTTGACATCTCAAAAGAACAAGTTGACAGGACAAAAAAACAGGTTGAAGCCGGTACTGTTGCACGCGGAAATTTATATGACATACAGGCACAGGAAGCCAATGATGAAGTTAGTCTTGTCAACGCAAAGAACCAGTTAATGCTGGCGTATATTGACCTGAAACAACTGTTGGACCTGCCAGCCGATACGGAATTTGACATCGAAAAACCGGATTTGGAAATTATCGGAACCCCAACTCTTTTACCTCCCTCGATAATCTATAATAAATCGGTGACGATCATGCCGCAGATCAAAAGTGCTGAATATAAAGTTTACAGCGCCGAACGTTCGCTGGCCATGGCGAAAGGCATGCGAAGTCCCCGATTGTTTGCAACCGGTTCTTATGGCACAAGCTATTCAAACCGTATTGTTGATGATCCTTTTGATCCGGATAGCCCTACCAAACCATTTGATAAACAATTAGGTGACAACCGCAACGGAGCCCTTTATTTCGGTCTCTCCATCCCGATCTTTAACGGTTACCAGATATCAAACAATGTGAGGAATGCAAAGATCCTGAACGAATCGGTCCACATCAGCCTGCAACAGGAAAAACTCCGGTTGCGCAAAAATATTGAATCGGCTTATGCTGATGCTGTTGCCGCTTATCAAACATATAAGGCAAGGCTTACATCGGTTGAATCTTTCAGGGAGTCGTTTAAATATACCGAAGAAAAGTTCAATGTGGGTATGGTCACTTCCACAGATTACAATCTGGCGAAAACACGGTTGAGCAACGCCGAATCTGACCTGGTTTCTTCCAAATACGATTACATTTTCAAAGTGAAAATCCTCGACTTCTACCTGGGAAGAAGTCTGACTTTAAGTGATGTAACCGGAGTAGAAGGACATTAGGAAAAACTTTTTACAGGTTTGAGAATAAAGTATAATTTTAAAAATTAAATTCACTTGCATAAATCGTATCCGGAAATGGCAAAATCGAACAAAAAAAAGACATGGCTGATCATCGGACTATTGGTCATGGTAGTCGTTCTAATCATCATGGCTGCACTAAAAAACAAAGATTCGAAAGGTATCAAAGTAGCAACCGAAAAGGCAGCGATACGGACGCTTGTTGAAACCGTATCAGCCAACGGTAAAATTCAGCCCGCCAAAGATATCAAGATAAGCCCGTATATTTCAGGAGAAGTTGTTGAGTTGTATGTAAAAGAAGGTGAGTTTGTTGAAAAAGGTAAACGCCTGGCGAAGATTGATCCCAAAATATACATCTCCACGTATGAAAAAACCGAAGCTGCACTGAAAACTGCCGAAGCCAACGAAGCCAATGCCAAAGCCCGGCTTGCACAAACCCAGGCACAATATACCAAAACCAAGCTCGATTTTGACAGGAGCAAGACATTATGGGAAAAACAGGTAATCTCCGATTCCGATTATGATGCGGCAAAGTCTGCCTTTCAGGTGGCAGAAGCCGAAGTGATTGCTGCAAAAGAAAGCTATCGCGCTGCCAAGTTCCAGGTGAGAAGCGCCAAAGCTTCGCTTGAAGAAGCGAAAGAAAATCTTGACCGCACTGTGATCTATGCTCCCGACAACGGAACGGTTTCCAAACTCAGTGTTGAGGTAGGAGAACGTGTAACAGGGGCATCCCAGTTCTCGGCCGGAACGGAGATCATGCGTATTGCCAATCTGGATGTGCTGGAAGTTAATGTTGAGGTAAATGAAAACGATATTGTCAGGGTGGCGCTGAACGACACGGCCATGATCGAAGTGGATGCCTATCTTGACCGGAAATTCAAAGGTGTGGTCACAGAAATAGCCACTTCGGCCAACACTGTCGGCGTTACTGCTGACCAGGTTACCAATTTTGATGTCAAAATCAGGATGCTTCGCGAGTCTTATCAAGACCTTATCAAACCCAACGATCCGATCCCCTCGCCATTCCGGCCCGGTATGTCTGCCACAGTGGAAATTGAAACGGCTACGGTTCGTGATGTGCTCACCGTTCCGATTCAGGCCGTGACTACAAGGGCCGACACCACGGGAAGGATCAAGACAGCAAGAGAGAAAAGGGAAGAAAGCGCCGGAAAGGAAGAGAAAAAAGGCGAAACAATAAAGGAAGAAGACCTCATTGAATGTGTATTTATCTATCAGGATGGGAAAGCCATTCTCAAACCGGTTGAGACGGGAATACAAGATAACACTTACATTCAGATCAAAAGCGGTGTCAGTGAAGGTGACGAAGTGATCGTCGCACCATACAGGGCAGTGTCAAAACTTCTGAAAAACGGTGATGAAGTAATAAAAGTGGATAAAAAAGACTTGTTCAAAAGCGAAGACTGATCATTGGCTGCTATTTTAAATATAGAAACCTCAACCCGGGTTTGTTCCGTATGCCTTTCTGTTGATGGAAAACCGGTTTCCATCCGTGAGTCTTTCGTTAAAAATTCCCATGCCGAAAATATCACCGTTTTTTCGGAATCGGTATTGAAAGAAGCAGGTATTAAATGGAATGATCTGGAAGCAGTCGCCGTGAGCAAAGGACCTGGCTCTTATACCGGATTGCGTATCGGTGTTTCCACGGCCAAAGGCTTTTGTTATGCACTCGACAAGCCGTTGATTGCCATCAACACATTGCAGGCCATGGCAGCCGGCATGATTGGCAAAACCAAAAGCCCGGAACAGTTTTTGTTTTGTCCGATGATAGACGCCCGCCGGATGGAGGTGTATGCTGCCGTGTTTGATGCCGGTCTGAAAGAAATAAAAAAGACCGAAGCCGTCATCGTTGATAAAAATTCATTCAGTGATCTGCTTTCGACTCACAAAATTATCTTTGCCGGTGATGGGTCTGCAAAATGCAGGGAAGTTTTAAGCTGTCAGGAAAACGCCATTTTTTATGACGACTTCTTTCCTTCTTCAACTTATATTGCACAACTTGCCGAAGAAAAATTCCACCTTCGGGAATTTGAAGATGTAGCCTATTTCGAGCCTTTTTATCTGAAAGATTTCGTGGCAGGGATTCCGAAGGTGAAAGGATTGAAATAACAATAAAAATATTATCTCCTTCCGCCACGTGCACCTCCACGGTTACCACCTCTTGAGCCTCCGTATGACCGTGACCGGCTATAATTCGCATTCCCCCTGCTCCGGCTTTGATATGATTTGTTTAACTGCTGTTTTTGTTGCGACGATACCGATGGTTTTTGCCTGGTCTGTGCTCCCGTTGAAGGACGCGTAGTTGGTTTCTGTGACGGTTGTGTAGTTACCGGCCTTTGAGATGGC
>CAZMOS010000141.1:4243-10137 GCA_964567945.1 uncultured Lentimicrobiaceae bacterium
TTTTGAGATGGCTTTTGAGATGGCTTTTGAGATGGCTTTTGAGATGGCTTTTGAGATGGCTTTTGAGCCGGTTTGGTTGATGGCCTTTGTGCAGGTTGTGTGGACGGGCGGTTGTTTTTCTGTTGCCAGTTGCCACTTTTATCCCGTTGATAAACATTCCCTTTCCTGTCAGTATAAACATTATTTGGTCTTGTGGAAGGCCTTGCTTTTGAGTTCAGGTTTCTTGGTGTCCGTGCAGGCACACCTGTTTTAACACCGGTACTTCTGTTACGGTACACGTTGTTGTATGCATTTCGTCTTCCTGCATAATATCCCGCGGCAGCGCCACGCCTGTAACCGTGAGCGTAGCCGTGCCGGTATCCGTGGTAATATCCGTGTCGGTATCCCGGATAAAATCCACGCGGGCCCCACCAGCCACGATACGGGTGAAAACCCCAGCCCACCCAGCCGAAGCTGATTCCGAATGAAAAACCCCACCCTGTATATGGATTCCAGTGCACACCAAATCCCCAGGTCACAGGACGGGGATAATAATAATGGTGATACCAGGGACGGTACCAAAAGCCGGTTCCGTAAACCACACAGCCGTGATATCCGAATGACCAAGTGTATCCCGGCAGGTATCCGACATAAACCACTTCAGGTGTGGATTCATAAATGTAAACGTATTTTACGTTATATGCTTCCGATTCGGGTGGTATCTTGTCAACTTCATCAGGACGCGTGTCACTGACAGCCCACGGGCCATCGGGACGGTCAGCAACAAACCAGATACCGTCATCCACACAGTAATATTTGTTTTTGATCAGCAAGACCGTTTTATCGCTGTTTTTAGCCACCGAGATATCTGTGTCTTTTATTTTCTCAAATTTCGGATCTCCGTCCCATTTCACTTCAACTGTGGTGGTTTTTCTGTCCACTGTAGCTGTCTGTGGGATGAATTGTTCCTGCAGGGCATCCTCCGCTTCCGGTGTACCGGGGACACTCGCCCTTACGTCTGCCATATCCGAATCGGCAGGAATTTTTGAAAAATCGGCAGGCAGCTTTTCCGGTTCAACAAATGTCCAGCTTCCGTCTTCCAGCGATTTTGATTTATACCACCGTCCTGCAAGGAGAACATAATAATCCTGGGAACCGATATCCATTACAATGTCGTTGGAAGTGTTGGAAACGTATAACAGTTGGGTTCCGTCTATCGAAGCAAACTCGGGTTTCCCATTAGTGGAAATCAACTCCGAAGGTTTGGTTACCACAATGAGTTCCGGGGCCTTTTCCATGGCTTCTGAAATAGAATCCAGTTCATTGTCGGGAAGATTTTCCTCTGCAAACTTTTTTATGTCGGAAGGCACATTTTCCGTTTCAGTGAAATCCGACGTCAACTCACCGGAAACATACCAGAATTTGCCGCCTTTGATGTAATATTTGTTTTTCTTTTCGACAATAAAAAACGGCGTGTTGACCACATAATCAAATTTTTGCCCCTGAACTTCTTTGATGATAGGATCGCCATCACTGGTGATCAGCACAGCCGGTTCCGTCCGAAAATAAATATCCGGCGGGTTATTATTCAATTTATCTGAAATGGTTTTCAGACTTTCCGTTTCTTCAAGCCCGGCCATAATCCTGTCGAGCGACATAAGCAGGTTCCACGATTCAACTTCTCCTTCAAGTAGTTTTGTAAACCGTTCAATTTTTGTCGTGTCAGTAAATTCCGGGAAATGTATCTTAGTGATGATCAGTTTTTTTAATAATGCTGTCCGTGCATCAACATCTGTTTCAAGATAGGCTTTAAACCATAATGCTCCAAAAATGATCTCTTCACCTTTTGGAGTTACCGATACTGCCAATCTGCCCTGTAATATGTTTCCTTTTAACGATTCAAGTTGCGGCTGGTATAAAACGATTAGTGTTCCGTTTTTATCAATCTCTTTTGGCCATTTCAACCCCGGTTCATCTTCGGCAAATACAGAATAAAAAGTAATAAGGATAAAAAACCCGGAAAGAACAAAATTTTTCATTTCAATTGATTTAAAGCGCATATATGTATGTGGCTACAAATTTACACAATAAACCTGCCAGAAATCAAAATCCGGATGGAGTTTAAGAGAATACTGTTCTTCTTTTAATAATAATTCTTTTTCTTTTCTTTTTTTCTGATCTCCTGATCGAAATAAGCCCTGGTATTCCTGAATATACCGAAGTTCAGCGAAATATACCAGATATTTGATTTCAGATCCATATAGGGTTGCGAACCATTTGCCAGCCGGTAATCCTGATTAAAGAATTCCGAAAAATAATATTTGAATTTCAGGCCGAAACCGTAGGGAAACTGTATGCCAACCGAAACCGAATTGTAGAAAGCAGGCACACGTCCGGAAAACCAGACTGAAGTTTTCGTATCTTGTTTCGCCCCGTTATAAAACGTTTTTTCCTTGTACTGGAAAGGAAATTCAATTTCATATCCTCCATACAGCATCCAACTGTTCATTTTACCCACTTTAAAACCAACGGGGATACCGAAATTATAATTACGGTATTTCTTTTTGATGGTAGTTGCCGTACCATCCACGGAACCGGAGTATTCATAAATGAATCCCACATTCCGTATGGCGCCGCCAAAATAAAGCCCGAAATGGCGGTTAAAATCCACATTCCCGTATCCCTGGAAATTAAAAAAAGGTGCGAACCTCATAATGTTGCTTCCCGACCGCACCGGATCATCAATCTGTGCAAAAGAAAACGCAATAATTTCGGGGCCGCCAGAACCATAAAATTTTACCTGTGTTCTGGCCTGGAACGCCAGGCCTGCTAAAATGATAATTAAAAATACTTTTTTCATAATCCGTAATAGTTTAAAAATGAAATTCAAGATATACTGAAGGCTGTCTAAAAAGATTGATCGTATTGATTTGGTTTCAAAACTGTGTTTGAGACCAGACCTTTTGGCCAGTCTTCATTCTAAAAATGACGAAAACGATTATAGGAAAGTTACAATCGTTTATCTTATTTGTCGAGATGAACATCCAGTTGCGGGAACGGTATGCTCAATCCGTGTTTATCGGCACTTTTGTAAAATTTCTCGTTCATATCGAAAAACACGCCCCAGTAATCTTCGCCTTTTACCCAGGCACGTGTGGTGATGTTCACCGAACTGTCAGCCATTTCACCCAGTGCAATAAACGGTTCAGGATCAACCAGAATGCGTTTGTCTCCTTTTAACATGTCAAGGATCATTGCTTTGGCTTTGTCAAAATCATCACCGTATGCAATGCCAAATGTCCAGTCGACACGTCGTGTGAACTCGGCACTGAAATTGGTCAGTGAACTTGTTGACAAACCGCCATTGGGAATAATGATCGTTTTGTTGTCAGGTGTGGTCAGAATGGTGACAAAAATCTGGATTTCCTTCACCACGCCCATGTATCCCTGTGCTTCGATGAAATCTCCCACTTTAAATGGTTTGAAAATCAAAATCATCACTCCACCGGCAAAATTCTGCAAGGTGCCCGACAACGCCAGACCTACGGCCAGGCCGGCAGCGCCAAGAATGGCAATAAAAGAGGTCATCTGGACACCGACCATTGTCAGTACACTTATGAACAACAATATCTTCAGCAAAATGCTGATCATGCTCAGTAAAAAAGGTTTCAGGGATTCATCCATATCCCTTTTTTCCATCACCTTTTTCATGTTTTTCATAATGATCTTGATAATCCAGAGACCGATTATCAGGACTATTATTGCACCGATGAGTTTTAACCCATAATTTGTTGCAAAATCAGTAATTATTTTCAAGTACTTTTCTGGATTTTCCATAATTGTCAAATTTTAGTTATTAAAAATTAAGTGTTTGTAATTAAAAAATAATTGTCTTTTTTATGATCCCAAAGAAATACCAAGTCCCTCTGCGGTTTTCACCAATGCATTGTTGGCTGTGACCAGGTTGGGCCTGGCAATGGCTTCCTCCAAGGGGACAGCGACAAAATCGGGGTGGCGATAGGCCACCATTTTCCCAAATTCGCCGTTCAGTGCCATTTCAAAAGCTTTCACACCAAACTGTGCGGACAATACCCTGTCGTAAGCTATGGGTACACCCCCCCGTTGCAGGTGTCCGAGGACCGTTTCGCGCATATCATGTTCAAACCCCGCTGCACGTAATTCTTTCATCAGTTGTCTTGCAATTCCGCCCAACTGTTTGTTCTCATAACCCGGTTCATCATTTTCCTGATAAACCATCGTGCCCCCCCGGCGACGAGCCCCTTCAGCAACAACCACCACGGCAAACCCCCGGCCATAATGGAACCTCTTCTCCAGCGCTTCCTTTACTTTCTGAATGTCGTAAGGAAATTCAGGAATCAGACAAACTTCAGCTCCGCCTGCAACTGCCGCATTCAAAGCAATCCATCCTGCATTTCGTCCCATGACCTCAAGCATGAAAACACGGTTGTGACTTGCCGCAGTGGTTACCAGTTTGTCAACGGCTTCGGTAGCAATCTGAACTGCCGTTTGAAAACCAAATGTTGAATCGGTGGCCGACAGGTCATTATCAATGGTTTTAGGAACACCAATGATGTTCAACCCTTTTTCGTAAAGTTTTTGTGAGATGGTTTGAGAACCGTCACCGCCGATATTGATCACTGCATCAATGTGCATGTATTGCAATTTTCTGATCATTTCATCCGACATGTCAACGGTTGTCCAGCTACCATCCTTATTTTTCACCGGCCAGGAAAAGGGGCCTCCTTTATTGGTTGTTTCCAGAATAGTCCCACCCTGAAAATGAATGCCGGCAACTTTTTTATTATCCAGTTCCACAACTTCTGTCGGCTCCCACAGCACACCGTTAAATGCCTGAATACTTCCCAGCACCTCCCAGTCAGTTTCCTGTGAGGCACGATGAACAATGGCCCGGATCACTGCATTCAAACCGGGACAGTCTCCGCCACCTGTGGCAATCAAAAGTCGTTTCATTAGTGATTTATTTTGATTTTTTTCGAAACGCAAAAGTAGAGATTATTTTTATGTGAAACGAAAGTACCTGAACGGCCTGAAATTTAATGTCAAAATGAAAAAATCAGGACTTAAAAAATAACTCACGTGGCGGTTTTAATCACCGAAAAACGATTTTATTGAATATAAAGAGGTTACATTTTCAGTTAAAATTTGTTAATTACTCCATTTCCCCGATATAAATTCACTGTTTTTTAAATGGAAATATATTTTTTATCTTACTGATTTTGTATTAGATAGATATTGCTGTATGTTTTTTGTTTCAGTCTGTTATTTTTTTGTTAATAAATAGTTAAATGGCACAATCTATTTGATACTTTAAAAATCATTTTCTTTGCAATTAGCAAATTGACAAGAATCTGCAATTAATTTTTTATGATATTTTTTTAGCTATTATGAAAATTGTGTGATGCGCTTTTAATAAAGCAAGAATTTTAGCTTAATAAATATCAGAAATATTATGACTGGTTATCTAATCGTTTTGGTTATCGGTTTTGCGGCCTCAGGGCTGTATAACATGGGCAAAAAGGCTCGTGAGTTGGAACAAGCGGATGAAGATTTTTTCAGGAAGCAATTACACCTTGCCAGGAAACAATGCCACGAAATCGCTTCCCAGTTCTCCCATTTCCTCTATGAGCAACGTAAAATGTATTTGCGTAAAGACGAATACGGGAATGTGATTTATGATGACTGGTATGAATTTGGCATTGAACCTTTTTTTCACTCTAAAATTTCATCGCGCCTGGTTGATGCACAGCGGGATTGTCTGATCAATTACGGCAACTACGCCGAGATCATTGACAATGTTGCCAAATCGGGAAGGCGGGGAAAACAAAAAAATGCCATGCAACGACTGGTAAAGCAAGGGTGGCCATTGTCGTAAA
>CAZMOS010000142.1:0-10094 GCA_964567945.1 uncultured Lentimicrobiaceae bacterium
TAGATGATCGTGTGAACGTGGTGTATCCAGGCAGGAACAAGACCGTTCCTAATCCGTTCAGCGATGGCAAAACAGATTTTGATGTTGTTTTTGAGATGCTGGATAAAGCCACGGATAAAATAGTTGAAATGGCTAAAAACGCTTAACCGGAAAAAGTTTTGGAGCAAATTCCTTCTGCAGAAAATATTATTTCTACCGCCAAACGTATTCAATCTTATATTAACAGAACGCCGGTTTTAACATCCGGAACACTGAACCGGATGTTTGACGCTTCTTTGTTTTTTAAATGCGAAAATTTCCAGAAAGCAGGAGCTTTCAAATCCAGGGGGGCCGTCAATGCGGTTTTCTTGTTGGAGGAAAAAGCTGTTTTAAACGGCGTTGCCACACATTCATCAGGTAATCACGCCCAGGCTTTGGCACGGGCTGCCGGATTGCGAAATGTACCGGCTTATATTGTGATGCCCCGGAATGCCCCACAGGTAAAAATTGATGCTGTCCGTCAATATGGAGGTCATATTACTTTTTGTGAGCCTACCTTGCAGGCCAGGGAAGAAACACTGCGGCAGGTACTCGTGGAAACCGGTGCGGTTGAAATTCACCCTTATGACAATTACCGTATCATCGAAGGGCAGGCAACCTGTGCTCTGGAACTCATTGAAGATGCCGGAGCCCCTGACTTGTTACTATGTCCGGTAGGAGGTGGGGGGCTGCTCAGCGGAACCGCTTTGTCGGCAAATTACTTTTCAAAAAAAACGGAAGTAATTGCCTGTGAACCTGACGGTGCTGATGATGCTTACCGCTCGTTCAAAGCAGGCAGGCTGATCCCCAGCGTAAACCCAAAGACCATTGCCGACGGTTTATTGACCTCACTCGGCGAGCGTAACTTTCCAATTATCATGAAATATGTAAAAGACGTTGTTACCGTGAGTGACAAATTCATTATCGGGGCCATGCGGCTGATATATGAGCGGATGAAGATCATCATCGAACCTTCCTCGGCTGTTCCTTTGGCGGCATTGCTGGAGAACAAGCTGGATTTGAAAGGAAAAACCGTCGGGATCATTCTCTCGGGCGGAAATGTTGATTTGAAAAACTTACCCTTTTAAACCATGAAAGGCAGCCTCTATCTCATACCGGCCACCCTCGGCGATTTTGATACAATGGATTATGTCCTTCCTGTTTACAACAAGCAGATCATTCATGGCCTGACAGCTTTTATCGTTGAAAACGCCAGAACGGCCAGAAGGTTCATAAAAAAGACAGGACACCCGTTACCCATCAGGGAATTGATTTTTGTGGAGATCGGGAAACATGCCTCCCTATCCAAAGCATTGACATTTTTTAAGGAGACCGTTAAAAATCAATCCATCGGGTTATTATCGGAGGCAGGAACTCCCTGTGTTGCGGATCCTGGCGCTGCGATCGTAGAAGCAGCACACGAAAACAATGTGGAAGTAATCCCTCTGGTCGGCCCAAACTCCATCATTCTTGCCTTGATGGCTTCCGGTTTTAACGGGCAGAATTTCACTTTTCACGGTTATCTGCCTGTTGATAAGAAACAGTTGGCACAAAAGATCAGGAACATGGAAGCTACAGCCCGCAAAGAAGGGCAGGCCCAGATTTTTATAGAAACTCCGTTCAGGAACCGCTATCTTTTTGAGCAGTTGTTAAAGACTTGCCGTACGGAAACAAAACTGTGTATTGCCGTTAACCTGACATTGCCCTCACAGATGATCAGGACATTATCTGTTGAAACATGGAAAAAACAGAAAGTGGATATTGTAAAGAAACCTGTTGTTTTCCTTATTTCAAAATAGGGGAGAAGAATCTTAATGTTCCATTCCGCCGTGTCCGTGGACATGACCGTGCGACAATTCCTCTTCGGTCGCTTCGCGAACATCTTTGATTTGTCCGGTGAAATAAAGATTCTTGCCGGCTAAAGGATGATTGAAATCCATTATGACGGATGTGTCTTTAATGGCCAGCACCTTACCATCAAGCGGCCTGCCGTTTTCGTCCTGCATGGCCACCATTTTTCCAACTGCAACAATATCTTCGTCAATTTGGCCATCAATTTCAAAGATGCCTTTATCAAGTTCAATAATTGCTTTGTCGGAAGTTTCGCCGTAAGCTTCGTCGGCAGAAAGATGAAAGGTAAAAGTTTCACCGGGGGACAGGTTGGCAAGGTTTTCTTCAAAGGCGGGAAGTAAAGTCCCGGCACCGAATAAATGAACAAAAGGTTTGCTTTCATTGACTTCCTGGATGATCTCACCATTTTCATCGTCGAAGCGTAATACATAAGTGAGCGTTACGACTTTGTTATTTCCAACTTTCATATTCTGAATTTAAAATAGGGTTTAATAAATGAGCGGCAAAAATATAAATAATTATATTACAAGAACTTTTTTTGATTTTTTTATTGGCTGGAATTAGCCGCTATTATGAGATAGGAAATAAATTTTTTTATCATTGTAATCAAATAACACATCAAACGTTCTATTTAATATTCGATCTTTGTAAAATAAACCGGAGAAAGTGATTGACGATAAAATGAGAACGTCGGATATTAACACGAATGAACTATAATACAAGGTTAAACGAAACAATTCCGATTTGGACTACGCTGTACTGGAAATAACGAACCTCAGCAAATCTTACGGCAGGATACGTGCTCTTGATAATTTTTCGCTGAAAGTAAACAGCGGAGAAATATGCGGGATACTGGGCCCCAACGGCAGCGGAAAGACGACTACCCTGGGATTGATACTTGATATCCTGAAACCGGATAGCGGTAGCTATTTATGGTTTGGCGAAAAACCCACCCACCTTGCCAGGCGGCGTGTGGGCGCCTTGCTTGAGGAGCCGATGTTTTATCCTTATTTAACCGCCATTAACAACCTGCGTATCATTGCTGACATCAAGGGGGTGTCTTATCACGGAATTGATGCCGTGCTGGAAACAGTCGGGCTGACTTCGCGGAAAACAAGTAAATACAAGACCTATTCCATGGGCATGCGCCAACGGCTGGCCATTGCTGCCGCCCTGCTGGGCGAACCTGAAGTGCTGATCCTCGACGAGCCCACCAATGGACTCGACCCGAAAGGGATTGCAGATATCAGGGACCTGATCTCTGACATCGGAAAACAGGGTGTAACGGTTTTGCTTGCCAGCCACTTGCTGGATGAAGTACAGAAAGTCTGTTCACAGGTAGTGATCCTTCAGAAAGGGAAAAAGCTGAATGAAGGAAATGTAAGGGAAGTCTTAAGCACTTCTGCTGCCTATGAACTGGTGGCTGCCGATATGCCGGGATTGAGGAAAATACTGGAAAACACAGGGTATTTCTCTGAAATTAAAGAAGAAAACGGAAAGTGGGTCTGCACGTTGTCGCAGGAGATTGATCCCGGAAGGTTAAACCGGTTGATTGCCGAACAGGGGGTTTATCTCACACACCTGGCACGGCGACAGAAGTCACTTGAGAAATATTTTCTAGACTCTTTAAAAACTGGCGATGGATAACCTGATAAAAATAGATTTCCGGAAATATTTTTACAGCCGGACATTCTGGATCATGATCGTGATCTATCTTTTCCTGCTGGTTATGCTTTTTATCGGAGTGGAGGGTTTTCTGAATGCCGCCCTGAAAGATGCCGGCAAGAACTCCCCGGCGACTATGCCACGGTTTTCACTGTACCAGTTACCGGCGGTATGGCAAAACCTGACTTTTCTGGGCGGCTTTTTCAAAATATTCCTGGGGATCATTGTCATCATTTCGGTGGCCAATGAATTTGCAAACAAAACCATACGGCAAAACATTATGAACGGACTGAGCCGTGAACAATTTGTCTTTTCGAAAGTGCTGTTTGCCTTTCTGTTGAGTTTTGTCTCCACGTTTATCCTGTTTGTTTCGGGAGGTATTATGGGGGTTGTTCACACAGGGGATATTGAATTGATGATGATATTTCAGAAGACGGATTTTCTGGGGGCTTATTTTCTGGAGTTGTTTACATTCGGTTCCATGAGCTTGCTGATTGCCTTTCTGATTAAAAAATCAGGCCCTGCCATTGCTATGCTGGCTTTGTATTATTATATCCTGGAACCCATTATTTCAAGAATGTTGCCAGGTACAATCTCAAAATATCTGCCTGTGGTTTCAATGGGGAATCTGATAGATGTGCCCAATTCACCGCTGATGCAGATGTTCGGGATCAACTTCAGGGATACTGTATCTGTACCGGATGTTTTTATTACATTTGGATGGAACATCGTGTTCATCGGGGTCATTCTTCTTGTATTGCGAAGGCAGGATTTATAAAACTGAAGTATTTGTGAAAAAAGGATTTTACCATATCATATTATTACTTGTTCTTGGATTGTGGTCGTGTTCGGCAAAAAAAGTGGCCAATGACCAGACCGGAGAGGTGGCAAAGAAAACGCCGGAACAATATCTGTCGGAAGAACTTGATTATCTTTCAAAAACGGTTCGAAAACTGGAGTCCATTGCCTTTTACAGATCTTATTTGTTTTCTCCCCGGAATACCGTTGAATTAAGTAAAATCACCGATTCCATACTGGATGAGGTTTCCATCGGCAACTCTGTTTTAAACCAGTCGGTGAGCGGAACAGCCACGGTAATTTATTATGACGGCAGTCTGGTGGGTATGCTTACCTGCGCCCACGTGGTGGATTTCCCCGATACGATCGTTGTGGGCTACAATCACGGAAAGGGGCCGGTCAAAGTGCTTTCCGTTAAGATCAGGCAAAAAAATTATGTAAATAGTCTTCCTCTGGGTGATGATGTGGAAGTCGTAGCCATAGACAGGAAACTCGACATTGCTTTTATGAAGAAGGAGTTGTATGAATCCAAAGAACCTGTCCATGTTCTGAATTATCCGCCAGCCAGAAATAAGGAAATTGACTGGGGAAATCAGGTTTATGTCATGGGGTTTCCCCTTGGCAAACTGATGGTGACCCGCGGGATTGTGACCAAACCGTCCGGGAAATCCGGCCGTTTTCTTACGGATGCCCTTTACAACCGCGGGATCAGCGGGAGCCCGGTAATAACTGTCGGAAGCGGGAACCCGTCCCAGGTCAGGTGGCTGGGCATTGCGTGTTCGGCTGCAGCACAGAAAATATCTTATGTGAAGCCTGAAAAAAAGACAATTGAGTTCATCAATCCGGATGAACCTTATTCGGGAGAGCTGTACCTTGACAGGAAAAAGGTCATCAATTACGGGGTTACCTTTAACATCACGAGTACAGCCGTTCTTGACTTTTTGTCAAAAAACTACGAAAAGATACGGAAAGCGGGTTTTGATACTGACCTTTTCTTTAAATAATTCATTTTTCACTCTTTTCCTCAATCGCCTTTTTCCGTTGCAACAATGCCGGGTGGGAATAATGGAAAAAAACATAGGCAGGATGCGGCGTCAGATTGCTCAGGTTATTTCTGGAAAGTTTGATCAACGCATGAATAAGTTCCCCACCCAACTGATGACTTTTTGCAAATGCATCGGCCTGGTACTCATATTTGCGTGAGATCAGGTTGGTGATTATGCCGGTAAAAAACTCTGCAGGCGAGAACAACAGCCCGAAAGCAATGATACCCATGTAAAAGCTGGGTTCTTTTGGGCCGAGAGCCAATGAGAGCGCCGGAATGTTCAGAGCCAGCGAAAGCAGCCAAACCATAATGGCAGTTTGTACCAGCGACATGAGCAGCCCTTTGGTGATGTGTTTCTTTTTATAATGTCCGATTTCATGGGCCAGTACGGCGACTATTTCCTGTGTGTTCAGGTCATTGATCAGCGTATCATAAAGTACTACTTTCTTTTTGGGTCCCAGCCCGCTGAAATAGGCATTGGCTTTGGTGCTTCGTTTCGAGCCGTTGATCACATAAACATCTTTCAGGTTGAACCCGGTTTTGGAAGCAAAATCGAAAATGGCTTTTTTTAGTTCCCCTTCTTCCATGGGTGTGAGCTTGTTGAACAGCGGGACGATCAGGTCGGTGTAAAACATGGTCATGAAGATCATAAAACCGGTAATTCCCGACATAACGATCAGCCAGAACCACTCGCCGGTGGCTATCCATGCCCATTGGACAAACAAGATGATCGCGCCGCCGATGATGGCACCCAACAGCCACGATTTCAGCTTATCCGTAATAAAAGTCTTTGGTGTGGTTTTGTTGAACCCGAAGCGTTCTTCAATTACAAAAATGCTGTAAACCTGGAATGGCAGGGTGAGCAAGTCGAACGCCAGGCCAAGCACACCAAAAAAGAGCAACGTCCTCAGATAAGGTTTTTCTGTAATTCCCCGCACCCATTCGTCAAGCAGTCCGAAGCCATTGCCGAACAGCATCAGCAGGATAAGTGTCAGGCTGAAGAAACCGGTAATGAGTGAGAACCTGAATTTTACCTTTTCATATTGCTGCGATTTGCGGTAACGTTCCTCGTCGTAGATGCCTTCCAGTTCGGGGGGAATTGTTTCTTTCAGGTTATTGTAATTCAGGTAGTCGAGGATATTCTCGAAAACGAAATCAAACAGGATGATCGCTATGATGATCCAGAATATAGTTTGTGCCATATTAATAACTTCCGAAATATTTTCTCAAAAACCATTCGACTGCCAGCAACAACATGATCAGTCCGGCCAGCCAGGGCAATGCGTTCAGCCCCGTATATTTTTCTTCATAATAGATTTTGGTTTTTAAGTCTTCCCGCGCCGAAAGCAGTTCAGGTAACTTATCCATACCGGAAAGAGAAAGCATTTTCCCTCCATGATCAGCCGCCAGCCGATACAGCATAGCATGATCCGCATTCAGGTTGCGGCTCTCGAGCGACAGCCCGGTGATGATGAACTCACCGGAAGCTTTGTATTTTTCGTTCCCCAGTTTCACGGACGACGAATACCTGTAAACCCCCACCGGCAGTTTTTTCAGGTTTAGCACATATCCTTTCCCCAACGGTGAAAAAACATAATTGTACTGATCGCCGTTATCGTTGATCAGCATAAAGTTTACATCCACGTCGTTTACCGGTTCCCATGACTGGTTGTACAGTTCGGCTTTGACAATGGCGTTCTCTCCGGACGTATATTCGTGTTTGGTTCTGACCCTGAAAAACCGTTTGTCTTTTCGTGCTATCAAGAGCTGAACGGTTTTGTTGAGTATTTCGTCAAATGTTTCACTGTTCCCGTTCCGGAGAAAGTCGTACATCCGCCACATCCACAGCCCCTCACCGGTGATCATCCCCCGCCGTAATCCGCCCTCTTCATCAAAAAGAATGAGCGGAAAATTGGTTTCTATCTTATTGATACGTTGCCAGGCAAAAACGGAAGCACCCTGGCTCAATTGATAATTTCCCAGCGGAACGATCAGGGGCGGGAACTTTTCCAGCTTTTTCACTGTTTCGTCGCTGATGGTAAATAATGAGAACAGCGGATTGTATTCCGGCTGGGCATCTTCAAAATTGTAACCCGCCGGGCGTATATCCACACCCGTAAAATAGTCTTTGAGTTTTCTGAACGCCGTTTGTTTGCCGGTAATGAAAAGAACGGGGATTTTCTTTTCCTCCAGGTCCCTGAAGAACCGGCTGAACAGTTGTTTGACGGATGGCAGGTTATGAATGATGATGAGGTCGTAATCGCTGATCTTTCCTTTAAAAGTGTTTGGGAAAAACACATCGGTTTGATAATTTCCATTGGCTTCCAGGCTTTCCCTGATGGCGGCAACATCGGGGTGTGGCGAATAAGCCATGATCAGAATTTTTCTGCGGTTTTCCAGTATGTTTACAAAGATGTCCCGGGCATTGTTCCGGGTGTTCATCTCTTTTTCATTTGATGTAACCCTGATACGTACTCGTTGGGTTCCCGGTTTTTCCGCCAGGAGTTTGAAAGGAATGCTCCTGTTAAAATGATCATTTCCGATCAGTATCTGTTTTTTCGCCTGCAATTTCCCGAAAGCATAAATGCTGATCGTTGCTTTCGTTCCTTTCATCTTGCGTGCCGCGAGATTTACCTCCACAGGAAAATCCTCTCCGCGGTAAACGATGCTGTTGTACCTGACATCATTTATTTTCAAGTCCTTGTTGGTTGTCGTGTCACCAAGGGCAATTGTGTAAACGGGAACATTCAGTGCAGAGGCCGCAAATACGGGGTCAATGCCCCGGTTGCTGATGCCGTCGCCGGCAACGATCAGGGCGCCTACATTCATGCCTGCATAGTTTTCTTTCACAGCTTTGAAGAAGCCCGCATAGTCGGATGTTTCGTCCTGAAAATCAGGAGGCCAGGCCAGGCGAGGGTTTGTCCCGAAAAGATAACTGTCCACATTGTATTTGTCCGAAAGATTGTCTTCCAGCTTTTTCATTTGTTCAATGAAACCGGTTTTGTAAAAGGCCGAATCTTTATTTAAAACAATGGACCTTGAATTGTCTGTTCCAATGATCACAACGGGCTTTTCCAGGTTTTTAATGCGTGTTTTCAGAAATGGCGACAACAGCAAAAAAGCAAGCAGCGAAACAGCCAGAAAACGTATAATGAAAAGTAGTATGGTGAGAAATGTACTTAACTTGTTGGCTTTGTTCCTGTAATACAGCAGCCCGGCAATGATCAGCCCGGTGAGGATGACGATCAGTAATGACCACCACGGGTATCCTATGATGAGATCAGTTATCACGTTTTTGAATTAACGGGTGCAAAGATATTTTAAACGTTGGATTGTGGAACGGATTGTGGATTTAAACCTGAGTGGATTGGTAAAAATTATCTGGTATTATGAGTTTTCCGGTTGGGAAGCACACCAACACCTTCCAGAGTACGCCACAGCGTTCCTGGAAGAGTGCTGGTTTATCTTTTTTAAAAACTGCCTCAACTCGTCATCGTTCCCTTTGTTGGTGTATCAGCAACAAGATTTTATTCATCAATTATTAAACCCCTCCGGGGTTTTTGATGTTTTTGTTTTTCCCCGCGTTTCGCGGGGCTATTCATATTCAATCACTTCGTGATTTGTTGCCCGGGTTAACCCCCGATGAGAGAAAAATACTTTTTCCGATCTCCTTTGTGCAAGGCCACAAAGCATGTCAGAGGTACCTCCGAACCGCTAACTTGCTTTGGAGTTAGCGGATCGAAAAAACGGTTGATCGTTTTCGACCTGCCGGGAGCAAGGCCACCCGGCAGGTCAGTGGGCAGCTTCTCCCGGCGGGTTCCCGATAGCTATTGGGGTGTTCCCGCCGGGTGGAAAAAAGGAGATTCTTCTTCCGGATATAGGTGCCACATAAAAAGCACTTTTATCACTGCATTATATTAAACCCCATCCGGGGTTTTTGATGTTTTTGTTTTTCCCCGGATTACATCCGGGGCTATTCATATTCAATCACTTCGTGATTTGTTGCCCGGCTGGTCAAAATGCAGCTTCTTCCGGCGGGTAAATTAATACCCGCCGGGTTGAGAATTAACCCCCTCCATAGATTTTTCCAATTCACTTGCATGATCAAGGAATGTCTCCACATCCATTTCACGGAAAAACAACATCCCGTGCGTTGCCTTCTTTTGTTTCCACTTTTTTTGCATAGGGGAAGAAATTTTTCAGTTCGTTATAGAAATTGGCTTTGAAGTTTTTAAAGGCGCTTCGCCCGAATGCTTCAAGGATGGCCACCGCCGGAGCGGTCCGGCCGCTGAAATTACCTACAACAATATATTTGCGGGATATTCTTTTCATCTCCGAAATCATTACTTTTGTAAAAAAGTAAAATTATGATATCCTATACTTGCGGATGGATCGGTGGATATGAATTAATTCTTATTCTTGTGGTTGTCCTGTTGCTTTTCGGAGGACGAAAGCTTCCCGAACTGGCCAAAGGGATCGGAAAAGGCATTCGCGATTTCCGCAAAGCCACGGAAGAAACCGATCTGGCCAAAGACATCAAAGACGTGGCTTCCGAGATCAACGAAGTCAAAAAAAATGTAACGTCCGAAATTAGTGAGGTAAAGAAAGGCGTGGAAAACCTCAATCCAAAAAATGCATTTAATGTAAAAGATACGATGACCACGGAAAAGAAACAGAATAAGAAAACGAAAAAGAAAAATAAAACTGAAGAAATTAG
>CAZMOS010000143.1:0-9935 GCA_964567945.1 uncultured Lentimicrobiaceae bacterium
TTATTAATTTTTTGTCCATCGGTTTTTATTATTAAAAAGACTTTTATATGATTTTCACTGTCAGGTAATCAGGCAATTGTATATCACCTTTCAAATCGTTTTTCAGCACGAATATACCATTTTGCTCATACAGGTCAGTAAAACCGGCTAAACGGTAAGTAATGCTCATCAGGCGGTTCCTGTCTGTCGGCACAAATTCCGCACGTAATTCAGCTTGATTTTTTTTGGCTGTTTTCATAATGTAATTCAGCAGCACCGAGCCAATCCCTCTTGACATTACCCTGCACGACATCAATAGCAGTTTAATTGTCCACACAGCATCATTTTTCTCAATGAGTGATGAACCGATATGCCCGTATGTTCCATACTTATCGCTCAAACGTGCCATAAGAAGGCGATGCTTTTCGGAGTTCAGAAAAGTTTTCAGTTCATTATAAGAATAGGTGTAGCCGGTTGCATTTAATTGGTTAGTACGCACGGTCAGTTCTTCGGCTCTTTGCAGATCTTCTTCTTTTGCATCAAAGATCGTCAGTTCCATATTCAATGATTGCAGAAAATCTTCCTTTGGACCCTGAAATTCCTTTTCTTCCCGGTTCCTTTTTATCTCACTTTGGTACATCAGTCTCCTGATACCGGAATCTTTAGTCATAAATCTCGGACGAAACACCTGCATATCCGGCAGTTTATTCATATCACCCGCATCCAGGCACAACACTTCCGGCAGGGAATATTTCACTTCATCACGTTCATAAATCTGATCATCTATAAAAGCGATCGTGTCAAACCCGATATTGATTGACTTTGCAATGTTTTTAACTGAATCGGCTTTTGAATTCCAGTTGATTTCAGGGTAGATAAAATATTGGTCCAGTCCCAGCTCTTTCAGTTTTTTCATTGCAGTATGGTATTCATTCCTGCTGGCTATGGAATGGAGTATTCCCCTTTTGTCAAGCGTTTGTAAAACTTGTAAAACGCCATTTTTCAAATGAACATTTTCGTTTTCAAGCAAGATGCCGTCCCAGAGGGTTCCGTCCAGGTCCCAAACCAGGCATTTTATTGTTTTATTTTCGGTTTTAACCATATTTACTTTCCTGATTTTTATGAAAGTCCCCCGTACTTTGATATCATCAGTTGCATCATTTGATCCGAACCTTCGATCATGGTCATTATTTTGGCATCCCGGTAAAACCTTTCCACCGGATAATTCCTGCTAAATCCGTTGGCACCATGAATTTGTACGGCATCACCGGCCACGCGCACCGCCATTCCGGAGGCATAGTATTTTGCCATCATCACCGCATTTATGGCTCCGGGATCATTCTCTTCTTTTAAAACGCCAGCTTTATAACAAAGTAACCGTGCAGCTTCGGCATCTGTCATCATATTGGTTAGCAATCTTTTAATGAGTTGGTTCTCCGATAATTTAACGCCAAACTGCTTTCGCTCCCCGGCATAGGTTATGCTTGAATCAAGACATGCAGCAGCCATTCCCACACATCCCCAGGCAATGCTGTATCTTCCCAGATCAAGCGCTGTAAAACCAACGGGATTTAATCCGAATCCAGTACCTCCTATTTGGTTTTCTTTGAGTATCCGGCAATTATTAAAACGTATTTCTGCAAGCATGGAGCCACGTAAACCTAAATGATCTTTTTGTGGATTGATCATCAGACCCGGTGTATCACGTTCAATAATGACAGCACGTAATCTTTTGTCAGATTGGCCAAAAGTTATAAACAGATCTGCGATCTGCCCGAAAGATATCCATTTCTTTCGTCCGTTTATTATTAAATGGTCTCTCTCCTCCGCAATTGTTGTTTCAAGATTGTAGGCATCACTCCCATGTTCCGGTTCCGTCAGGGCGAAAGAAGCGATCTTTTCTCCGGTTGCCAGACTACGCAGCCATTGTTCCTTTTGCCGGGGTGAACCCCAGCGCCGGATTATTCCGGAAACCATATTCTGAACGGTTATTAAAGTCCTGACGGAAGAACAACCCTGGCCAAACTCTTCATTCAGCAGCCCGTATGTGATCAAATCCATATCGGCGCCTTCAAAATCACCCGGGGTCAAAGCCCCCAGATAGCCCTCACGAGCAATAGCGGCAATTATTTCATCCGGAACATTCTGCTTCTCATCAATCTTATCTGCAACCGGCAATATGTTTTGCTTAACAAAGTCCCGGAATCTCTGTTGATTTTCTATCTGTTCTGGAGTCAGAAACACTTTCATTACAACTTGATCAGTTCATTTTTCTCTGTACGAGTTGAGCAATGGAATTCACCGATTTAAAGTTTTTGATTTTCAAATCTTCGTTTTCAATTTTAAATCCGAATTCCTTTTCAATAAAAACGATTAAATCCATAGCAAATAAAGAATTGACAAAACCTTCCGTAAAGATGTCGGTTTCGTCACTAAACTCGCTGTTCTTTATGTACTTAAGAAGAAAATTACGGATAGTATTATTCAGCGCTTTTTCTTCAAAGGTTATCATATCTCTTTTCATTTGTTATAATCATAAAATCCTTTTCCGCTTTTCCGGCCGTAAAAGCCCGCATCAACCATTTGCCTCAATAAAGGGGCTGGCCGGTATTTGCTGTCGTTAAAACTCTCATACAATACTTCTAAAGATTTCAATATAGTATCCAGTCCAATCAAATCTGCCGTTTCAAGTGGGCCCATTTTATGATTGAAACATTTTCTGAAGACATTGTCAATATCTTCAACCGAAGAAACATTCTCATGTAAAAGAAAAATCGCCTCATTGATCATAAGCATCAGCACCCGGTTGGAAACAAAACCCGGGGAATCATTGATCGCAATCCACTCTTTCCCCATTTTTGTCAGCATATCTTTGGTCCGTTCAATAGTCTCATCAGAAGTATGGAACCCCGGGATCAATTCAACTGTTGATTTTAAAGGTACAGGATTCATAAAATGGATACCAATAACATTTTCGGGATGTTTTGTATAGGAAGCTTGTTTTGTGATTGGAATTGCAGATGTATTGGATGCGTAAATCGTGTTTTCCGGGCAAATCTTGTCCAGCTTCATATACATTGATTTCTTGACCGACACATCCTCCGTTACATTCTCGATGATATAGGTTGATCCGCTTAAAGATTCATAGTCAGTGGAAAAGGTAACTTTATTTATCAGATCTTCTGGTTCACGATTTTTATATCTTTCATTCAGCAAGATATACATCCTGACCCGGTTTACAAACTCTGTTTTTACTTTTTTCAGGGCTGATGAAGAAATATCAACCAGGATAACATTAAAACCTGAAAGTGTGAGCGCTTCAGTAAGACTACTGCCCATAACACCGGCACCGACTACACCTATTGAATGGAGTTTCATTTTCAAAGTTACGGGAAATTATCAATAATGTTCCATTTTTCAAAGATATCCTAATTTTTAAAAAACTAAAACGATGAGAAAATCAAAATATCAAACTGATAATTAAAATAAAATTCTACCTTTGCACCCTCAAATTTTTGAAGTAAAATCATTAATTATTAAGACCAAATGCAGAACAGAGGAGCGATTACATTTTTTGCCGTTGCTTTTGCTTTAGTTTGTTTATACCAGTTAAGTTTCACATACGTTACTTACCGGGCTGAAAAAGCCGCCAAAGCGTATGCCGTAAACGAAACTGCGCAAAAAGAGGCAGAACAACTTGCCGGTGGTGATGAAGTGCTTAAAGGCTATTATCTGGATTCCATATCCAGGGCCCGTGAAAAATATTACCTTGACAGCATTGCCAATACGGTAATTTACAACATAGGTATTGACAAATATACCTACAAGGATTGTAAAGAAAGGGAAATCAATCTCGGTCTTGACCTGAAAGGCGGGATGAATGTTGTCCTTGAAATATCCGTTGACGATATTATCCGCGCGCTGTCAGGCAACAGTAAGGACCCCGTCTTTTTGAAAGCCATGAAAATGGCACACCAAAAACAAAAAAACAGTGCAAAAGATTTCGTTACGCTTTTCGGCGAATCCTTTAACGAAATTGACCCCAATGCCCGCCTGGCTTCCATATTCCTCTATGAATTTAAAGACAAGGGAATAACCACAAATTCAACTAATGATGAGGTGTTGGCTGTTATCCGGAAAGAAGCCGACGGCGCTATTGACAGGTCATTCGAAATTCTCAGAACACGTATTGACCGTTTCGGCGTAGCTCAACCCAATATTCAGAAACTGGCTACCAGCGGAAGGATTCTTATAGAACTGCCGGGCATAAAAGACCCGGAACGTGTCCGTAAACTGCTCCAGGGAACTGCCAAACTTGAATTCTGGGAGACATACGATTTTTCGGAACTCTATCAGTATTTTGATGAAGCCAACACAAAATTAAAGGCAGAGCAAGCCATCAAAACGGAAGAAAAAGCAACAAAAGATACTACCGGCGTAAAAAATCAATCCGCAACCAAAGAGGAAAGTAAAGCTGAAGAAACGAAAAAAGAAAGCAATCCTCTTCTCGAAGGTCAGGATACCACAGGTGAGAAATCACTCATGGAAGAAATCGGGGCAGATACAACCAAGTCTGATCAAAACATCAGTTTTGAGGAATACGCGAAGAAATATCCGCTTTATGCTTACCTCTCCCCTTCTTATATCCCAACTGATGACGGACGGATGATACCGGCGGAAAGTGCCAGAGTGGGTTCTGCTGCCATAAAAGATACTGCCCGTATCAATAAGATGCTCAAGGAAGTCAAAGATATCTTCCCAAAAAACCTGATCTTAGCCTGGACTGTAAAACCCGATCCCAACAGGCCCGATATTCTCGACCTTGTAGCTCTGAAAGCAAGTGGACGTGACGGCTCGGCTGCCCTGGGCGGAGATGTCATTGTGGATGCAAGGCAGGACTATGACCAAAACGGAAGGGTTACGGTTGACCTCCAGATGAATTCGCAGGGAGCCAAGATTTGGAAACGGCTTACAGGTGAGAATATCGGCAGACAAATTGCCATCGTTCTTGACGGTTATGTCTATTCTTATCCGAATGTTAATGATGAGATTCCCAACGGACGTTCGACCATTTCGGGTGGAAACATGACACTTGAAGAAGCACAGGACCTTGCCAATATCCTGAAAGCAGGAAAACTGCCTGCCCCGGCACGCATTGTCGAGGAAGCTGTTGTCGGTCCTTCGCTGGGACGTGAAGCGGTAAAAGCAGGCATGAACTCCTTTATCCTGGCTTTCATCCTTGTGCTGGCATATATGATTACTTATTACAACCGCGGTGGGCTGGTCGCCAGCCTCGCTCTGGTTACCAACATCTTCTTTATTTTCGGAATTCTGGCCTCGCTGAAAGCCGTTCTTACCCTGCCGGGTATGGCCGGTATCGTGCTGACACTGGGTATGGCCGTGGATGCCAACGTTATTATTTACGAACGTATTAAAGAGGAAGTGAGGGCAGGAAAAGGACTCCGGCTTGCCATAACCGACGGTTATAAAAATGCTTACTCTGCCATCATTGACGGTAACGTCACTACTCTGCTGACAGGTATCGTACTGTATATTTTCGGTACAGGTCCTGTTCAGGGCTTTGCCACAACTCTGATCATTGGTATCCTGTCATCGCTGTTCACTGCCATCTTTATTTCCAGACTCATTTTCACCTGGATGCTTAAAAAGAACTATAAGATCAACTTCTCAAATAAATTTACTGCCAATGTCTTGTCTGACACCAACTTCGATTTCATTAGTGCACGTAAAAAAGCATACATCTTTTCAAGTATTCTGATCCTGATCAGTCTGGGTTCATTGTTCACCAAAGGACTGAACTACGGTATTGATTTTACCGGTGGCCGTACCTATGTCATCCGCTTTGACAAGGACGTACAAACACAGGCTATCAGGGATGTGCTCACAAAAGAATTTGGTGGCGAGGCGCCGGAGGTTAAGACGTTCGGACCCAGCAGCCAGATCAAAGTAACAACAAAATTTATGATTGACGATGACAGACGGGAAGTTGACTCCATAATTCAAAGAAAACTTTATGATGGAACGGTTGATTTCTTTTCAACAAAATTATCTTATACCGATTTCTCAACCGATACGGAGGGTGAAAATAAATTACTGGGTATTTTAAGTTCACAAAAAATAGGACCAACCATTGCTTATGACATCCGTACCAAAGCTTACTTTGCTATCGGTTTCGCACTGATCATCATCTTCATTTATATTGCCATACGGTTTAAAAAATGGCAATATGGTGTTGCGGGTGTGCTTGCCCTGTTCCACGACTCATTGATCACAGTAGGAATGTTCTCCCTGTTTTACGGTATTCTGCCATTCAGTATGGAAGTGGACCAGGCCTTTATTGCTGCCATCCTGACCATTATCGGTTATTCCATCAACGATACGGTGATCATTTTCGACCGTATCCGCGAATACAACTTCCTTTTTCCAAAACATCCACTGAAAAGGAATATGAATGACGGTCTGAACAGTACCTTGGCCCGGACAATGAATACCTCAGGAACAACTCTGGTGGTGTTGTTAATCATATTCATCTTCGGAGGCGAGGTGATCAGGGGCTTCATATTTGCCTTGCTGATCGGTATTCTTATCGGTACTTATTCATCTGTCTTCACCGCTTCACCCCTGGCATTTGATTTGCTGAAAGGTGACAAGCAGGAACGTGAGATGCAGGCAAAAGTTGAAAAGACAACAAGCCGTAAAAAGAAAAAAAGTTAAAAAATGATTTAATGTCAATTAAAGCCCCGCTCGTAGCGGGGCTTTTTTTGTTAATTTTGCAACCTATGTTTAAACGTTGATCAATTGAATTTACTTTTCTTCGATTTAGGTTCCGGTGAGATCATGCTGATCATCATCGTTATTTTTATCGTTTTCGGACCAAGTAAAATACCGGAAATGGCAAGGGGACTTGGTAAATTTATCAATGAGATTAAACGGGCTTCCGAAGATATAAAAACCGAGATCAACCGGGAAGCCGACAGACTGGAACGGGAAAAAAAACTACAGGAATACAAAGCCAGAATAGAAAAAGACCTGACTACCGGTAATGATGAAGAAAAACAGGAAAGTGAACCTGACTCCAAAGAACCGGATTTAAAAAAACAAGATGCAGAAAAAATATCGCCCGAAAATTTTGACAAAAAAACAGATGGCGAGGTCAAATAAATGTGAAAAAAATACGTTTGATGAAACTGGAAAGAAGTATTAGGAAACAATTCATGGATAAAATAATGCAAAGAGCATCTCTCCTGTTTATTTTGTTGATGATCAGTGGCATCGTTATGGCCCAACGTAATCCCACCAAAAGCGCGGATGATGCATTTTCAAAACAACAATATTCCGTTGCCATTGATAAATACAAAAAAGCATATACAAAAGTTAAAAAGGATAAGGAAGAAAAAAACAGGATTACTGCCCAGCTTGCCGTATGTTACCGCATAACCGGTAATTACAAGCGTGCCGAAGCCGCTTACAAACGATTGGTTGCCAACGGTTGGGACAGGAAACAACCTGAAATTCTGCTGTGGTATGCCGAAATGCTGAAGATCAACGGTAAATATGACGATGCAATCGAACAATACAACGCCTATGCATTGCGTGCACCCAACGACCCGCGTGGCAAACAGGGTGCTGAGATCACAAAGAAAATACCGGAATGGATTGAAAATCCGTCGAAATACGAGGTGACCAATGTAAAAGATATCAATTCGAGGGAAGCCGACTTTGCACCGGCATTCGGGAACAGCAATTTCAATGAACTGGTTTTTACTTCTACCCGTGAAGGCTCCACGGGCAAAGAGGAAGACAAATGGACAGGACAAAGCTTTTCGGACCTGTGGGTTGCCAAACTGGACCGTAAGGGGGAATGGAGCACGCCCGAGCTTTTCGATAAATCGGAAACCATCAACACAAAAGCCAACGAAGGGGCTGCACAGTTGAACAGTAAATACAACACCATCTATTTTACCCGTTGCCCGAATGATCCCAACAGGGAATCGGGTTGCCAGATCTACATGTCACGCCGTACAGGCCGAAACTGGAGCAAGCCCGAACTAGTAGATATTAAAGGTGTTGATACGCTTTCCACAGTCGGACAACCTTCTGTCAGCGAAAGCGAATTGATTATTTATTTCTCATCCGACCGTAAAGGCGGAATGGGAGGCCGCGATATCTGGGTTGCACTCCGCGAATCAAAAAGCAAACCGTTCAGCAGGCCATTGAATCTCGGCCCCGTGATCAATACACCCGGCGACGAGATGTTCCCATACCTGCGTAACGACACAACACTCTATTTTGCTTCGGACGGCCATCCCGGCATGGGCGGACTTGATATTTTTGTCTCAACTATTGACACTTCAGGAAACTGGGGACCTCCCCGGAATCTGAAATATCCTATGAATTCAAATATGGATGACTTCGGCATCATCTTTCATCCCGAGGAAGAATACGGCTATCTGAGTTCAAACCGCAAAGGCACGCGCGGAAAAGAAGACATCTGGTATTTTATCGAACCACCACTCGAGTTCACCCTTTCCGGAACCATTAAAGACGAGCGTACTCTGATGTTTGTTGAAGACGCCAATGTCCGGCTGGTCGGGTCAAACGGAATTTCCGTGTCCACAAGAACAAACAGCGAAGGATTTTATACTTTTGGAAAAAGTCAGTTGGAGCCCAATACGACTTTTGAGATTATCGCTTCAAAACCAGGCTATTTTAATACCAAAGGCACGATCACCACCGTAGGGCTTGAATTTAGCAAGGATTTTGAAAAAGACTTCATGCTAGAACCCATCCCCGAAGAACCTATTGTGTTGCCTGAAATTCTTTACGATCTGGCCAAATGGGACCTTAAACCTCAATATCAGGATTCATTGCAGGGACTCATCCAGACCCTTCGCGATAACCCCAACCTGGTCATTGAACTGGCATCACACACCGACACCCGCGACACCGAGGAACGAAATGATATCCTTTCGCAGAAGCGCGCCCAGTCAGTTGTCAATTACCTGATCATGCGCGGCATTGAACCTGACCGGCTGGTGGCCAAAGGTTATGGTGAGCATGTTCCGCGTGTTTTGAAAAAAGACATTGTCCGAGATGGTTTCCTGTTCAAAAAAGGAACGGTTCTGGACGATGACTACATTTATTCATTGCCATCAAAAGCGGAACAGGAAGCAGCTCATCAACTCAACAGACGGACGGAATTCCGCGTCCTGCGCAGGGATTATGTGCCGCATGCCACAGCCAACATTGACATCAAGGACGTTAACATTCTTTTGAACCCGGAAGACAACACCGTAAGATTCAATGTTGAACCGAAAACCGGTATCTACATTTCAACCTGTATTATCAACGGTTACAACGAAGAGTTTGCTTACGACAGAGGTTCCGAACCAATGATCTCACTGGATAAAGCCCTCGACCTGTTGAAATGGGGCGCCATCAGCAAAGAGGATTTTGAGGGAGACCCCGAAAAAATACTGGCCAACAACACCATTGCCGACAGGGCGGTGATCAATTTCAAAGAGATCACCATTACCAACAAAACGGTGAAAGATGTTAAAATCAGGGTCAATCACAAACTGCGTTACGAACTGGTGTTCGGCGACAGTCTGTTGAAACGGTTCGGCAAGTTTACATTTAACCCGAAAACCAAGACGCTGACGATTGATTAAGGTTCGAAAGCAGAAACTTGTTGTTACGAAGGCCCAACCTTTATAACCTCTGATATAAAGATATTTTTTTAACAAAGATTTGTATATTTGCCTTAAACGCAGATATGTATTGGAAAAATTGGGGGTAATTTTTTTAAGAAATAAAATAAATTTAATTATAACTTAAAGAATATAGAATGTGGACATGCAAAAATTGTAATGAAGAAAATGAAGATTCATTTGAAATTTGTTGGAATTGTGGACAAGATAGTGGAATTACTCAAC
>CAZMOS010000144.1:0-9871 GCA_964567945.1 uncultured Lentimicrobiaceae bacterium
GCATTACAAATGCCCGAAATAAAGCATCCTCGTTGCGCTGCGCTAAACGAGGACGAGTTTTCGGAATATTGAATTGTAAAAATGCAAAAAGAAGCCATCCATTCTTCCATTCTTTCATCCTTCCAGTATCCAGAATCAAGTATCCAGAATCAAGTATCCAGTATCCAGTATCCGGCATCCGGTTCTTTTATCATAACTTTGTACCTTGCAGCCGTTTTTAAAATCACTCCTGTGCAGCTTTCGTTATACATAGCCCGGCGTTACCTGATCTCCAAAAAGTCACACAACCTGATCAATGTCATTTCACTGATCTCGGTGACCGGACAGGCCGTAGGCACTGCTGCACTGATCATTGTGTTGTCGGTTTTCAATGGTTTTGAAGGGGTGATCACTTCTCTTTACAACACTTTCGACCCCGATTTTGAAATCACGGTTGCAAAAGGAAAAACATTTCATGAAAATGCTTTTCCAAAACCGGAAATCCTGAAAATTAACGGTGTCAAAGCCGTTGCTGCCGTTGTGGAGGAAGATGCGCTTTTCAAATATGGCGACAAACAATACATTGCACGTATCAAAGGGGTTTCGGAGAACTACCCCGAAGTATCAAAAATGGATTCGATAATCATTGACGGGATATTGATCCTGAAGGAAGGGAACTCAAATTTTGCCATAGTGGGAGCGGGTGTGGCATGGTTCCTTAATATCAATCTGAGTGACTACAAAAGGTTACTTGATGTTTATGTTCCGCGACGTGGCAAAGCTTCCTCTTTTGATTTCAGCAATGCATTCAATCATGAAGTAATCCATCCCGCCGGAGTTTTCTCGGTGCAGCAGGAGTTTGACGAAAAATATGTGATCGTCCCCTTACGTTTTGCACGGCAACTGCTTAATTACAAAGATGAAGTAACCTCTGTGGAGGTGTTTCTGAAGCAGGGAGCCAATACGGATTTTGTACAAGGTAAAATAGAAGATATTCTGGGTTCGCATTATGTTGTGAAAAACCGTTTCCAGCAAAATGAATCATTGTTCAAAGTATTGAAATCTGAAAAGCTGATCATCTTTTTGATACTTGTTTTCATTCTGGTTCTGGCGTCATTTAATATTATCGGTTCCCTCTCGATACTGATCGTTGAAAAACTGAAAGACATTGCCATTTTAAAAAGTATGGGCGCCGGCAAAGGCCTGATCAGGAAAATATTTACAGCCGAAGGTATGCTGATCAGCCTGATGGGCAGCCTGTCGGGGTTATTAATAGGCCTGGTTATCCTGCTTCTTCAGCAACATTTCGGGCTGGTCAGCCTGGGTAGTAACGAAGGTGATTTCATCATCAATGCTTATCCTGTCAGGATGTATTTTGCCGATTTTGTCAAAGTGTTTTTTACCGTCCTGTTCATTGGATTCCTTGCTACGTGGTATCCCGTCCGCTATCTGACGCGGAAATATGAAGACATTTCTTTAAAACAATGAGGGGAGGAGAGTTTGGAGTTTGGAGTTTTTCCCTCCTTCGCTTTGCTACGGCGGGCAGAGGAGTTTGGAGTTCAGAGTTTTCCCCTTCGCTTTGCTACGGCGGGCAGAGGAGTTTGGAGTTTGGAGTTTCTGTAACTTTTTATGAATAACGCTGGCCGTTTTTATTTCTATCTTTATGAGCAACAGCTTGCGGGGAAAATCAATAATGAATCTAAATAAGATTTTTAACGTATCAAACAATCAATACCCTTTTTCAATTCCTTATATTTGCAGGAACTCAAATTTTATAATGAAAATGTCAAATTATTTACGTTCTTTCACTGTGGCCTGTATAATCTTTTTTCTTACGGGCCAGGTCTTTGCAGGAGATATTCAAACCGGTTATCAGGGTAAAGCAAACCTTCAGTTGTTGTCAAAAACCGCATTGAATTTAACCATGGCAAACCACATCGGCGAGATTCACCTGACCGGTGTGAAAACTCCCAAAGGGAAATTTTCAGGAATGGTCATTCCGAAGTACACCAAAAGTACTGCAATCGGCAATCCTGATTTGCCGGTCCGGAGGCAATTGATGGAGATACCTTACGGTGCAACGGCTAAAATCCGGATAATCAGTTATGATGTTAAGGAATACAACCTTGCCGAATATGGTGTCAGCGATTTTCTGATACCGGCGCAGCCACCTCAACCCAAAAGCGGCAATCTTCTTGATTTTGCTTTTAATGAAGCCCGGTACAAAACCGATGCTTATTCTGAAAGGGAACTCGTAACGGTAGATGTGCTTGGCATTATGCGTGGTGTACGCATTGCGCGCATCAATATCCATCCGGTGGATTACAATCCGGTGAAAAACACCATACGTGTATTCGAAAACCTGGAATTTGAAATAACTTTTGAAGGCGCCGACCTGGGGAAAACCGAATATGAAATGCAAAGAACCTATTCCCCGTTTTTCCGGAACCTGTTTATGAGGCTGGTAAATTACAACCCGTCTTCAGGCCGTGACAGCATCACCAAAACCCCGGTAAAATACGTTATTGTTTCCGACAGAATGTTTGAAACGCAATTGCAGGATTTTATTGACTGGAAAAAAGAAAAAGGGTTTATTGTGGACGAAGCTTATACCGATGTGATCGGCAGTACCAAACAGGAGATCAAAGACTACATCAAAGGATTGTATGATAATGCCACAGATGAAGACCCTGCTCCTTCGTTCGTATTGTTTGTCGGCGATGTGGGACAGATACCGGCCTGGGACAACGGCAACGGGGTGACCGACCGCAACTATGTGGAATATACCGGTGATGTTTTCCCGGAAATCTACTATGGGAGGTTTTCGGCAAACAATACCAGTCAGTTGCAACCTTTCATTGACAAATCACTGGAGTATGAAGAATACACAATGCCCGATCCCGCCTATCTTAAATATGTGGTGATGATTGCGGGTGTTGACGCCAGTCACGGCCATGATTGGGGTAACGGCCAGATCAATTACGGAACGGAAAATTATTTCAATGAAGACCACGGGATCACTTCCTATACTTACCTGTATCCTGAATCGGGAAGCCATTCTGCCGATATCATTCAAAACGTAAGTGACGGGGTTACCTTTGTCAATTACACGGCCCACGGCAGTTCCGACGGCTGGGCGAATCCTTCGTTTAGTATCAGTGATATTCCGACTTTGCAAAACCAGGACAAATATGGTTTGCTGATTGGCAATTGCTGTCTGACAAGTACTTTTGGAGGAACCTGTTTTGGCGAAGAGATTGTCAGGGCTGAAAACAAAGGTGCCCTCGGATACATCGGAGGATCGAACAGCACATACTGGGATGAAGATTATTATTTCGGCGTGGGTGTCGGGCAGATCAGTGAAGATCCGCCTTCTTACGATGAAACAACCCTGGGGAATTATGACCGGGCATTTCACGATCACGACGAGCCTTTCACCGATTGGTATGTAACCATGGACCAGCATATTTTTGCTGGAAACCTTGCCGTTTCCGAAAGCGGCTCTTCCGCAGAGCAATATTACTGGGATATTTATAACCTGATGGGTGATCCCTCGCTGATGATCTATTACGGTATTCCCGATGAGATGACCGTTGACCATGATGATGTGCTTTTGGTCGGCAGCACCTCTTTTGATATCTCTGCCGCACCTCATGCTTACATCGCATTGAACATGGACGGTGAGAATATTTCGGTAGGAGTTGCTGATGATAACGGTGATGCCACGTTGACTTTCGACCCGCTCACCACGCCGGGAACGGCGCAACTTGTCATTACTGCACAAAATTATCAACCTTATTTTGAGGATTTGGTGGTCATAGCTCCCGACGGGCCGTATTGCCTGTTTGACGGATTAACCATCAATGATGATTCGTTGGGAAATGGAAATAATCAACCTGAATTTGATGAAAATGTATTCCTGACTATCGGCATTAAAAATTACGGAACGGATGATGCTTACGGAACGAATGTAAACATTTCCACCACAAACTCTTTTGTCACTCTGCTTGACGATGAAGAATTTTACGACACGATCCGTTCTGATGATATTGTCTCGGTACCCAATGGTTTTGAGATTTATCTGGCTGATGACATTCCCGATCAGACCGAGATCAATTTTGATGTTACCGTAACCGATGAAAACGATTCCTCCTGGATGAGTGATTTTTCTATCATCGGCAACGCTCCTGTCCTGTCTCCCCGGCAAATGAGTATCGAAGGAGGTGACGGAAACGGAAGACTTGACCCGGGTGAAACGGCGACCATTAAAATAAAATCCGTTAATGCCGGACATTGCATTGCTTACAATGTAACCGCTTCACTGGAAGCATACAATCCTTTTATTACGGTATTGAGCGGTGATACGGTGATTCCCGTTCTCGGTTTGCTGGGCGCAGCTTATCCTGAATTTCAGGTATATGTTTCGGAAGATGCCCCGGAAGGGATATTCGGTGAAATGCATTTCACGCTTGAAGCAGGTGCCTATTCTGCCATGAAAGCCTATTTCCCGAAAATAGGCCTTTTGCTGGAAGACTGGGAAACAGGAAACTTCAATAAGTTTGACTGGCAATTTGACGGCAACAGCAACTGGGTGATCAATACCCAGTATCCTTATGAAGGTTTGTTTGATGCAAAATCAGGAGCAATCGGCGACAATCAGACCTCTGAACTGTATATTAAGTATGAAGTAATGAGCGAAGATACGATCAGCTTTTACAAAAAGGTATCTTCCGAGCCTGATTATGACTTTCTTGAATTTTATATTGACAATTCCCTGAAAGACAAGTGGTCGGGAACAAGCCAGGGATGGAAAAGAGTTTTTTATCCCGTTACCCCGGGTGTGCATACGTTCAAGTGGATTTACAAAAAAGACTATTCAAGTACAGGCGGTTCGGATTGTGCGTGGGTTGATTATATACTTCTGCCTACCATGATGGTAACCACGGTTTATGCCGGGCCTGATGATGATGTTTGTTCCAACGCCGTTTATTACCAGTGTGCAGGTACGGCAACCAATTATGACAGTATTTATTGGGCCTCGTCCGGCTCGGGAACGTTTAATGATCTGAACATTCTGGCACCGCAATACACACCATCGGAAGAAGATATTGCCAACGGAGAGGTGCTTTTGAGTTTAAACCTGATAGACGTGGACGGTAATCCGGCTTCGGATACCATGTCGCTGACCATTGTCCCAATGCCCGGCCAGCCGGCTTTGCCTGACGGGCCGGATTACGTGAGCCTGCTGGAGACCACAGAGTCGGATTATGTTGTTGACAGTGTCGAAAATGCACAAACCTATCATTGGGCTTTGTATCCGGAAGAAGCTGGTACCATTATCGGAGAATCAACAACAGGGCATGTTTACTGGAATGTAGATTTCTGGGGTGGAGAGGCATGGGTTAAAGTTGCCGGTGAAAATGATTGCGGAGAGGGAACCTATTCAGATTCGCTGTACATCATTGTTACTGATCCTGTGGGAATCGGTGTGCAAAAAGAAGAATTGGGTCTATCCGTATTGCCTAATCCCAACAACGGTAAATTTAAAATTATTGTCAACTCACCGGAGCAAAAGGAAATAACACTGAGTATCTTCAACTATCAGGGACAAAAGGTTTATGAAAGAACGCTGTCAGGATCAGGTCGCGGCTTCTCAAAAGTTTTGGATATGAGTAAGCAACCTTCCGGGATTTTCTTTGTTCTTATAAAACAGGGAGATCAACAAGAGGTCAGAAAAGTTCTGATAAATAAATAGAAAAAGTACTTACAACCGCCTTTTTACCTGTCATTAAAAAAAGGCCGGCTGCCAATAATTAATGATCATGAAAAAGTTTTATTTTTTAGTTTTGATGACAGTGATTACCACCGGTTTGTTTGCCGGTGAATGGGTTCCGGTCAATTCAAAACAACCGTCGGCTCCCGAATATAAGCTGGTCAGTTCAAATGTCAGTACATCGGTAGTACAGTTCTCACTGGACGGATTTTTCAAAACAACAGTAAATACTCCCCGCGGCGCGGCGTGGCTGATCAGCGCCGAAGATGCAGGATATTTACTTCAGAAAGGTACGCCCGAACTGCCTTTGTTCGCCACCTCGCTGATCATTCCCGATGAGGCCGGGATGAAAGTAGAAGTTATTTCGTCAAACTATAAAGAATATGCCGGTGTTTTAATTGCACCTTCAAAAGGTAGTCTTACCCGCGATATTGATCCCTCTTCCATTCCTTTTGAATATGGAAAACAATATGATGTGAATGCTTTTTATCCGGGGGAAAAGGCATTGTTGAGTGATCCGTATATCATCCGGGATTACCGGGGGCTGGCACTCAAAGTCCAACCTTTTCAATACAACCCGGTAACCCGTATTTTGAGGGTTTATTATGATATCACGGTAAAAGTTTCGGAAAGCGGTAAGTCTTCTGTCAATACCCTTCAAAGAAAAAAACCGTTAACCGGTGTAAACAGTCAGTTCAGGGAAATTTACAAAAGTCATTTTCTGAATTACAATGTGAACGGGGAACGTTATACACCTGTTGATGAGGAAGGCTCCATGATCATCATTTCCTATGGTGATTTTATGGATGAAATTCAACCATTGGCTGACTGGAAAATCAAAAGAGGGATTCCCTGTACGGTTGTAGATGTTGCAGACATCGGCGGATCATCTGACATCAAACAGTATATTCAAAATGCTTTTAACGTCAATGATATTGCTTACGTGCTTCTCGTCGGCGATGCGCCACAGGTTCCGTCGAGTGTTATCGGTGGCAACGACTCCGATGTTGACTATTCATTCTGTGAGGGTAATGACCATTATCCCGATCTTTTTGTAGGCAGATTTTCAGCCGAAACGGAAGACCAGGTCAGTACTATGGTGCAACGTACACTTGATTATGAAACCGATCCTGTTGCCGATACGGCCTGGTACACCAAAGCCATAGGAATTGGATCAGATCAGGGTCCGGGCGATCAGGGTGAATATGATTATCAACACATCCGGAATATCGGAAATAATAAGCTGATCCCTTATACCTATAATTACGCTTACGAGTTTTTTGACGGTTCACAGGGCGGAGAAGATGCAGACGGGAATCCTACTCCTGCAATGGTGGGTGCGGCTGTTGATTCGGGTGCAACAATTATCAACTATTGCGGGCATGGAGGGACTACATCATGGGTAACATCAGGATTTAATAACAACAATGTGAATAACCTGAACAATACCGGCAAACTGCCCTTTATCTTTTCGGTGGCCTGCGTAAACGGAAATTTTGTCAACAATACCTGTTTTGCCGAAGCATGGCTCCGGGCAACTGACAACAACGGTGACCCGGCAGGAGCCATGGCCACCCTGATGTCAACAATTAACCAGAGCTGGAATGAACCCATGAGAGGACAGGATGCCATGAACGATATCCTGACCGAAGCTTTTGAAGACAATATCAAAAGAACCTTTGGCGGTATTGCCATGAACGGATGCATGGAGATGAATGATGTTTACGGTACGGTTGCTTATGAGATGACCGACACATGGACCATTTTCGGTGATCCCTCACTTGTGATCCGAACAGCAATACCGGCCGACATGACAGTGGTTCAACCGGATACGCTGAGTGCCGACAGCTCATCAATCACGTTGACCTGCGATGCCGAAGGCGGTCTTGCCGTATTGTCACTGGATGGCCAGATATTGGGAACGGCACTGGTTGTGGACAGCAGTGCCACCATTACCTTTACCGCTCCGGGAGAGGACACAACGGCTGACCTTGTGGTTACCGCTTTTAATTACCGTCCCTATATTTCAACTGTCGAATTTACAACCATTCAGACCGCTTTTGTTGAATATGCCGATAGTCAGGTAAATGATTCGCTGGGAAATGATAACGGCCTTGTTGATTACGGGGAAGACATTTATCTTACGGTTGCCCTGACAAATACAGGCGGAAAAGATGCCGGAGATGTGTTTGCGGAATTGTCTTCAGCAAGTCCGTACATTAACATTTTAACAATGGATGCTTCTTATGACAGCATTGCTGTGGGCGACACTGTATCCGTTGCAAATGCTTTCCGGTTTGAAGCGGCTGATTCCATTCCCGACGGTTATGAAATAGATTTTACCATTACGGCGACGGACCTTGTTGATTCCACCTCCTGGCAGTCCGGTTTTTCATTAACTGCACATGCACCTGTTTTGGCATACGCCGGTTTTACTATTGATGATTCGGATGGAAATAACAACGGGAAACTTGATCCCGGTGAAACAGCAGATATGATCGTGGGTATTACAAATTCAGGTTCAGCCGAAGCATACAATGTTGTTGCAGCATTATCAACAGGCAGTGAATACCTATCCGTTCTGACAGATCAGGTCACTGCAGGTGATCTGACGGGAGAAGACACCACACAGGTTGTATTCAAAGTGCAGGCGGACGGCGACACCCCAGAAGGTACACTCGCCGGATTGACCATCAATATGGTGGCTGACCGCAACATCACCGGCAGTGCGGCTTTTCAGACGGTGGTCGGGCAAAAACAAATATTTATCCTCAACCTATGCAGGGATAATGATCCCGTGGACAGCCTGATGATGTGCCTGAGTACACTTCAGATGGCTGCCGATGAAACGGATTATATGCCTGACACGATCACGGGTTATAAGTCTGCTTTTGTTTTGCTCGGATTCTTTCCCGACAACCACCAGTTGACTGAAAGAGAAGGGAAGATCCTTGCACAGTTTCTCAATGACGGCGGACGGATTTATCTGGAAGGCGGCGACGCCTGGGTAAATGACCCGCACACAGACGTTTACGACATGTTTCATATTCAGGGAACAGATGACGGCCTGGATGACCTCTCGACCATTGTCGGTGAAGAAACTAACTTTTTAAACGGATTCACATTCACTTATGGCGGAATCAATAATTACATTGACCACATTGAACCGGCAGAAGGCGCTGTTTTGCTTATGAGCAACCAGGATCCCGATTACGGTGTCATGGTTTCCTATGAAAATGATACCTACAAAACCATCGGTTCATCCTGCCAGTTTGCAGGTTTTATTGATGAAGGCGGCAACAGAAAAGACGGGGTAATGGCTGAAATTCTCAGCTTCTTCGACGTTGGATATACCTGGACAGGTGTGAGGGAACAGAAAGAACAGGCGTCAGATGTTACTGCCTTTCCAAATCCTTTCAGTCAGGATATTACCATTGATTTCAACCTGAACGGCACATCGGATGTCACGCTTGATATTTATGATCTGACAGGCCGTAAAATAACAACGCTTGTCAAAGGAAACCTCAACAAGGGCATACACCGCTATGTCTGGAATGCCCAAAACCGCAACGGGCAAAGAGTTCCGCCCGGTATTTATTTTTACAGTTTGAACAGCGGCAACAAAATTACTACCCGGAAGATCATTTTAACGAGGTAAGCCGGGGAGTTCATACCCTGGCTTAAATCACAGGAATACAATCATTCCACCGGTGAATTTTGACTGTTTATAAATTGACATTATTTACCCGGTTTCTTTTTTTTTCAGTGTATTAAAGGTTTAATTTTGTGGGCTAAAAATTAATAATCATGGATACATTATTCAGAAAAGACGCCTTTAACTATCATGCGTTGGGGCGTCCGGGAAAGTTGGAAGTTATTCCGACTAAACCCTACAGCACACAACGTGATTTGTCCCTGGCTTATACCCCGGGTGTAGCCGACCCTTGTCTGGCCATTGATAAAAACCCGGATGACGTATATAAATACACGGCTAAAGGTAACCTGGTTGCTGTTATATCAAACGGAACAGCTGTCCTTGGCCTGGGTAACATCGGGCCTTTGGCAGGCAAACCGGTAATGGAAGGGAAAGGCCTTTTGTTTAAAGTATTTTCCGATATT
>CAZMOS010000145.1:0-9793 GCA_964567945.1 uncultured Lentimicrobiaceae bacterium
TACAACGTTTTGTTCTAAAGCTTGTCGTGTTCATTTGGTGCATACTTTATCCCGAGCAGTGCCAGGCGAAATCGGCATATGTTCCCGCTTTTATCCTGGCCACATTGGTTCTGATCGTCGGTGTTATATTTACAAAACCTAAAATATCCGTTAAAACCCAACTTGAAAATAAAACGGTTTAAGCGTGGACGCTTAAACCAGAGTCCATTTAAAAATGAAAAATAATTCGGACGAATATTTTATGAAAGAGGCCTTAAAAGAGGCCCGCAAAGCGCTTGAAAAAGATGAAGTGCCCATCGGCGCTGTGATCGTCTGTAACGACAGGATCATTTCGCGAGCACACAACCTCACGGAAACCTTGACGGATGTGACGGCACATGCCGAGATGCAGGCCATCACTGCAGCATCTGCATACACCGGAGGAAAATACCTTAACGAATGTACGATTTATGTTACTCTTGAGCCTTGTGTGATGTGTGCCGGTGCAACATATTGGTCACAACTGGGTCAGATTGTCTTCGGAGCCTACGACCCCAAAAGGGGGTATTCCATTTACTCCACATCTTTTTTACACCCTAAAACGAAGGTTAAAGGAGGTGTGCTGGAAAAGGAATGCGGGGCAATTATCAGTGATTTCTTCCGTAAGAAACGGGAAGACAATATATTGTGAATTACTAACAACAGTTGATAACCCCTGTTAATATTTTGTGCGTTTAAAGCACTATAAAAAGGTTGCATCGGAAGATCGAATTGATTTACATTTGCATCAGCAGGTGAAGATAAAGGGCAGGTTTTAATGAGCCCGGAAAGGAAAAGCCAACGCGCAAGCCAAGGTTTGACCTGACCACCTGGAAAGGGGAAACAGAGGCGCAAGCCAACGTGGAACCTCGCCGGAACGGAATCCCGAAAGGGTGACCGGGGCACGGAGAAGCAAAGGTGCAAGCCCAAGCCAATCCACTCGAAGAAGAAACCCGCAAGGGTGGAAACGGAGAGGAGCCGCATTAAAACCGGGTGCAAGAAAGAATGAAAACCGCAAGGTGGAGTTGTTTCAAACACCTGTCGAAAGGGAAAGCCTTACGGGGCAGAACCAAGTAAGCAGCCGTAATAACATAACCTGCCACAAACTTCAAAGCTACGGCAGCGAAGGGCGTGAGCCGGAGATTTGGTCGCAAGATTGGGTCTCCGGTTGTTTTTTTGTGTATTTCTATTACTTTTCCACTACGGTGAATAATTTACATCTTTACTTTTTCTTCCGTATCAAATTTCTTTTGCTAAAATAATTTCTGCTTTGACAATAAGACAAAAAACATTAAAAAATGCCTGATAAGGAAGGCAAATTAAAAATCAGTGATTGAATATCCGGTGTCGCCGTTCGTCCAGCATGTTGGCGATCTTTTTTAATTCATAATATTGCTGCTGGAGGATATACATCTCCGATTCGTCATCGGCAGTCTTTAATAAATCCATGATCTTTCGTAGCTCTTTGCTAATCAGACGGGATTTTAACGGGAGGATATACGAGTAAAAATACTCGACCATGTTATCCTCTCCTTTTTTAAGATAGATCTTGTATTTCTTCCAGTTCTCACTCAATTGATAGGGTTCGGCAAGCAATTCTACTACAGTTTTTACAATATCCTGGTCCTCATGGTAGATAAAATGCTTGTCATCTAACCGGCGTCCCTCTTTTGATGCAATATCATATTCATCCAGGATTTTATTATAGATATTGTTCTCGAACTTGATACGATCACGGTTAAAATCGTAAATAATGAAGTCAACCACCGGCCATTCTTTATCCAGATCATCCTCTTCGCTGACTACAATGGTATGGTAAGCAAAGCGTAAGATAAACTGCATGATCTGTTTTTCGTAACCGCTGACGTCCAGCGGATCTATTTCAATCTGTTCCCGTGGAGTTTTTAGGATATCAACCGGTTCGGGAGTCTCATTTATTTTCCTGTTTTTACTGCTATATTTTCTGCGGAAGGTTTTGTTCAGCTCATTCATGAGCGTCTGCTCGGGAATGTCCGTCACCGTGCTGCACTCTTTGATGTAAACCGCCCTGTTGATGCCGTCGGGTATCTGTGCAATGGTGTTCACGATCTCCTTGATCAACGATGCCCTGCCGGTGGGGTCTCCGGAAGTTTCGCCCATCATCAGGTTGGTTTTGAACTTGATAAAATCCGTTGCCTGTTTTTTAATAAAATCCATGACTTCGCTGGTACGGTGTGTCCGGGCAAACGAGTCGGGGTCTTCTCCTTCGGGAAACAATACGATTTTAACGTTCATTCCCTGTTCAAGGATCAGGTCAATGCCACGGAAAGAGGCTTTGATCCCTGCCGGGTCGCCGTCATAGAGTATGGTGATGTTCGGTGTGTATCGCTTGATCAGTTTGATCTGGTCAACCGTCAGTGAGGTCCCCGATGAAGCCACTACATTTTCTATCCCTGCCTGATGTAAGGAGATGACATCGGTGTATCCTTCCACAAGGTAGCAGTTATCCTGTTTGACAATTGAATTACGGGCGAAAAAGATCCCGTAAAGAACTTTACTTTTATTGTAAATGTCCGAATCGGGCGAGTTGATGTATTTGGCTGTGGACTTTTCTGAGGACAAAATCCTGCCGCCGAAACCGATCACTTTTCCCGTCAGGTTGTGGATAGGAAAGATCACCCTTCCCCGGAACCGGTCAATCAGCAGGTCGTTTTTGTCAATGGTCAGTCCCGTTTTGACAAGGACCTCCTTTTTGTAACCCTGGCCGAGTGCATGTTTTGAGTAATCATCTATTTCATTAAGCGCATAACCCAACTGGAATTTTTCGATGGTTGATTCCAGAAAGTCCCTTTCTTTTAAATAAGAGAGCCCTATTGATTTACCTTCATCTGTGTTGAACAGGTTTTGGTTGAAATACTGGGTTACAAAATCATTGACGGCGAACATGCTTTCCCTCTCGTCAAGTTCCCGCTTCATTTCAGGGGTCACTTCTTCCTCTTCCACCTCGATGCCGTAGCGGTTGGCCAGGTATTTCAGCGCTTCAGGATAGTTATAATGCTCGTGCTCCATGATAAAATTTACCACATTGCCGGCTTTGCCACAACCAAAGCATTTGTAAATGCCTTTTGACGGAGAAACGGAAAAAGAAGGCGTTTTTTCATTGTGGAAAGGACACAGTCCGAGATAGTTGGCGCCCCGTTTTTTCAACGAGACAAAATCTCCGATCACCTCCTCAATACGGGCGGTCTCGATGATGGTCTGTATGGTATCGCGTCTGATCAAATCCTAAATTTAAGGGAAACAAAGTTAACATTTTTCAGTACCGGATAATTCGGAGTTTTAAAGAAAAAACCCTTATCAATTGTAATCAAAAAAAAGCATCCATCACACATTTTTATACCCCTACTGGCGCAAGATACTGTGTCCCGGCCCTGTGCGCTGCTGACTTGGGCCAAAGTTAATCATACGTATATTATTATTCCTCGTACTGATGACTCTAAAAACACCGGTATCTGTGATTTTTCAAAAATAAGGATAACTTTTTGAAATTCGAGAATTGATTTGTTTCGCCGGTCCAAGTCTAGCTGACGCATTGGCCGGGTGGGAAGACTCGAACCAGGGAGCGACAAAAAAAAGCGGCTCGGGGAGAGCCGCTGTAACCAAAAACCAACAATTATGAAATTAAGCAGAATTTTTACCCCTCATTGCAGATATGTAAGGGAGTAAGAATTTTTTATTTAATTCCTGATGCAAAAATACGTTAAGAGACAAATAAAGAATGTTAAGCAAGATTAACAAGTGTTAATAAAAGTTAAAAGCTGTAAATCAATATCTTGATGAAGTATTTTTGTTTGTATGAAAAAACGGGCCACGGCAATTATTATTGTACTTGTCAGTATGGCAACCATCGGGTTGATGATCATCCAGGTTTACTGGATAAAAGATGCAGTAAAAGTGAAACAGGCCTTGTTTTACCGGGATGTAAACGAGGCTATGTTGAACGTGGTGTATGACCTGGACAGGATGCACATGAAAGACCAGATCATACGCCGGAGGAATTTTTTCGACCAGGAGCAAACATTTTTCGACACATTCGACTCGCTGAATAAAGTTTTATTTAATAACGGCGGGTTTGCTACGGCGTCCGAAATTAATAAATGGATCAACAATTCTACCCGTGTTAACGATATTTTGGAAAAACTTTCACTACATCAGCCCGACAAAAGGGAAGGAAATTTTTATATCAATAAAAAAGCAGAGATTGATTCGCTGATCACAAAAGAGCTTAGGGCCAAACGTATCAATACAAAATTTGAATACGGTATTTACAATCCTGTCACCCATTCGATGATACTTCAGCGTACAGGGAAATACCCCGAAAAACTCCTGAATGACAGTTTTGTGTATGACCTGACAAGGGTAGGTTCTTTTTACACTTTTCCAAATAAGCTGCTGATCTATTTTCCCAATGAGCAAAGTTTCATTATCAGTAAACTGTGGGAATTACTGGCTGTTTCCGTTTTTCTTTTTCTGGTGATCATTTTCTCGTTTTTATTCAGCATTTACATCATCATCCGTCAAAAACGCCTGTCGGTCATGAAAAACGATTTTATCAACAACATGACCCATGAATTCAAAACACCGATATCCACTATTGCATTGGCTTGTGAAGCGTTAAAAGACCGGGATATCCAGAAGTCGGAACCGATTTACAACAGTTACATCAACGTGATCAATGAAGAAAACAAACGGCTGGGTTCCATGGCCGAACAAATACTTCAGTCTGCCGTTATTGAAAAAGGACAGTTAAAGCTGAAAAAAACAAAGCTGGACATGCACGAGATCATTCAAGACACGGTCAATGCCAAAAAGATCGTCGCGGAAGAAAAAGGCGGCAACATCGAAACCCAGTTGAAAGCCACAAACCCAGAAATTACCGGTGATAAAATTCACCTGACCAACGTGATGAATAACCTGCTTGATAATGCACTGAAATATAATCTGAACAAGCCACACATCGTTATCAATACTGTCAATCGCAATAATTCGCTTCTGATCAGGGTTCAGGATAACGGAATCGGGATAAGCAAATCGAACCAGAAAAAGATATTTGAAAAATTATACAGGGTACCTACGGGAAACGTTCATGATTTTAAAGGATTCGGGCTTGGCCTGAACTATGTGAAAGCCACCACCGAATTGCACCACGGAACTATTTCGGTAGATTCGGAACCGGGAAAAGGTTCTACATTTACAATTGAGTTACCCCTTCACTAAACAAGGAAAAAAAATGACAACAAAAACGAAAATTTTATTAGCAGAAGATGACAAAAACCTGGGCAGTGTTTTAAAAGCCTACCTCGAAGCAAAAGGATTCAATACGGTTTTATGCGTTGACGGAAAAGAAGCCCTCGAAGCATTCAAGCGGAATAATTTTGATTTCTGCATACTCGATATCATGATGCCGGTCATGGACGGGTTTACCCTAGCCAAGGAAATCAGGAAAATGGACAAAAAGATCCCTTTTTTGTTTTTAACGGCCAAGTCCATGCAGGAAGATAAAATCCAGGGATTCGAGCTGGGCGCCGACGATTATCTGACAAAACCGTTCAGTATGGAAGAGCTTTTGCTCCGAATAAAAGCCATCCGCCGCCGGATTGAACAGGGGAAACCAAAAGAACCGGATAATCACATTTTTAAATTCGGCAAATACACTTTCGATTACCACAAGCAAATGCTGACGATCGGCAATAAAAAACAAAAGCTAACCTCCAAGGAAGCCGACCTGCTGAGGTTGCTTTGCCAGAATATGAATGAAGTCCTCGACCGCTCCGTTGCACTGAATAAAATATGGTTTGACGACAGCTATTTCAATGCCCGTTCAATGGACGTTTACATTACCAAATTACGAAAGTACCTGAAAGACGACTCCAATGTGGAACTGATTAATGTTCACGGCGTGGGGTTTAAACTGGTGGTGGACTAACAGGGAAACCTTTTTTTCAGGGTTCCTGTACTTCAACCTGATCATTCATAACTATGATTAACTTTTGTCGCATTTTTTAGGGTGGGGGTTAAAAAAATCAACCTATTAAAGACTCCGGACATTAACCACCAGCGGGCATGTGCCGCGGAGATGTCCTGCGTAAAGGCACACAAATTCCAAGTTTTAAAGTGTCCGATTTGATGATGTTCCAGAAATTGGCAGAGCCCGGCCCTTTGTCTTTATTGGAAAGCACAATGAGCGTTTTGTGGTGTTTCATGTCGCGGATATAAAATGTGCGGAATCCTTTCCACCACCCGAAATGAAATGCCGTGCTGTCCATACCGTCTTTCAGGCGCCAGCCGAATCCGTAATTGTTTTTTCTTTTCCAGTATTTTTGGCTGCCGGGTTTAAATGCTTCACGCAATATACTTTCTGGAATCAAAGTGAATTCATCTAATGCGAGATCATATTTAAACAGATCGGTAACCGAAGTGTAAATATTTTTATCCCCTATCACACCGTTCAGATAGTCGTTTTCCATTTCACGCCACCGCCAGCCACGCCTGTAATATCCCGGGACACCTTTTTCAATGTACAACGGAACGATTGTATCACCACGCATATTATACACAAAAGAATGTTTCATCCCCAGGGGGTCAAAAACACGGTCTTTCATAAAATCTTCAAAATGATGACCCGAAACGGCTTCAACAATATTGGCAATCAGGGCATAATTGGTATTGCAATAATGAAATCCCGTATTCGGCTTAAAATATCTGTCGGGATGATATTTGACAAAAAGGTCCATCATATCGTCATTATCCATAGGCATTTTTTTATCCGGCCATTTGTTAAAAGCAAGACTCATATAACGAGGTAGTCCTGAACGGTGGGTCATCAGCAAACGGCAGGTAACCCCTTCATAAGGAAAATCAGGCAGGTAAGTCCTGATATCTTCATCGTAGTCCAGCCTGCCGTCATTTTTCAGGATCATGATGGCCATTGCCGAAAACATCTTGGATACCGAAGCCAGTTGAAATGCATCGTCAATCTGTAAGCTGTCGCGACGATGCCTGACATCCCTGAAACCATAAGCTTTTTTTAAAACGATCCTCCCCTTTTCTGCATACAGGACTGTTCCGTTGAAACCGGTTCGTTTTTGCAAATGAATAAAAAGCTTATCAATCTCTTCGGCTTTTTTCGCTATTTCAATGCTGTCAAGATCAATGTAAAAACGGGTATCAATTGTTGGAACCATAACAGCAGCACGCCTGTTTTCATCAGGATCCGAGCAACCGGCATAAAAAACAGAGACAAAAAGAATTAATAGAAAAAATCCCGCTCCGATATGATTTCTCACCCGTATTTTCATGTGGGGAGCAAATTTATTGAAATCGTTTTATGACAAGCCAAAAAAGAAAAATAAATTTACGGCTTAATGAAGATCAGCTTTCTTTCGGTCAACAGTTCCTTTTTCCTGTAAATGCGAACCAGGACCATTCCGTTATATGTATCCTCGTTTCGCCGTTTCCATGTTTTTCGTTTACCGTTTATGATGAATCTATCCAGCACAACACCCTGTGTGTCGTAGAGGATAACATCGTATCTCCCTTTTTCGGGAAATTCAAGACTGAATTGCTCTGTCACCGGGTTGGGAAATATTTTAACTTTTTCCTGCTTCGATGCAAAGGGGATGCTTACAATATATTTGTCCCAAACCGCAAGGGTATATTCTCCTGGTTGAATATGATCAACAAAAATATATCCGATGTCCCAGGTACCTAACCTTGTTTGCGGCACTTCCTGCCAGTCATCTCCTGGTGTTTCACGGTACATAATAATGACAGAGTCTTTTTCCGAAAGTATCAGATCATTGTCAAGGTAGCCCATGTTGTCATAATAAAACCTACCGGTGGCATCCATGCTTCCGGGAAATATTCCCTCAATTTTCCAATAACGGTATGGTGACAATGTCAACCCTTCCACCGGGGTTTTCAGACTGTCAGGGGCAACCCAGTTGTGTGTAATCCTGACCATTGCCGAATCGGAAAGCTGCTGGATAGTCAGTTGAAAATAGGTATCCGGAAAACTATATTCTTCGGGTTTGTCAAAGAAACGGTAGTTGTCCGTAGTGGCATCATTGATCTTTTCAAACAGGTCAAGGAAAACCGCTTTCGGAGAAAAATTAATGTACTTGACCGAATGCCCCGTTTTCCCTGAAAAATGTATCGTATCCGTTATCAGGTTAAAATGTTCATCGGCAAAGGTAACCTCCAGCACATTGTCATCAGCAAGGTAATCGGCGCCTTTGTAATTTTGTTTCAGCCAGATATCTGTTTTATAGCCATTTCCTTCCGGCGTTGTCAAGGTTGAATCAATTGAAAAATGAGGTGTTCCGGGTGTAAACACCCAGGCATCAAAAAAGCCGCTCATATCAATTCCGGTTGTGTCCGTTAAAAAGTCGCACATATCCTCCGAAGATACCGACTGATAGGCAAAATGTTCAAGGTAGGCCGTTATGGCCGGGAAAAAGAGGGAGTCTCCCAAGTATCCTCGCAGAGTGTTTGCCACCGTGGCGCCTTTCTCATAGGCATGGCTGCCATAGGTTATGGTTTGCGGAAGGTCATTCAGGGCATAATAGCCGCCGTCAACAATGTGGGTTTTCCGCAACATCTCACGGTGTTTATGCCGCATGGCCGATAAAAAATTCTGATGGCCGTAAAGCCCTTCACGGTAATACACTTCACAAAATGAAGCCCACCCTTCGTTGAGCCACATATCCTCTGCCGTGGAGCAGGTAACCTTGTCGCCAAACCACATGTGAGACAACTCGTGAGTATAAAGTGACTCATAAGTCGTATTCCCGTTGATGGCAAAATGCGGATAAAAGATATTGGAAGCGTGCTCCATCGCTCCGATGGCTGTTCCGGTGTATCCCACCTTCTCAAAAGGATAAGTGCCGAATTTCTCTTCAAAAAACTCAAGGATGGATTTCAAATTCACAAACGAACCTTTGACATTTCCGGTATCGGACGGTTTTGTATAAATAGAAATGGGTACAGTATCTTCCGTGCCTTCAAATTCATCATCAAACAGTGTATAATCTCCCACAGCCACCGATGCCAGGTAGGTAGGGATGGGATGTGACTCATACCAGTGCCAGGTATGTGTTCCGTCACCATTATCGGTAATGCCAATAAGTAATCCGCCACCCGTAGCTTTTTTAGTGGTATCCACCGTTACATAAAGATCATAAGTCGCCCTGTCCGTAAAATCATCCACACACGGGAACCAGGCTTTTCCAAGATTGTGCGGAATGGAAACAAAACCTACGCCCAGATTAAAAGCATAATCACCGCTGAAGTGAAACCCTCCCCAGCTTTCATGAAAAGGCTGTCCGTGATAGTAAACGGTCACCGATAGTGTATCGTTTTCACCAACCGGCGAATCCAGATCAATACGCACCACCTCATCCTGATGGGTAAAAGTCGCGGAAGATTGTCCCACAAATACAGAATCAACAGTCAGTTTTTTCAATTCAAGGGGAATATAATCCAGATCATCTATCATCGGGGTAAGTTCAACATCCGTAAATCCGGTAATCGTTTTATCAGCCGTATTCACCCCGGTTAAATGAATGGAATAATGAATGGCGTGTATCGTGTCGCCAATTCCGCGACCGGGGGATTGTGCTTTTATAAATAGCGACAGAAAAAGGAAAGTAAAGACGAATAAAAAAGATTTCATGACGGGCAAATATTTAAAAATCAAAATTATACTTTTTGTGAACATAAAATGATAAAATCAGTC
>CAZMOS010000146.1:0-9673 GCA_964567945.1 uncultured Lentimicrobiaceae bacterium
TATTTTTTCTTACAGAAAAGGTTGAATGATTATTTTACAGCAGATGATCTGACTCAAGCAAATGAATAGATAATATGCATCTTTTTTGTGTTTATACTTTTATAAAATAGAGTACTCATTTTAAAAATCAAAAGATAAATGGAAGACATTGAGAAATGGGAAAGACTGACAGGGAAATTGTATATTTATCTGCCAAGACAGGATTACCTTTAAATTAACATAAAACATAATAATGTCAAAAGTATTTCCGGAACCAATTGTTGCATTGCCCAAAGCTGATATTCCGGTTAACGGAATCAAAGCATTCCTTTCACAAGGATTACCGATACAAAGAAAAAATTTAATAACGCGCGAATTGCCGGAAATAAATATAAAAATCAGGCTGGAGAGGAGTGAATTTAAGGGCTGTAGCCCGTTTCACCCTTTGTGTATCTTACTGGTAAATTGCCACGCCATCGCCTGCCTTTCACATACTAACCGTGGCCAAATGATAAACCAAAGGTAAATTAATATGAAATCAGACAGAACCGGTAAAATTCCCAAAGAGTTGAGAATTTCGCTGTACTTTATACTTATTATAATATTGCTTTCATGGCCGGTACTATTTTTGGTTGACGGGTGGATCGCCCCGAATTTGATGGATTCCGGGAATAGCGTTCGGGCAATATTTTTAATACTTCTTACACATGCATTTGCTATGTTTTGTCCTGCCATATCAAGCATTATTTTGATGAAAAGGATGAATGATAAATCCTTTTTAAAATGGAAATGGAGTAAACCAAAATATTACATCATCGCATTGATAATACTGGTTTTAATATGGGTTACGCCTGCCTTAATCAGCTTTCTTTTCTATGATTCTTTAGAATTAAGGTCGTCAATCAAGATGTATCAATGGATATATATGATTTCTTATTTAATCATTGTTTATTTTTCCGCCATCGGAGAGGAAACCGGGTGGAGCGCATTCCTTTTGACTTTGTTGACAGAAAAATACGGACGGACAAAATCAACAATAATATCCGGATTTTACAGGGGCGTGTGGCATTTGCCGTTTTTGGTCAGTCCGCTCCTTTATAAAGTAATCCTGGGTGAGACAACTGTAATTGTATTGCTTTTAATGTCAGTTGTGTTTTTAATCCAGTTAATAATATCAAATATTCTTTATGGCTCGATATTCGCTTTTACATGGTATAAAACCAAAAGTCTCCCATTGATGGGATGGATTCATTATATTTTCGATCTCTTGCGTGATTTTATCGTATTCTTCATCATAGGATACAGTACAAATGTGTTTTTTAAATTTGGCTGGGCAATTCCTTTTTATTTTATTGCCTATTATTTTCTGATGCAGATTGCCAAAGAAGAAAAAATTACAAATCTTTTTCAGTTGAATATTCGTAACTAATCAGTGTGCAAGTTAGCAATTACTTTTAAAGAGCTTAGGACGTTCTGATTGTTTTTAAGAATTGTATCAGTAACTGATCTGAGTACAGCAAACCCGAATGCTCCTACAGGTGATTTAAACTGACCTGATATTTTTTGTTTTACCTTGATGTTCCTAATTGCCCTTTCCGAAGCATTATTATCAGGTGGTACTTCCGGGCGGTAAAGGAACGGGAATATGTAGCGCTGATATTTTATCAACCTGTTTTGAAAAGCAATCAATTCTTTGTCATCTTTGTTTAAAGCATAGTTAAGCAATATTTTCAAACGGTTTTCTATGATTGCCCTTCGGGGGTTGTGCATATAATAATCCACACCGCTCATCTGTTTCTTTAATTTAATGGCTGTTGTAAACAGCATTTTGCAAACCCTGCTCCACTTATGGTTATAGCGTTCATTCAGGTAGTTCAATTCTCTTAATAAGTGGGCTATACATATTTGGTGGGTCAATGCTTTGGTATTAAAGTGGCTTCTCCAACAATCGTGGACTAAAACAGATTTTTCAAAACCATCTTTAAAGTTTTTTGTGATGCTCTTGCCACCCCTGTTGTCGGTAATTGAAATGAATGTGGCTTCATCATTTTGCCAGGTCCATGCCCAATGTTTATTGCCAGCAACCTTTACACCTGTTTCATCCGCTCCAATTGCAAAACCATTATCCGACATTAGTTTCTCCCTTATCAGTTCATAAGCAGGCTTGGCTTTTGTTACAAGTTTATTTAACAAATAATGAATGCCCCCTTCGCTTATTGGAATGTTGAACACATCTTTGATAAACTCTTCCATGCGTTTAAACGGGATATATTGCCGGGCATGCAAGTAACCTATCAGGCTTTCTAAATTGTTGCCGTAACTAACCGGCGCATTGGCTTCTAAAGGATATTGGCCGGTTGTTTGGTGGCCACAGCTACAAACCTTCTTGAATATTTGGTGTTCACGTACGTGGAATTTTATTTCAGGCAAATCAATTACCTGGCGCTTACCAACAAGTTCAAAAGCAATATCGGTGATGTCTTTTCCACAACAGATACAAAAATCAGGTATGTGCTTTTCAATAATATCGGGCGGTTCAATCATTTTTAGCGTATTGCCTTTTCTCCCTTTTTGCCCCCCGGGCCTGAGCCCTGTTTTTTCACGCAAACTTTGGTTGTGCCTGGTGCGGTTTTCATCTTTGGATGGGGAATTGAACTGTTGTTGCTGTTTTTGGGGTGTTCGTATTTGGATAAACGATGCTTTAGTGCCGTATTTTCCTTTCGGAGTTTTTTGTTTTCTTTCTCCAATACCTCAAGTTGTTGTACACGTCGGGTAAGCAAATCCACTTTTTGTATTAATTCCAATATGGTATAATCTTTATCCAACGTCTTGCATTTATTTTACAAAGCAAATGGAATATAAGCAGATAATCAAATATTTACAAAGGTTTTTATTAAGACAAGGCAAAGTTTTTTGTTAATATCCACTGAATTTTTAACAAACAAAAAAACACCTGTTTATAACCCCAACCTTATTGTTGAAAACCATATGTTTTTCGGGAAACAGAAAATATTTGTGCTATTTTTGACACTGATTAGTTACTCAATATTATATAAATACCGTATTTCCTGTATTTAGAATATATTTAAATACGATCCGGGGAATGGTATAATTTATGTTAATGAATATATTTGCGAACCAATTAATAACAGAGAAATCATGAAAAAACTTGTTTTATTTTTAAGCTTCAGTCTGCTTATCGTATTGAGCGCCAACGCCCAGAAAAATAAAAGGACAAGCGCCTATATGTACAATAAAAACGGTGAGTATGGCAAAGCCATGGAAGCCATTAACGAGGCCATTCAGAATGAAAAAACCATGAATGATCCCAAAACCTGGTTGTACAGAGGAGAAATTTATTACAATATTGCTGTCTCCGACAAGCCGGAGGTTCAGGCACTGGCTAAAAATCCTGCCGAGATTTCCTTTGAATCACTGAAAAAAGCGAAAGAATTCGATAAAAAAGGCACATTTGAAGGAGAAATCACCCTGTATTTTGTCAACCTGACAAATTTATTCTACAAGAGAGCAAGCGAAAGTTATCAAAACAAAGATTATGTTAAAGCCATCCCTGAATTTGAATACGCATACAAGATCGCGGAACTGGATGGCCGTTTTGATACTATTGCCGCTTTTTATGTGGGAATGTCAGCCTTTTTTGCTGATAGTGCCGATGTTGCGACTGAATACCTGAAAAAGGTTTACGATTCCGGATTCAATGACCCGACCATTTATACCTTTTATAACCGGGCATTGAAAATGGAGGGTGATACCGCCCAAGCCATTCAGGTGATCAGAACAGGGAGGGAGCGAAATCCTGAAAATCTGAGTTTACTTCTTGAGGAGGCACAAATTTATCTTGAAAAAGGTGAGACTGAAAAATTACAGGAAAGTTTGAAGCAGGCCATTCAGAAAGATTCAACCAATCCCAATCTCTATTTCCTTTTGGGAAAAACTTATGATGATGAAGGAAACAAAGTGGAAGCCGAAAAATATTATTTACAGGCCACAAAAGTTAACCCGAAATTTTTCGAAGCCTATTATAATATCGGAGCTATCTATGTAAATAAGGCTGCGGAAGAACAGAAAAAAGCAAATGATCTGCCACTGGAGAAGGTTGATGAATATAACAAATTGATTGAAGAGTCCAATGCTGAACTAACCAAAGCATTGCCTTATCTCGAGAAAGCTCATGAATTGAATCCTGATGATTTAATTACGAAGAATGCGCTCAAGGAAGCTTATGTCAGATTGAGAATGGATGACAAACTTAAGGAACTGAACAACGAATAAATAAAAGAAAGGGGAGACAGGCATTAAAACTAACTTCCCTTTTATATTGAATCTCCTATTTAACATAATATTAATTATAGGACATTTGTTAATGCAACTATTTTTTCTGAATTTCGTATTGTACTATACAATTTGTTTAAACCTAAGGCGGGGAAACTTTTTTATTAACCTTTAAATTCTTTGTACTATGAATCAATTCAGTATTTTTGACAACAACACACATTTCAAAGCCATACACATAAGAGAACTGGCGGAAGCAACAGGTATCCCTGAAAACAAACTGAAAGTTGGAATAAAATACCAGTCGTTACAAAAACATCAATTGTTGATGATACATAATTATCTGAACGCTGAAAAAGCGGAAAAGAAAATCAGAATACCTAAATTCAGTTTATACAACCGCAGGGATTTTTCGCTTGCCTTTATGAGCAGCAAGATCTTTTTGTAGATCTTTAATTACACACTTCAGTTTTACCAGTATTGACGGAAAGTTTCCGCCGGTAGGCAATAATTCATTTATCACTTTAAACCACAGGCAATTTTAAAAAGCACGTTATTATCGAAAATCAGGTAATTTTCGTCAGCTTCATCCATTGAAATATTGATCATTGCCCTGGCAACAAGATTGGCATCAATCGGTTGATACTTCTTTAAAAAGGGTAATATTTTAATGGCAAAACCGGTAGCTGCAATTACAATTTTTTCAGGTTTTCTTTCCCGTTCCCGCTCTCCTTTTAAAGTTGACGGCCGGACGATGCAAACCTTCCGGAATCCCAGTTCCTTCACAGCTTTATCCAGTTGTCCTTTTATCCGGGGGTAAAAAATGCGTGATTTCGGATCAGCACCAAGTGAAGAGACAAGTACATAGCAACTTACCTTGTTTGCCGCCGCAATTCGTGCCATCTCGTATTGATAGGTAAAATCCACTTTAAACTGGGCCGCTTTGCTTCCTGCCAGTTTGATTGTCGTACCCAGGGTAGAAAAAAGAATGTCACCCCTCACCTGCTCTTTCCATTTGTCAACTTCCTCAAAATCAATAATATGTTCAGTTAGTTTCGGATGCACCACATTAAGTGAGCGGCGTGAAAACGTAACAACCTTTTCAAAACGACTGTCTTCCAGCAGTATATTTACAAGGTGCTTGCCTATAAGGCCTGTGCTGCCGATAACCAGAGCGGTTTTTTTCAAGTTTATTCTAAATTTTACTATTTAATAATCAGTCTTCCAGGAACTTTTTAATAGCACCAAAAAAGTATTTCTCCCATCCTGTCGTAAACTCATCATATACTTCATCCGGGATATTGGTGTGCAGAAGTTCGACGGAAGTATAATTTTTATCCGGATGAAGTTTAATTGTCACAATGGAAGGCGCTTCACTGTCGCCAAAATACCATTCTTCAACTATTTCTTTTTCAGGAACAAGTTTCAATATCTTCCCGGCAATATCACCGTCCCATATTTCAAATTCCGTACCTTCTTCGGGTGTTATTTTTGCCGGGAAGCCCGACCATAGCTCTATGGTCACCGGATTGACCAGGCAGGTATAAATATCCTGCACTTCGGCTTTAATTTTAAAATACTTCTTATAATCTTTCATGGCGGAAAGAATTATTTTTTCTTTTTGATCTCATTTTTAAAAAGCTTTTCAAATTTCTCAACTTTCGGGGTGATCATAAAATTACAATAGGCATCGCCCTGGTTGTTTTTAAAGTAATCCCTGTGGTACTCTTCCGCTTGGTAAAAATTCTTAAACGGGCTGATTTCCGTAACAATGGGCCTCTCCCAGATACCGGCTTTTTCAAGTTGACTTTTATAATGTTCAGCCAGTTCTTTTTGCCTGGTATTGTAATAAAAAATGACAGAACGATATTGTGGCCCCTCGTCTGCGCCCTGCCTGTTCAAAGTCGTGGGATCATGTGTTTTCCAGAAAACTTCCAGCAGTTTGGAAAAAGAAATAACTTCCGGATCATAAACTATACGAACTACTTCCGCATAACGTGTTGTACCGGTCTTGACAAGATCATAAGTGGGATCAGGTTCATCACCACCTGAGTAACCTGGCATGACTTCAACGACCCCTTTTAAACGCGAAAAAATAGCTTCGCTGCACCAGAAGCAACCGGTACCAAAAATTATAGTGTCGTATTTTGGGTTGTCATCGTTTTTCATTTCTGTTTTTGAATTGGCGGCTAATGTTATATAAATGAATAATCCGGTCAGTAAAGTAATAAATGAGTTTCGCATAAAAATAGTTCGTGAAAAAGATTATTTGTATTGAGTAATTCACAAAAATGAATGTTGTTTTACTATTTGCCCATCCCTTATAGGTTTATGGCCGGCGGTAATTATATCAGCAACAATTTTTTTCCGTAAATGAGTTCTTCCAATCCGGGATCGGGGCCTAAAAACTGGTCCCTGAATCCGTTCATTTCGTCTGTCGTCTTTTCGGATAAAAGCACGGCCATTTGCTCCATGGCGGCTTCACCAACGATCATCGGAGGTGTGTTCATCACCATTTTCTCACCGTTAAACTGGGCTACCAACTGGTATTCTTTCATTTGACTTACAGGATCACCTGTAAAAAAACATTTTGACAGCCAGGTGTCCAGATCAAAATGATTGATATCAATTACAATGGGTTGATTTCCTTTTTCATCTAATATTTTTGCGTAATACTGCTGAAGGTTGAAAACCGATTCTTTTGACATGCTACCCTGAATGGTGCCATGACAATCAAGGCACACGGCATATTCAAAGATCGTGGTGTGGAAATCAAATCCGTCATAATTTTTAATGGCTTTTTCAATAAAATAAGTCGTTCCGTCATCCAGCAGGTACTTTCCGCAAATCTTGCAATGGTCAAAGGGTTTCCCATCCTCATCCGAATAAAACCTTTCCGGAATATCCGTCAATAATTCATGCTGCCACATAATAATAATGTATATTTAAGAACAAAGATAAACGTTTTTAAATGTTATTGCTACGGGCAGGGTACCTTGTTTATGGAGTTAATTCATTATTTTTGTATAAATTTTTTAAAAACCAATAAACTATGAGCGTTGAACTAAAAGGAAAACTGATTCAGAAACTGCCTGTTGAAAGCGGTGAGAGTCGTAATGGAAAATGGGAAAAACAGCAGTTTATCATTGAGACCGATGAGCAATTTCCACGGAAAATTTGCATTGCCGTATGGAATGACAAGCTCCCCATGCTGGAGCATGTGGTGGAGGGTGATATAGTGAGGGTGTTTGTCAATATTTCATCAAGGGAATTCAATTCAAAATGGTACACTGATGTGGTCGCGTGGCGATTAGAGCGGGAATCTGACCTGGAGGCCTCCCCTGCCCAGGAACTTGGTGATATTCAGGATTTACCGGAAAGTCCTGAAGACGACCTGCCGTTTTAAGACTCTTGTTAACTTTGATAAATCCTGATGGCCGGCTTAAAAAAGAACATGGTTTTTGCTCATCTGGCTGTCATAAGTGCAAATGTCATTTATGGGATTAACTATGTGGTAGCCAAAGGCATCATGCCCGATTATTTTCCTCCCCGCGTGGCTATTATTTTCAGGGTTGTCGGGGCAACGGCCATTTTTTGGTTTGCCGGGATGTTTTTTCCCAAAGTAGAGATCTCAAAAAAGGATTATCTGCGGCTTGCCGTGTGCGGCTTTTTCGGCATTGCCCTCAATCAGGTCATGTTTTTTGAAGGGCTTAACCTGACCACGCCCATCAATGCTTCCATCATCATGGTGGGTATCCCCATTCTCGTCCTGATCTTTGCGCATTTTATTCTCCATGAAGAGATTACAAAAAACAAAGTTTTCGGCATTCTGCTGGGAATGGGCGGAGCACTATATCTGATCATTCAAGGCAGCGGCGGGTCATTTACATTGGGTAATTTTCTCGGAAACTTTTTTATCCTTATCAATGCTTCCTCGTATGCCCTGTTTCTTGTGTTGGTCAAACCACTGATGGTGAAATACCCGCCACTGGTGATCATGAAATGGATTTTTACTTTCGGATTGATCTATGTTTTGCCCGTATCGGTGGGACTGCTTGGTGAACCCGACTATGCCCGTATTCCTTTTTCCATCTGGATGTCGGTGGCCTACATCGTTATCTTTACTACGGTTGTCGCTTATTTCCTGAACAATTATTCGTTGAAAAATATCAGCTCGACGGTCAACAGCGCTTACATTTACCTGCAACCGTTTCTGGCCACAGCAGTTGCCCTGATTACCGGAAAAGATATACTGACCTGGAATGAGGTTATCGCTGCAATATTTATTTTCACAGGTGTTTATTTTGTAAGTTTCAGGGGGATGAAGCTGCAGTGATTCAGAGTTTTATATTTTAAATTTTATCGAATGCTTTTCTTTGAAAGATGTGGGGCGGATAATGACGGGCAGGCTGCCGGTTGACTGCACTCTTTTTCGTATTTTTGAAAACAATTTGATTTTACCATGATGGAGATACCCGGATTAAAACATACAGGCACGAAAAACTTTTTCCTGATTGCAGGGCCCTGTGTAATTGAAGATGAAGAAATGGCTTTCTCTATTGCCGAACGCATCCTTGAGATCACAGACAAGCTGTCAATCCCTTTTATTTTCAAGGCATCATACAAGAAAGCCAACCGCTCAAAGCTTGATTCTTTTACAGGCATTGGTGATGAAAAAGCGCTCAGAATACTCCGCAAAGTATCCGAAACTTTCGACATGCCCGTGATCACGGATATCCATTCGAAACAGGAAGCTGTGCTGGCAGCAGAATATGTGGATATCCTCCAGATACCGGCTTTTCTTTGCCGTCAGACGGAACTGCTGATGGCTGCCGGGAAAACAGGGAAAGTGGTCAACATCAAAAAAGGACAATTCCTTTCCGGCTCGTCCATGCGTTATGCCGTTGAAAAAGTCAGGGCTACGGGAAACGAAAAGATCATGCTTACCGAAAGGGGCAACATGTTCGGGTACGGCGACCTGGTGGTGGATTACAGGAACATTATCGAAATGCAGCAAAACCGAGTACCTGTTGTCCTTGACATCACCCATTCTCTTCAGCGTCCCAATCAATCATCGGGAGTTACCGGTGGAAATCCCGAAATGATCGAAACCATTGCACGAGCTGGTGTTGCCGTGGGTGTTGACGGAATTTTCCTTGAGACCCACCCCCGCCCTGAGAACGCTAAATCAGACGGAGCCAATATTCTGCGCCCGGACCTCCTTGAAGACCTGCCAATAAAACTCGTGAAAATCAGGAAAGCTATTCTCTGACAACTTTGACCAGTCCGCCCGTCAGCGGGTCGTAACGCAAACGAGGTTGCGAGGCAGGAACAGCGGTTAGCACGCCACGCTAGTTGGCCAGGAAGGGGGTTCCTACCAAACATTTTACTTCAACTTTTA
>CAZMOS010000147.1:0-9672 GCA_964567945.1 uncultured Lentimicrobiaceae bacterium
CTACCGCAACGTATTGCTGACCTGGACGATGGTCATGAAAGTTGCTGCCGTAAAGAAGACCAGAATTGGCTAGTACCGACTGGCCAGTATGGACAATATGCATCTGGCAGCACTCAAATACCAGATCACACCCTTGAATTATTCAGGTACGATCCGGTTTAAATCCGCGCTGGAAGGAAAACACAAAAATGCCGGTGTGGAACGCTACAACTCCCTGAACCAGCAGCATCTTCAGCCGGTGGAGCAGGGAGGGGAAGGGAATGTCTCTTTCCTGAAAGTGCAAACCACACAGTCGAAGACAGATATCGTAGAAGCTGCCCGGCTGCAGTTGCAGGTGAACGGAACCGGCAGAGATACCGATTACGTGATCAATACCGAAGTTGGGCTTGTGGAAACTTTTTTTGAGTATAGCATGAGAGAAGGTGAAACGGTTGAGGTAGAAAAAGTGGTCAACATCAACACCTCTCAATTCGGTGATGCCGACCTTCTCCGGCAGACTCTGTGGAATGTGGAAAATGCGCCCTCATTCGATGAATTGCTGAGAGACAGCGCTGCTGCCTGGAAAAAGATATGGCTGGAAGCCGATGTTGAAGTGAAAGATGACCGGATTTCACAAAAACTCTTACGGATGCACATTTACCATCTGCTGGTTTCTGCTTCGCCGCACAATGTTAAACTGGATGCCAGCGTCACTGCACGTGGGTTACACGGTGAAGCTTACCGGGGACATATTTTCTGGGACGAGCTGTTCATCCTTCCGTTTTACAATGTCCACTTTCCAGATGTGACAAAATCATTGCTGATGTATCGCTACAGGCGGCTTGACAAGGCGAGGGAATATGCACATGAACACGGATACGGATACCAGGGAGCCATGTTCCCATGGCAAAGTGGAAGCGACGGCAGGGAAGAAACACAGGTACTGCACCTGAATCCCGTAACCGGCGAATGGGGTCCCGACCACAGCTCGTTACAGCGCCATGTGTCACTGGCTGTGGCTTACAACGTTTGGCAGTATTTCAATACCACAGATGATGGGGATTTTCTGAAACAATATGGCGCTGAAATGTATTTTGAGATTTGTCGTTTCTGGGCGAGCATTGCCCGGTTTGCCCCTGAAACCGGACGGTATTCCATCGAAGGGGTAATGGGCCCGGATGAATTTCATGAAACGTATCCGGGTGCAAAAAAAGGCGGACTGAAAGACAATGCGTACACCAATATGATGGTAAGCTGGATGTTCGGGATGGTTCCTGAAATCCTGGATGTGCTGGGTGAAGAAGGCAGGAAAAAGGTTTTCGAAAAAATCTCGTTGTCGCAGGAAGAGATTGAAAAATGGGAAGACATCCGGAAAAAGCTCCGCCTGGTCATTTCGGATAATGGAATCATTTCTCAGTATGACGGATATTTCGATCTGAAAGAGCTGGACTGGGACCACTACCGTGAAAAATATGGCAACATTTACCGTATGGACCGGCTGCTGAAAGCCGAGGGTAAATCGGCGGATGAATACAAGGTGGCCAAACAGGCTGATGCGCTGATGACTTTTTACAATCTTGATAAAGTTGATGTTGACCATTTGCTGTTAGATATGAATTACCATCTGCCGGACGATTACCTTGAGAAAAATCTGAAATATTATCTTGCCCGCACATCCCACGGTTCCACTTTGAGCCGGATCGTCCACGCCGAACTGGCCAACATGATCGGGGATGAGAAACTGAGCTGGGAGTTGTATTTTGATGCACTCACTAGCGACTACAACGACATCCAGGGCGGCACAACTGCCGAAGGCATCCACGCGGGCGTAATGGCCGGAACCGTTATGATCGCCATTTCAACGTATGCCGGCGTGGATATCCATGGCGATGTGCTGAAGATCAAACCCCACCTGCCCGAAAGATGGAAAGAAATGAAATTCAACCTGCGGTTTAAAGGAGTGCATTATGATTTTGTTGTTTCGAATACCTCCATTCAGATTAAAGCGAATAAAGAGGCGATGGTGGTTATGAACGGGAGAGAGATTAAGGTTGGGGAAGAGGGAATTAATGTAGCCCACCAATAAATTGGTGGTCTGGGGTTTCGGACGTCTCGTTTAAAACGAGACTTGGGGGCGTCCCGGAGGGACAGAATGATTTTAAAGCCGCGGAATTTATTCCTCGGGTTGTAGGGTTAATCGCCCACCAATAAATTGGTGGTCTGGTGTTTCGGACGTCCCTTTGGGACTTGGGGTGTGTTCCGGAGGGACAGAATGATTTTAAAGCCGTGGAATTTATTCCTCGGGTTGCAGGATTTATCGTCCACCAATAAATTGGTGACCAGGGATTTCGGTCGTTCGCTTGGGACTTGGGGGCGTCCCGAAGGGACAGAATGAATTTAAAGCCATAGAATTTATTCTTTGGCTTGATGGAATTTATCCCATAGCTAAAAAACATAAATAAATGTAAGCAATAAAAAATAATTATCACGCAAAGTCGCAGAGCTTTTTATTCAACATCTTACCTTTGCGTCTCCGCGTCTTTGCGTGAAATAAAAAACAAAAAACCATGCTCGAAGATGTATTATTGATCACGGAAAAGCACAGGATCGCCGGAGAAGCCATCCAGCAGGAAATCCTGAAAAGAAAAAAAGACAAGTTCATTATCGCCATATCCGGCGAGTCGGGTTCCGGCAAGTCGGAACTGACCCATGTTGTTGCCAAAGGATTGCGCAAACAGGGGATTTTTGCCAAACCCATCCATGCCGATAATTTTTACAACACCCTCCCGCGGGAGCGGACAGAATGGCGGATTAAAAACGGTATAGAAAAAGTCGTCGGACTTGGCGAATACAAATGGGATGAGATCAACAGGGTCATTGACGATTTCAAAAACGACCGCAAATCATCCATGCCTTGTGTTGACCTGGTTACCGAGCAGGTGGACAAGCTGACGACGGATTTTAACGGTATTGATATGCTGGTCATTGACGGTTTGTATGCCATCAACATTGACGATGTGGATTTGCGGGTGTTTATCGAGCTGATCTATCTCGAGACCAAAAAAGCCCAGAAAGACCGGGGAAAAGAGCCACAGAATGAGTACCGTATGCGGGTGCTGGAACAAGAACACAAACAGGTTCAATCCATCAGGCACAAAGCCGACCTGATTGTGAATAGGGATTACAAAGTTGTCCTTGTAAAAAAGAGTAATTAGGTAAAAATATATGAAAACATTTAAAACTAATCCGCAGGGATTCAGGAATGTAAAAAGAAAAATTTTTATCAAAACATTTCTTTTAGGATTGATTTCAATAATTGCAGGCATATTCATATTTGTTGTCAACCAGCAGGAAAGTGAATCTTACATGAGTACGATATTAATTGTTTTTCCGGTTTTATTGGTTTTTATTGTTGCAGGTGCTTACAGGGGGATAAAGAGACAGGAAAAGCTTTGGAACAGCTATCAATTGATCATTAATGGAGAATATATTAAACGATTACAAAAAAATGTTCCGGACATAATGATCAGAAAAGATGAGATAACGAAGATTGTCAAATTATCCGATGAAAATATTTTCATAAAAACAAATCAACCCAAGCATTTCATTTTTGTTCCTTTTGCAATTGAAAACAGGGATGAACTATTGAAAGAACTGGCCGATTTTGGAGAAATTAAAAAGCAGGAAAAAAAAGGAATTAAAATTTCTTACAAGTTTGTTACATTCCTTACACTTGCTTTGATGGTCATTTTTTTTACTTTAAAAGAAAGATATATTATAATACCATCAGGGATAGTTTTAACGGTTGGTTTGATTTGGTCATTTCTTGAGATTCAAAAAAGTAAACATTTAGATAAAAGGACCAAACGATCATCCTATTTTATTTTTATACTATTGTTTACAGTAATAGGTCGCATTGTGTTTGTTATACTCGGTATGGCATAAAATGAGTATTGAATTTAACCATCGTCTTTAACAAACAAAATAAGCACACTGGCGACAGCCATGGAAACACCCCCGATGATCATGGCATAAATGGCCTGGCTGCCGAAAAAGGTCTCGAGAAAAAATCCCAGAATGGCAGCCGCTACAATTTGGGGTAAAACAATAAAGTAGTTAAATATTCCCATGTATATCCCCATTTTATTGTGTGGCAGAGCATTGGTCAGAATGGCATAAGGAATTGATAAAATACTTGCCCAGGCCACGCCAACACCCAACATTGAAACCAGAAGCCAGTATTTATCATGTATAAAATAAATGGACAAAAGCCCCAATCCCCCCAGTAGAAGTGAAATAAAATGTGTTATTTTCCTGTTGGTTATTTTGGCCATGGGTGTTAACAACCATGCAACCACAGCGGCAAAACCGTTGTAAACGGCAAAAAGTATTGAAACCCAGTCGGCTCCGTCATTAAAAACTTTTGAGGTCGTATCTGTAGTATGAAAAACATATTCGGTAACGGCGGGCGTTGTGTAAATCCACATGGCAAAAAGGGCGAACCATGAGAAAAACTGAACAAAAGCCAACTGCAACATAGTTTTTGGCATCCCGAACATGTCGTTCATGATCTCCACCAAAGCATTTTCAGATTTTTTGTTCAACTGTAACAAACCCGAAATGACCATTAATACCCCCAGACCTACCAGACCAAATGACAAAACAAAAAGATCTTTATTGAATGATGCATTGTAAAACCAGATGGTCAGGATTATTCCACCGGCCAACCAAAGAGAGCCGTTAATGGTTTGTTTTTTGCCTTTTGCCTGATGATCAATAATCGGGAGTTCAGGTTGAGAAATGTCCCGGCCGGAATTTTTTGCCTTCTCTTCAAAAGCTTCCAGTTCTTCGGGTGAATACTCTTTTGTTGAGATCACGGTCCATATCACCGCTATAAAATAGACGGCTCCACCTATATAAAAAGCCCATTTTACAGAATCGGGAACGACGCCTTCAGGTGCCGTGTTACTGATCCCCAGCCAGTTGGTCATTACCCAGGGAAGTACACTTGCAATGACAGCTCCTGTTCCGATAAAAAAACTTTGCATGGCGAAGCCCTGTGTTCGCTGTTCTTCGGGAAGCATATCGCCGACAAATGCCCGGAAAGGTTCCATGGAAATATTAATGGATGCATCCATGATCCACAATGTTCCTGCTGCTACCCACAAAACCGGTGAATTGGGCATTACCAGTAATGCAATTGATGCAAAGAGAGCACCAAAAAGAAAATAAGGGCGTCTTCTGCCAAGCCGGTTCCATGTTTTGTCGCTGTAATGACCAATGATCGGCTGGACAATAAGACCGGTTACCGGAGCAGCTACCCACAATATGGAAAGATTGCCGATATCAGCTCCCAGTGTCTGGAATATCCGGCTTACATTGGCATTTTGTAAAGCAAAGCCAAACTGAATACCAAAGAACCCAACACTCATGTTCCATATCTGCCAAAATGTTAAATGTGGTTTCTTTATCATGATGCTTTTTTTGAACGGCGAAAGTTACAGAAATAAATTAACCGATCATTCCTTAAGCAATTGTTGTAATAAAGACAAAATTACCCGGCAAATATCAAAACGATTTCCGTGACCCCGAAATTAAATAACATTGGTATTATTAAAATAGAAAATATATTTTTGTACCTGAATAACTTAAAACACCAAAACCACTTGTGAAATACAAACTGTCCATTCTGTTGATTTTTTTTTCATTTCTGTTTGCCTCTGACGGGATAGCACAAAAAACTGATACTATCTATCACATCAATGGTAATATACTTACAGGTGATTTTAAAAAGTTGGTTTACGGTGTGGTAACATGGAAAATGGACGGTATGGGGACTATTAGCCTGGAAGTTACAAAAATCAATTCCATAAAAAGTTCAAAACTGTTTGAGGTCAAGCTCAAAAGCGGAATGATCTATTACGGTTCTTTCGATTCTTCCGGTATTTACAGGCATGTGAATATTAAACTGGCAAACGGGAAAGAACTTGTGAGAATAGATGAAATCGTGGAAGTGTATCCCATCAAACGCAATTTTTGGCAGCGGACAAGTGGCAATATCGGTCTTGGTATAAACTATTCAAAAGGTAGCAACCTGGCCACAATCAGTTTTTCAGGCAACCTCCTTTACAGGAAAAGGAAATCTGGTTTTTCAATTTCCTGGGATGATTACAATACATTCCAGGCAGATACGCTGACCTCAACCAAGGCTGATGCATCATTAAGCTGGGAGCGGACACTAAAAAAGAGATGGTCGCTCGAAACGGCCTTTAGCACTTCTCAAAACTCTGAACTGGGAACCAAGTTGAGGTTAACTTTGGGTGTGATTGCCATCCATGATTTTGTTTACAATAGTTGGAACAGATTCTATATTGGAGGAGGTATCAGTGGCCAACGCGAAACACCTTATGATACAACAAAAATCACTAACGACCTTGCCGGTTTGGTGGGAATCGTTTGGAAAGTCTATAAGCTAACCAGCCCAAAAATATGGGTTGATGCAAATATCTATTTTGTTCCTTATTTTACAGAAACAGGAAGATACAGGGCAGACCTAAACCTAAATCCTAAAATCAGTGTGATATCAAATGATTTAAAGATCGGTTTTAAATTTTATTATTCTCTTGATACTAAACCGCTTAAAATTACAGCAGGAACTTCAACCGACTGGGGTATAAATCTTGAAGTTACCTATTCTTTTCATTAACTTTACTCAAACTTTTTTAGCTTGAAACAAACATTCCGAAAAGAAGAACGATTACATGGTAAAAAGCAGATCAACCGGCTTTTTGAGGAAGGAGATTCGTTTTTTAAATATCCATTCAGGGTGTTTTATTTAAAGGAACAAACGAATGAACCCGGTTTGCCGAAGGTGCTGATATCAGTTTCGAAAAGACATTTCAAAAAAGCCGTTGACCGGAACAAAATAAAACGCCGGATAAGAGAAGCTTACCGAAAAAATAAAACACCGTTTGCAGGGTGGTGTATAAACAACCGGGCCACTGTTTTACTCGGTTTAATCTACACTGGAAAAACAATACTCAGCTATGCTGAAATAGAAAAGAAAATAATCCTAATTTTGCAGCACTTAATTGAACAGGATGAGTAAGCTGCTTGGTAGGTTTTTTATTTTATTGATCAGAATATACCAATACACACTTTCTCCTTTTTTAGGGAGGTCTTGCAGATATACCCCCACATGCTCGGTTTACAGCGTTGAAGCCATTAAAAAGCACGGCCCTTTCAAGGGTGGCTGGCTGGCCATAAAACGTATTTCTTCATGTAATCCCTGGGGTGGAAGCGGTTACGATCCTGTTCCCTAATGTTTAAATGTTTAACATGAAAAAGTTTTTAAACCTGACATTTGTTATTCTGGTAATAGCTTTCATACCGTTGAATCCGGTAAAAGCCCAGGATGAGAATAACTTTGAATTGTCAAAAAATATCGAGATTTATATTGACGTTCTGCGGCAGCTTAACTTGAATTATGCTGACAAGATCAATCCCGGTGAGCTCAATACCACGGCCATTGATGCCATGCTCGGAAGTCTCGACCCCTATACGGTTTATGTTCCAGAGTCGAAACTCGAAGATTTTGAACTGATGACCAAGGGTGAATATGGCGGTATCGGTGCACTGATCCAAAAGCAAGGGGATCATGTGGTGATTACTGAACCTTATGAAGGCTTTCCCGCGCAGCAATCAGGATTGAAAGCAGGCGATAAGATCATCGCCATTGACGGGGAATCGGCAAAAGGTAAGACGAGTAAGGATGTGAGTGAAAAACTAAAAGGTATTCCGGGAACCCCGCTGACGATAACCATTCAGCATTTCGGAGATACGGCTACACAGAATGTTGAAATTGTTCGTGAAAAGGTTAAAATCCCGAATATTCCTTATTACGGAATGCTGAAAGATAACATCGGGTATATCACTTTAATACAATTCAATCCCAATGCAGCGTCGGATGTGAAAAAAGCTTTTACCGATCTGAAAGATAACAATGACCTGAAAGCAATCGTACTGGATCTGCGCGGTAATGGAGGGGGATTACTTTCTGAAGCTGTGGATATTGTGAACATCTTTGTACCCCAAGGCGCTACCGTTGTTACAACCAAAGGGAAAAATCCACAGACTTTCCAGGTTCACAGCACACGCTTTGCCGCGATGGACACAAAAATACCGCTTGTTGTTTTGGTAAACGGTAATTCGGCTTCGGCTTCCGAAATTGTCGCCGGTGCAATTCAGGACCTTGACCGTGGTGTAATCATAGGCGAACGTACTTTTGGAAAAGGACTGGTACAAAATATTGTGTCGCTGCCTTATAACTCCAAAATGAAAATGACCATTGCCAAATATTATATCCCCAGCGGGAGATGTATCCAGGCTATTGATTATTTTAACGAGAACGGTAATGGAGAACCCGATAAAATACCCGACAGCTTAATATCGGAATTCAAAACGGCACACGGACGATCGGTTTATGACGGAAAAGGCATCGCACCTGATATTAAAGTAAAAACGCAAACGTTCAGCCAGGTAACTGCTGACCTTTATACTCAGAATTATATTTTCAATTATGTGAATGAATTTGTTCTGAAACACCCTGAAATACCTCCCCCGGAAGAGTTTACAATATCGGATGAGACTTTTAACCGTTTCAAGAACTTTGTTACAAAACAGGACTTTGATTATAAAACCGAAACGGAAATGCTGATTGAACGAATTAAAAAAAGTGCCGAAAGGGAAGGCTATATTGATGCCATCAGGCCTGTTATTGATTCACTGGATACGGATGTCAAAAAGGAAAAACAACACGATATTGATAAAAACCGGAAACAAATCGAGGAACTACTCAGAATAGAAATTATAACCCGTTATTATTATCAGAAAGGCAAAGTCGTTGCCACACTAAAAAATGATCCTGATATTACTGAAACCGTCAGGGTCCTGGATGATCCGGAACTCTACCGCTCGATTTTGAATGGCACTTACGAAAAGAAAGAGGAAACCGGCAAATAAATTATAAACCTGTTTGCATGATCAGATCCAACGTTAATATCCATTCATGGGCGTATTTTATTACGTTGGTACTCATTGCCATGAGTCTCCCGCTCTCCAAGTTCGCCATGAGCGTATCGGAGTTCATGCTGGCTGGTTTGTGGCTATGGGCAGGTTTCAGATTCAGGATAATAGGCCGTTTTTTCAGAATTGGAGGCGCAATAAAAGGAACATGGAATACATTGGTTTACCTTGCCCGCCTTGCCGCAAACAATTTTGTGGATAAACTTTCTTTATTTGTAAAAAATAAACCGGCCCTTATTTTGTCCTCTGTCTATTTTCTGCATGTCCTGGGGCTTTTTAATACGTCAGACCTTGATTATGCCCTTAAAGATTTAAGGATTAAACTTCCCCTACTCTTATACCCCATTGTTTTGTCAACAATGGAACCATTGAAATACAAACGCTTCAGAGTGTTGCTGCTTTTTTATGTCCTTGCTGTATTAACGGGCTCGCTGATCAGCTTCAGCTATATTTTAAAAGAAAATTTTACCGACATCCGGAATATATCGCCTTACATCAGTTCCATTCGCTTTGGGCTGAATGCTTCACTTTCATTTTTTGTAATGATCTACTTCATCTTTCATGATAAGAAGTTCAGGACATGGCATAAGTCTGTCTATGACTTTAGTT
>CAZMOS010000148.1:0-9569 GCA_964567945.1 uncultured Lentimicrobiaceae bacterium
GTTTATTTTTGTAAACAAACCGGAACAAAATGATAAGCAGGATTAAAAAACTTTTAGAGGTAAAAAAAATATCGCCTGCACAGTTTGCAGACGAGATTGAAGTGCAGCGTTCGTCATTGTCGCATGTTTTATCAGGAAGAAACAAACCCAGTCTCGATTTTATGATGAAGATCAAAAAGCGTTATCCTGAAATTAACCTTGACTGGCTTTTGCTCGGGGATGGCAGCATGGACATTGAAAAGCAGGAAAACCAGGAATCGGATGCCGGGGGTGAAGAAACGGAAAAACGCATTCAGCCGGAGATTGATTTTGCTTCGAACGACAGAAAAGTCATGTCAGAATCGGATAAAACACTTTATAAAAAATTACGAGAGGAAGAACAGGCGGTTTACGGAACGAGAACGCCTTCCGGCAGCGACCGGTTACACCGTGTGATCCTTATTTATGAAAACGGTACTTTTTCTTCGTTTTCACCTGCCTGACAGGCAATCCCGACGCCTGGACCGTAGCATGGAAAAGGCGGTGGAATAGAAAAAATGTTGTTTTTCCGGTAATTTTGCTAATATCTTTCCCTTTCCGAAAAGAAAAAATTGCTTTCGATCTGTGCGTTCTCGTCACTGTCGGACCCGTGGACGGCATTGGCTTCAATGCTTGTCCCGTATAATTTGCGGATACTGCCTTCTTCAGCTTCTCCGGGGTTTGTTGTCCCGATAAAATCACGATAGGCCTGCACGGCATTGTCTTTCTCAAGTATGGCTGCAAAGATGGGCCCCGACGACATGAAACTTGTCAGGCTGTCATAAAACGGCCTTCCTTTATGCACAGCATAAAATATTTGGGCTTCTTCTTTACTTAAACGAGTGTATTTCAACGCTTTTATCTTAAATCCGCCTGCAATGATCTGGTCAATTATTTTGCCTGCGTAACCTTTGGCTACGGCTGTGGGCTTGATCATGGTGAATGTGATGTTTCCTGTCATGAATTCGTTTTTTAAAATTTGTGCAAAAGTAAAAGTTTCGTCCATATCGTTTCCAAAAATGTTTAACCGGAGATTCACATTATGATTACCCGAAAAATCAACTGTGCTTTTCCAAAACGGATAAAAAGAATTTATAATGCTGTTATACATAAGGTTAAGGATTACAAAAACAATTTTTGCATATAAAGATTTAATTTAAGACGAATTAACATTTACCGTAATATGGCCTCAGGCAAAAGCAGTAAATATTTATCTATCTTTGCGGCTGTTTTTTAGCACATGTTAAGTATAGAGCAACAAAATGAATTGAGGATACTTCTTGGTGAGCGCAGGAAAATTGTTGTCACATCACATAACAATCCTGACGGTGATGCAATGGGCTCAATGCTTGCCATGTATCACTACCTCAGGAAAAAAGGTCATCAGGTATGGGCTGTTCTACCCAACCAGTATCCCTCTTTTTACACCTGGATGCCAGGTGCTGAAGATATTCTGGTTTATGAAAAAACAGCAAAAGAAATTCAGAAGATACTGGCAGAAGCAGAATTGGTCTTTTGTCTTGACTACAATGCCATTGACCGCTTTGGCGCCGCTTCGGAGATCCTGGCCAAATCACCGGCCAGGCGCGTAATGATTGATCATCATGTGGAACCCCGGACAGACGATTTCGACTTTGTCTTCTCCGTGATCAAAACTTCCTCCACCGGAGAGCTTGTTTATGAACTCATCGAAAAAATGGGGGATAACAGCCTGCTGGACAAACCCATTGCCGATTGTCTTTATACAAGTATCGTGACCGATACGGGATCATTCAGTTATTCGGCGAATAATGTCAGCACCTATCATATAACGGCCGAATTGATCGCCTTGGGAGTGGATGCCTCGCAAATTCATCGCCTGATCTACGATACTTTCTCTGAAAACCGTTTGCGCTTGCTGGGACATGGCATCAGCAACAAAATGATCGTATGGGAAGACTTACGTACAGCACTGATCTGGCTTTCGAGAGATGACCTTAAAAAATACAATTATCAGGTTGGCGACACGGAAGGACTTGTGAATTACCCGCTGATGATGGAAAAAGTCAACCTGTCGGTTTTGCTGACCGAAAAGGAAAACATGATAAGGATTTCATTCCGGTCGAAAGGTGATTTTTCGGTCAATGAATTGGCCAGGAAACACTTTAAAGGCGGCGGCCACATCAATGCAGCAGGAGGAAAATCTTTTCTGACAATGGAAAAGGCAATTGATAATATTAAAGAAGTACTTTTACAGTACCGAAAAGAACTTGATTTTAAGTTGAATTATTGATGAATCCGTTCGGTTATATCGTTGGTTTTGCCTTCCTTGTGTTTTTTGCAGGCAGTTGTAGTCAGAAACCGCAACAGGTAAAAAGAGAGGAACATAAAAAGGTGAGCCGGGAAGAGTCGCTCATCAAGGCCAACAGGTATCTTGTGAAATCGGAAAATGAAAAAATTGAAAATTATATCAACCGTCACAATTGGGAAATGAAAAAAACTCCCAGCGGATTACGATATATGGTTTATCAGAAAGGCAGTGGCCCTTTGGCAAAGAAGGGGCAGGTTGCCGTGTTGAATTACAAACTGATGCTGATCACGGGGGATGTGTTGTATTCGTCCGACTCGACCGGTCCGCTGGCTTTTGAAATCGGCCATGGAGGGGTGGAAAGCGGTCTGGAGGAAGCCTTGCTATTACTGCGAAAAGGCGATAAAGCCAGGGTGATCATTCCTTCACATCTGGGGCACGGGTTACTGGGTGATCAGAAAAAAATACCGCCGCGCTCAACTGTAATATATGATCTTGAAGTCGTTAACCTTAAATAGATAAATAAAAGAATTTAAATTTTGAAAACATGAAAAAAACAACAATCTTATTGGCTGTGGCCATGGCATGGACCGCAGTAATGGTAGTCTCCTGCCAGTCGGGTGAAAAAAACAAATTTCCCGGTTTTAGCAAAACAGAATCAGGGCTTTATTACAAATTTTACAAAAAAGGAACCGATACGGTGACTCCGAAAATCGGAGAGTATCTTGATGTAGTCATGCTTTACGGCACGGATGATTCGGTACTTTTCGACAGCCGCAATCTGCCTGCGCTGGAGCAAATGCAGATACCTATGATCGCGTCTGTTTTCCAGGGCGACATTTACGAAGGACTGGGCATGATGCACATTGGCGACAGTGCTTCATTCATCATGCCTGCCGATTCGGTATGGTTCAAACTGTTCAAAATGAGACTGACACCTCCCGGGATGGACTCTGTTAAATATCTCACATTCGATGTTAAGCTCAATGATATTCTTTCGGAGGATACCGTTCGTGCACGCGAGGAGGTCAAACGACAGAAAACCATGGAAAAGGAAGCCATTGACCGTGCCGAATTCATCGCCAGGAATTATCCCGATGCCAAACCCACAAGCAGCGGATTGTATTATATCCGGGTAAAAAAGGGAAAGGGTAAAAAACCCGTCGAAGGCCAGAAAGTAAAAGTCCATTACACCGGGAAATTCCTTGACGGGACGGTATTTGACAGCTCGAAAGACAGGGGCAAGCCCATAGAATTTACCATTGGCAAAGGACAGGTTATCCCGGGCTGGGATGAAGGCATATCCATGATGCGCAAAGGCGGTAAAGCTGTCCTGGTCATTCCTTCCGACCTGGCTTACGGCCAGGGAAGGGGCAAAATACCACCTTATTCCACACTGGTATTTGATGTGGAACTGGTGGATATTCAGAACAGCGATAAATAATACCATAAAATCACGGAGAGCTTCTTATGGAATTCTCCGTGATTTTTATTTGTCTGACCCGGATAGTGTGCCATTTTGATACCTCGTTAGCTCTGCTGCGAGATTGTTCATTCTTAAATATATTTTAACAGATATAAAAAATAACCGGAAATGAAAAAAACAGCATTTCAGTTTGTTGGATTTTTGTTTTTCATCGTGTTTATGATATCCTGCTCATCTTCTGCTGATAAAAGCGAAAAGTTCAAAGGTTTTGAGTCTGGCGGAAACGGCGTGTATTATAAAGCGCACTTTCGTGGCAACAACAAACCCGTCTGGCATGATTCCGACTGGGTGACTGTCAGGATGGACTACCGGCTGAAGGATACTGTCTTGTATTCAAGCAAAGACAAAGGTGATTCGCTTACTTTTGCCATGATGCCACCCCAGTATGAAGGAGATATCTATAAAGGCCTCAAGTTGATGGGCGTAGGCGACTCGTTTACTTTTGCCGTCGTGGCCGACTCTTTTTTTCTGAAAACAGCGCACATGGCCGAATTACCTCCCTATGTCAAACCAGGCAGCCCCATGTATTTCGACATCAGGCTTCTTTCCCATTATACAGGAGACCAGTATGACACCATCGTCGAACAAAGAAAAAGAGAAGCAAGGCAAAAGGAGATCGAAACGCTGAACAGTTACCTGAAGGAAAATCATATAACGGTAAAACCCACCGAATCGGGGTTGTATTACATTCCCATCAAAAAAGGCACCGGCCGCAAACCCGAAAAAGGGGAGATGTGCCGGATTTTTCTGGAGGTAAAGCAACTTGACGGCACGCTGGTATTCAACAATTTCGGCAAAGACCCCATTGACGTGGAATACGGGAAAAGTTTCGACACCGAAGGTCTTCAGGAAGGACTCGGTATGATGCGCGAAGGAGAAAAAGCCATGTTGATCGTTCCCTCACCCATTGGCGTGGGTTCAAAAAGCAGGGGGATTGTACCGCCGTTCACAACGATCGTTTACACTGTAAAACTGGACAAACTGCGCACGGTTGAAGAGGTGCAGAATGAACGTGCCGAAAAGAAAAAGCGCCGTGATGAAGAACGCAAAAGACTGAAAGAAGCAGAAAAGAGTAAAATAGCACTTTATGTAAAACAACACAAGATTACCCAGGAACCCCTGGAAACCGGTTTGTATCTCATCAAACTGGAAGAAGGTACCGGACCGAAACCGGAGAACGGCGACACCGTGTGGGTTGACTACACGCTTTATTCATTGCAGGGCAATGTCATTGATTCGTCTCCCGGGGGCAAACCGTTGAAGTTTGTCCTGGGCCGGGGGCAGGTGGTGGCTGCCTGGGACGAGGCTGTAGTCCGCATGAACAAAGGCGAAAAAGCCCGGCTTATCGTTCCTTCCAAACTGGCATACAGCGGCTGGGGTTACGGAAAAATAGGACCTTATACACCCCTGCTGTTCGATGTTAAGCTGGTGGATTTCAGGAAAGGGAAGAAATAACATAAAAACGCTTTTTCAGCCCATTAGGTGCTCTTCCGTATTTCCAATTCGGAAGCAACAACCTTTAATCGTTACAACTATTAACCTAAGCTCGATAAGTGAGCGGATTACAAATCCGAATGAGCACTATTTTAAACTTTAAACTTCTAACCCTCAAAACCGGAATGTATAGGAAAGCGAGGCCTGTTGTCGCCGGAAAAAGCCCAGTTCCAGCACGACAAAATGGTGGTCGTTCACCATCAGCGATCCGCCGAAGATAAAATTCCAGGGATTCGTTGCTCTGACATCCGCCGTATAGGTTGCCTTATCGCCGAAAATGACTTCAAAACCCGGTAAGATGTCTTTTACGTTCACTTCTCCTTCAAAGTGTTGGTTATCCTTCATGAACATGGTGCCCAGCCAGAAGGCCCCTTTCGCCTTTTTCCGGTTATGGCCGAGCAGAATACCCAGCTTTCCATTAAATCGCTGATAAACCAGGTTGTCTTCCAGGCTTGTGGGGTTGGTCACCGAATATTCATAATTCAAGAGTATGAAAAAGTTTTTATATCCCGTTGTCACGTTAGCCCCGAACCCGTAAACCGGGCCGTTGTAATAAATATTGTCTTTCAATTCAACAGTGGTGTCAATTTTAAGTTCTCCGATTCCCGGAATATTTTCAATGATTATATAAGGAACCCTCATATCTGGTGTTGTCCTCCCTGCGCTGTATCCGAACAGTCCGTAAACATTCAGGAAAGGGAAAAGCCAGAAATCAGGCCTGACGGTTACGGCAATCTCCCCCGATTTGGTATCCTGATAAACCGTATCTGCCCTGGCAGTCAGGTTATTGTTGGTGCTGTACATCCGTAGGTTACTGCTGTAGTAAGGTTGCTCAAATGCAGTGAAAGCCAGTCCTGTTCCAAAAGGAAGCGGGAGGACCATGCCATTGTTGCGCCGTTTTTTACCGCAAAAAGGAGGATGCTGGGATACGGGTTTTGCCTGTTGTTTTAATTCGGTTGGCGATTTCTGCCCGAACCACCAGTAAGTTTTTTTCGGCATTCCGTTAACCCCCCCCGACTGTCCCACAAGCCCGTAACCGGTGACAATCAGCAAAATAAACAAAATAATGCCTGTCTTTCTCAATGTCTTTTGATTTTCATTTAAACGGCTGCAAGATAAAAAATCTTCTACACCTGATAATTCCGTTCACCGAATATCGCCGTCCCGATACGGATAATGGTTGCGCCTTCCTCGATGGCTATTTTGTAATCGTGGCTCATGCCCATTGAGATTTCCCGGAATGAATCATCACCGGTAAAATAATCGCTTTTTAACTCTTCGTAGTAACGCCGGAGTTGCCGGAATTCATTTCTGACCTGTTCCGGGTCATCGGTCAGGGTAGCCATCCCCATCACCCCCAGAATTTGTATGTTTCTCATGTTCTTATGCAAATCAGACTCCAGCAATTGGCGGGCTTCCTGAATATTCATCCCGAATTTGGTGCTTTCGCTGGCGATGTGGAACTGCAGCAAACAGCTAATGGTGCGGTTGTTTTTTACGGCCTGTTTGTTGATCTCTTTCAATAGTTTCAGACTGTCAACAGCATGGATCAGGTGGACAAAAGGAGCAATGTACTTGACCTTATTGGTTTGCAGATGGCCGATAAAATGCCAGCGGATGTCGTGCGGAAGTTGCGGATATTTATCCGATAATTCCTGGGCTTTGTTTTCTCCAAAATCCAGATGGCCCGTTGCATAAGCTTCGCGAATGGCTTCCACCGGTTTGGTTTTGGAAACGGCAACCAGCCTGACATTTTCAGGAATATTTTTTTTGAAGGCTATGATATTTTCCCGAATGCTCATGGTTGATTTTTTGCAAAAGTAGGAAATTGAGCGGGATACTGGAGAAATGGAAAAATGATTGGATAAGGAGGAATCTGACACAATTGCACCCACTGCAACAATTGCAGCCACTGCACCCATTGCATCTTATTCTCCTATATAATCTCTTTGCCAGTCAACAGTCGGCAATCAACAGTCGGCAATCAACAGTCTTCAGTAATTTTGCCCAATTGTCATTCGTTTTCACAATTATTACCTTTGCGCCTGTTAAAGCAGGTTTTGCACTAGCGACAGCACAAATGAAACAATTCATACTCCTCATCAGACAACTGTTTTTCTGGATGGTAGTATTTGCTGTGGAAAGAGCTGTTTTTCTGGCTTATTATTCCACACAACTGTCAAGGGAAGAAATACCTTTTTCCCGGATACTGCTTAGCTTTTTCCACGGGTTGCGCCTGGACCTGTCCACCGCCTCTTATATCCTTGTTATTCCGTTTTTTCTTTTGTTAATCCAGGGTTTTTTCAAAGCAGGGTGGCTAAACCTGTTGAACAGGATCTACACATTCCTCATTTTGTTTTTGTACGTTCTGGTGAGTGTCAGCGAGATCGGCCTTTTCGGCGAATGGAAGACCAAGCTTTCCTATAAAGCAATACTCTACCTGCGGCATCCGACGGAGGTATTCGGTTCGGTTCCCAACCGCGACCTTGTTTTGTTTTTTATTCTGCTGGTTGTACAGGTTGCCTTTTTCTACCTGATATATATCCGCTTTTTTTACCGTAAACCCGAAACCATAAACGGCAGCTTATCAGGGAAGTTGGCTTTTTCATTGCTGACCCCGGTATTGCTGTTTATCGGCGTCAGGGGCGGGGTGGGGCAAATATCCATCACGGCCAGCGACAGTTATTTTTCAAAACACAACATCCTGAATCTGGCTGCTGTTAACAACCTGTATAATGTAACTTTTTCAGTCATTGATTATTACCAGATCGAAGAGCAGAACTATTTTAAGTTTATGCCTGATGATGAAGCCCTGGCGATTGTAAAAAGAATCCAGGAAACCAAAACGGATACTACGATCAACATCCTGAATATCAAAAAGCCGAACATTGTTTTGATCCTGCTTGAAAGCTGGTCGGCTGACCTGATCGAAACCCTTTCGGGTGACACGGGGATCACGCCGCGTTTTCACAACCTGGAAAAAAAAGGGTTGCTGTTTACCGAATTCTATGCTTCCGGCAACCGGACACAACAAGCTTTGGGAAGTGTATTTTCAGGTTTGCCCGCGCTTCCGGTAACCACACTCACCGATCACCCTGAGAAATATGATTCGTTGCCCGGCCTGGTTCGTTTGCTCAACAATGACGGTTATTATTCCGCCTTTTATTTCGGCGGTGATCTGAATTACGGAAACATCAAATCATATCTGGTTTACAACGGATTTGACAGGTTGGTCGGATGGGAGGATTTTAAAAAAGGATGGCCCGAAGGAAAACTGGGTATTCACGACCAGGGCTTGTTCATGCGCCTTACGCAGGATATGGGAAACCTTCCCCAGCCGTTCTTTCTTGCAGCTCTGACCTTAAGTTCGCATTCCCCTTATGATTTTCCGGGACCCCGGCCAATCAACTGGCTGGAACCCGAAACCGAATTCCTGAACTCGGCGCATTACACTGACAAATGGCTGGGAACGTTTTTCGATGAAGTGAAAAAGCAGAGTTGGTACAGGAATACGCTTTTTATCCTGATGGCCGACCATTCACACCTTACCCACCGTCATCAGCAAATTGACCAGTTCGGTTACCGGAATATCCCCATCCTTTTTCTCGGGGACGCACTGAAAGAGGAATACCGCAACACCCGGTCGTCACATTTGTGCGGCAATGCCGATGTACCGGCTACCCTGCTGGCACAACTGGGGATTTCACACGAGGATTTTTTCTGGAGCAAGGATATGTTTAACCCGTATTCACCCCAATTTGCCTATTTTGAACTTAGCGACGGTTTCGGATGGAAACGGCCTGACCATTACATTGTGTACAATGTGACTGTACCTTTTATTGTGTCAACCGATGTGCCTAAAAAACAACAAAACGCTTTTCTGAAAGAAGGGCAGGCTTATGTGCAGGTGCTTTTCGGTAAGTTTCTCAGTTATTAACAAAGTGTTTTTCCCTACCCTTAAGAAAGAGGATAATCACTAAGGGGTTCTTGCCGGGGGATTCCCTCCTTCGTCCTTTTTAGCGCAGCGAAACGGGGATATTTGATATTTCTTATTCATAGGCCGCTACCGAACACACTTCCAGGAACGCCACAGGCGTACTCTGGAAGGTGTTTCTACCATGCAACCTGCAAATGGTTAATGGTTAATGGAAAATGGTTAATAGTGGATTCCTCTAACTTGTACCCCGCACCCTGCAACTCGCAACCTGCAACTCGCAACCCGTACCCCGTCTCACCTCACCACCATCACATTCCCCGCCACACTTTGCGGCTCATTGCCGGTGG
>CAZMOS010000149.1:0-9222 GCA_964567945.1 uncultured Lentimicrobiaceae bacterium
ATGATTTTTTTGCTTTATTCATTGTTCTTCGTTCTCCTTTTGCGCAGCGTAACGAGGATGCTTTATTCCGGCATTTGTAATGCCCCAACACTCGTATCTGTTGAAAGTTATCGGTTAACGGAAAATGGTTAACGGGGATTAGTTAATGGAAATTGGTCAGTTTACGCAACCCCGCACCCCGCTCTACTTCTTCCGCTCAACATTATACTCAATCAGCTTTTTCATATTCTGTCGGTAGGCATTGTCGGGAAGAGTGCTCAGCATGTCCAGGGCTTTGTTGTTGAATTCCTGCATTTTTTTGATGCTGTAATCAAAACCGCCCGATTGTTTGATTTGTTCGATGAGCCACTTTACTTTTTCGGGATTTTCATTGTCGTTTTTTATAGTATTGATGATCCTGGTTTTTTCAGTTTTTGAAGATTGCTGCAGAAGGTAAATCAAAGGGAGGGTCATCTTTTTTTCTTTTATGTCAATGCCCGTGGGTTTCCCCGATTCATTTCCGGCCTGAAGGTCAAACAGGTCATCCCTGATCTGGAAGGCCATGCCGGCATTCTCGCCGATGGCATGCATTTTAGCCACCAGTGTCTCGTCATCCGTCACGGAAGCCGCACCGGTAGCCATGCTCGAAGCCAGCAGGGATGCTGTCTTTTTGCGGATGATCTCGTAATAAATGTCTTCACTGATGTCCAGCTTGCGGGCTTTTTCCAGTTGCAGCAATTCGCCTTCGCTCATGTCTTTAACGGCCTTCGAAATGATCTCCAGCAGGCGGTAATCTTTGTTCTCCAGTGCCAGCAGCATACCCCTTGAAAGCAGGAAATCACCGGCCAGCACAGCGATCTTGTTTTTCCAAAGATAATTTACCGAAAACTTTCCCCTGCGCCGGAAAGAATCATCCACCACGTCATCATGCACGAGTGTAGCTGTGTGCATCAGCTCGATCATTGTAGCAGCCCGGTAAGTGGTTTCGTTGATTTTCCCCAAAATTCCCGCACTATACATGACAAACATGGGGCGCATTTGTTTGCCCTTTGTTTTCAGGATATATCGCATGATCAGGTCCAAAAGGGGAACCCTTGACCTGACCGTTTCACGGAAAATCTTCCGGAAAGCTTTTATATCCTCTGCTATCGGTGCATTGATTTCTCGAAGACTGGCCATATCAAATGAAAAACCAAATTTAAACCTATTTTTGCAAAAATTTTTTTCTACCCGTGATTTTATTTGACAAGATGGTTTTCGGCCCGGTTTACAGTCGGAGAATGGGTGTTTCACTTGGGATCAACCTGTTGCCTGATGACAGTAAATATTGCAATTTCAACTGCATCTACTGTGAGTGCGGCTGGACAAAAAACAACCGTTCAAAACTGGTTTTGCCCGAAAGGGAAATCCTGAAAGAAAAATTGTCAAATCGGCTTCGGGAACTGAAAGGTACGACAGAAGAACCGGATGCCATCACATTTGCCGGTAACGGGGAACCGACCATTCATCCGGAATTTGACGCCATTATTGACGATACGATCAAAATCCGTGATAAAATCTCACCACGAACAATTATCAGTGTGTTGAGCAATGCCAGCATGAACCACAAACCTGCTGTCAGGAAAGCGCTGGAAAAGGTGGAAATGAACATCCAGAAGCTGGATACGGGCATCGAAAACACATTTCAACGGCTCAATCAACCTTTGGGTAATTTAACGGTCGGTAAAGTGGTAGAGAATTTACTGTTATTCAAAGGAAACCTCATTGTTCAGACTTTATTTGTCCGCGGAAGTTATAATGGGCATTACATTGACAATACCACACCGGAGGAAATTTCCGCCTGGCTGCCTCTGGTAAAAAAGATCAACCCGCAGTATGTGATGATCTATCCCATCGAACGGGGGACACCCGCCGAAGGACTGGAAAAAATTCCCGAAAGCGAATTAAATGCCATCGCCGCCAAAGTTGAAGCGAAGGGGGTTAAAACCAAGGTGTATTACTGAAATTTGAACCGCTGACTCATCCCGGAGTTAGCCTCATCGAAATAATGGGAACTTTCCCGGTCTATTTTATTCAGGGCGAAAAAGTGGGTCTGTGCAGGTGCAGACTCCCGGAAAGACCCGGCTCTTTTTTCAACCTCAAAACACTGCGGTAAAAACTGCTCCTTTCTCCGACCGGGACCTGACACTGAGGCTGCCTTTGTGCATGGACATGATCTGACGTGAGAGGCTTAACCCGATGCCTGATCCGGACTTTTTGGATGTAAAAAACGGCATAAAAATCTTATCCATAATATCTTGTTTTATGCCTTTGCCGTTATCAGCCACTTCGATGATGATCCGGTTATTCAGGTTCATGGAGGCCGTAAGTGATATCTGGGGATTGCCGACTTCTTTGACGGCGTCAACAGCATTGAGCAACAGGTTAATAAGTACCTGTTCAATGAGGTCGGGATCAGCCAGAAGTTTCAGATCCTGGGGATAGATATTTTCTTCGTACCGGATACCGGAAGCTTCAAATTTCGGGTTCATCAGTTGCAGGACCCGCTCGAACAATTCCCTGAGCTGGAAATACCTGAAATGAGGTTTGGGAATGCGGGTCAGGTTACGGTAGAGTTCCACGAAATTCAATAACCCCTGGCTGCGGTTTTCGATGGTAGAAACGGCATGAACGATATTGTCCAACTGTTCCGCTTCCTCTTCGGCAAGTTTGGGGCTGGAATTTTTGTAATCTTCAAGAATTCCGTTAACGGTGGAAGCCAGAGAAGATATGGGTGTGATGGAATTCATGATCTCATGGGTGAGCACGCGGATAAGTTTTTGCCACGACTCAATTTCTTTTTGTTCCAGTTCGGGATGAATGTCCTGAAACGAAACCAGGATGTACTCCTCGCCCCGCATACGAAAAGCAGTGGCGCTTATGGAAAGCTGTAACAACTCGTCGTTGATGAAAATCTTGAATAATGTTTTGTTGCCGGCTTTCATATTCATCAGCACACCGGGCAGTTCTTCGGCCACTTCTTTCAGGTCGTCAATCCTGCGCAGCCGTTTCATCTGCAACAGTCGTTTTACGGCATTGTTGTACACGTCCACATCACCGTTAAGCTTGTAAACGATAATGCCGATACTGACATGCTGGATAACCGTCAGCAGGTAATTGAAATGCTCTTCTTTTTCGGTTTTGTTCCGGTTGAAAGCCTCGATCACTTCGTTAAATTCGCGGTTCAGCCCTTCAAAACTTTTCCCCATATCATTGTCTCCGAATGAAGTTGTAAAATCGGCATGGCGGATGGATTCGAAAAAGCGAGTCAGCTTACGGTTGGTTTGTTCGGCATAACGGATGAGCATGATCACCTGGATAATAAGCAATACGATCAGGATAATTGTGCTGACGGCATACGAGGTCTGGCTGTGAAGCCTGAATATCAGCGCCACATTCACCACGATCAGCAGCACCCTGATGATCACCTGTATCCTGAACCGTTTAAATACCATGTTTTTTTATTCTTCGGTACAATGATGCCCGCGTCAGGCCAAGCTCTTTTGCCGCCCTGCTGATATTGCCTCCGTGTTTGTCAATAACTTTGCGGATCAGGACTTTTTCTACTTCATCCAGGTTCATATTATCCGGTGTAAAATCGTCTTCGTGTCTTTCTCCCTGTTCATCCATAAAAAAGTCCTGCGGCCCAAGAATATTCGAATCACTAAGAATAACTGCACGTTCCACAGCGTGTTGCAACTCACGGATATTACCCGGCCATGTATGTTTTTGCATCCTTTTCAGTGTTCCGGATGCAATGCGTTTTTTCTGTATCTTATATTTTTTGCAGTACAGATCGAGGTAATACTCCACTAACGGTTCAATGTCTTCCAGCCGTTCGCGCAATGGCGGAATGGAAATTTCCACCGTGTTGATCCGGTAAAGCAGGTCCTGGCGGAATTTGTTTTCTTTCACCATTTCGTAAAGGGGCATGTTGGTGGCGCAGATCAACCGGATGTCCACGGAAATTTCTTTGCTTGAACCCAGGCGAACCACTTTCCGGCTTTGCAAAACGCTGAGCAGTTTTGATTGCAGTGGTAACGACAGGTTTCCGATCTCGTCGAGAAACAGGGTGCCTTTGTTGGCCACTTCAAAACGTCCGGCACGGTCTTCTTTGGCATCGGTAAAAGCTCCTTTTTTATACCCGAACAGTTCGCTTTCAAAAAGACTTTCGGTAATGGCTCCAAGGTCAACAGGGATGAAGATTTTATCATGCCTTGGGGATGCCCGGTGGATAGCCCGGGCCACCACTTCTTTTCCTGTTCCGTTTTCACCCAGAATCAGGACATTGGCATCGGTTTTTGCCACTTTCATAGCTATAGTCATCACTTTTTTCATAGCCGGTGAAATACTGATCAGATTGTGGTAGGCCTGGTCCTGATCGGATATCAAAACCTTTTGTGTGGATTTCAGATTTTCCAGTTCTACCTTTGACTGCCTGATACGTAATGAAGCTTCAAGGGTAGCCAGCAGTTTTTTGTTGTCCCAGGGTTTCAGAATAAAATTTGTCGCTCCTTCTTTTATTCCCTGGACAGCCAGTTCAATGTCCCCGTAACCGGTGATGAAAATAACAGTGGCTGCCGGGTCAATTCCCAGGATAACATTCAGCCAGTGAAACCCTTCCTGTCCGCTGGTGGCATCCCTCGAAAAGTTCATGTCAAGCAGGATGACGTCATAACTGTCGTTTTTCAGTAACGAGGGAATGTTCTGCGGATTTTTTTCGGTATGGACAATTTCAAAATGTTGTCGTAAAAACATTTTCGCAGCAAGCAGGATATCGGGGTCATCGTCAACGATCAGCAGGCGGGCTTTGATTTTATTCATCGGAATTGTCTTTAGTAAGTCGGTTTAACTTATGGTTTTCAGGTTATTTATATGTTTGGTTAACAGTCCGTTTTTATTAAAAAATAAAAATACATTTAAATGTTCACACCTGTACAAAAATATGGACGATTTCGAACACGTTTAGTTACACTTTACATTAAAATATTTTTTAAAACATTGTTTTTTAAGCGAATATATCTTATGGCATAGTATTCGTTAAAGTATGTTAAGAAAAGTGAATTGAAAGAATTATCCGTCTGCATAAAATTAAGTAAAGATTGGCATTTGCTAAAGGAAGTAATTCTTCTTTTTTAAAATACCGGCTCTGATCAGTTGATGAGGAAATGAGCTGTTTAGTTGGAAATAAATGATAGTTACAAAAGGATTGAAAAAAGTTTTCCAGGCGGGGGATGTGGAAACCATCGCCTTAAGGAATGTAAGCATACAGGTTGAAAAAGGTGATTTTGTTGCCGTGATGGGTCCTTCGGGTTGCGGCAAAACCACGCTTTTAAATATCCTGGGTTTGATTGATAACCTGAATTCCGGAGAATATTTTTTCAAAGGGCAGGAGATAACCGGGTTGAGTGACAGGCAAAAAGCCGTTTTGAGAAAAGAAAATATCGGTTTTGTTTTTCAGAATTTTAATCTTATTGATGAATTGACCGTCCGGGAAAACATTGAATTGCCACTTATTTACATGGGCTGGAAAAAGAATGACAGGAAAAAACAGGTAAACGAAGTGATTGAAAGGATGGAGATCAGTCACCGCAAAGACCTTTTCCCGGTTCAATTGTCGGGAGGCCAGCAGCAGCGTGTTGCCGTAGCAAGGGCGGTTGTTGCCAATCCGTCGCTTATTCTGGCGGACGAACCTACAGGTAACCTGGATTCGATGCATGGTGAAGAGGTGATGAACCTGCTGAATGAACTGAATAAAGAAGGAACCACCATCGTCATGGTTACACATTCGCGGCGGGATGCCTCCTATAGCCGGCGGATCATTCACCTTTTCGACGGCCAAGTTATCAACGAGAATTTGAACAAGTTTATCTAAAAATAAACAAAACAATCCGGCGACAGTGGTATCAAATTATTTTAAAATAGGCATCAGGATACTGAACAGGCAGCGCAGCTACACCGTACTGAACATCCTCGGTCTGACTATCGGTATTGCCGTTTTTGTTTTTATTTATCTGTATGTACAAAGCGAGTTGAGGTACGACAAGAACTGGAAGGATTCTGAAAATATTTACCGTGTCTGGACTGAATACAAGCTGGAAGGAAAAATTGAAAAAGTCGCCATTTCTCCTTTCAAACTGGCCGGAGAACTACAGGAAAACTTCCCTGAAGTGAGAGAATCCACCAAATTGTTTTTTACCGATCCTGCCGATGTCAATGATCTGTCATCCATAACATATAATAATGAAGTTTATGAAGTTCAGAATATAACATTAAGTGATTCGGGGCTGTTCAGAATATTCGATTACAAATTTCTTGAAGGTGATCCCCAATCGGCATTATCGGCTCCCAATTCCATGGTGATCAGTTCCACGGTGGCAAAGCAGATCTTTGGCAATGAAAAAGCACTGGGGAAAAAACTGAAATCCACACGCCGTGAATATACGGTAACAGGAGTATTTGAAAACATTTCCTGTCCGACCCACCTGAATTTTGATGCCGTTGTTTCGGAAAGCTCATTATCACCGGAAAACCTTAAACGCATGAAAAGTGACTGGTTTCGCCTGGGTGTGTACACTTATGTAAAACTTGACGATACCGTGAACATTGGAAGTTTCCAAAAAAGGGTAAACAGTTATATTACAAAAGAGATCAAGGCGTTCATTGACAGTGCGAACATCAATATCGAAGGGTATATGGTTTACAGTTTCGAACCGGTACGTCATGTACATTTCAACACAGCGCTGGCTTATGACAGTCCTTCAAACACAGACCCTGCCTACCTGATCATTTTCAGCATCATTGCAGGTTTTATCCTGTTGACGGCATCCATCAACTACATCAACCTGGCGGTGGCCCGTTCGTTAAAACGTGCCAAAGAGGTGGGGATGCGAAAAGTGCTGGGGGCATTCCGCAGGCAACTGGTTTTTCAATATGTAAGTGAAGCCTTTATTGTCGTACTCATTGCGTTTATATTGGCTTTGTCACTCGTTGAAATATTAATGCCCTGGTTTAATACTCTGGTGGGGAAGCACCTTACCCTGGTGGGGACCTTGTTTTCAAGACAGGGCATCTGGTTCGGCTTGTTACTCATACTGATGATGGTCATCCTGGCAGTGGTGAGCGGTATGTTCCCGGCATTCATCCTTTCGGGTTTCAACCCGGCAAATGTATTGAAAGGGAACAATTTTCTGGCAACGATCAGGGGAAAGCAAAAGGTCTCTGCAGGTGGAGTTCGCAAAGTTCTTGTCGTCATACAATATGTGGTTTCGGTCGGAATGATCATCGCCACCCTGATCGTTTTCTATCAAATGCGGTTCCTGAAAAACCAGGACCTGGGGTTTGATGAAACAAATGTTGTTGTGATCAACACACCGGACGATACGGCCTATTTCAAACATGCGGCTTCGTTTATCACGGAGCTGAGGTCTGTTCGGGGGGTTGCCGGTGTATCTTCATCGAGCAACGTCCCGGGTTATACTTATGGCAAGGCTTTGTTTTATGTGGGTGATTCTTTGAACAGCTCCCTGAAAACACTGGGCTTGTTTATTGTTGATACCGGTTTTTTTAATGTGCTGAAAATACCGCTTTATGAAGGAGAATTCTTTAAATCATGGATGGTGAACGACACGATCCACTATTACATTCTCAATCAGGCAGCCGTTGAGGCTTTAAACCTGGATCATCCTTTGGACTCTGCGTTCAACGCATCGTTTTTTGAAAAATCCCGGGGAAAGATCATTGGTGTGGTTAAAAACTTCAGCTATTCTTCATTGCATTCATCCATTGAACCTCTGGCAGTTTTATTGTATCCCGGCGAAAGCCGGTATCTGCTGGTCAGGTTGGACGAACACAACAAAGATGCAGCCATGGCCGGTATAAAGAAGGTTTGGAATAAATACAACAAAGGCCGTTTTATGCATTATACTTTTCTGGAAAACAAAATTCAGAGCCTGTATGCAGCCGACCGGAAAATGTTGTCCCTGTTCAGTTATTTTACCTTTTTCGTCATGTTCATTTCAAGTCTCGGGTTGTACGGGCTGTCTTCTTTGCTGATCGAGCAGCGGACAAAGGAAATCGCCATCCGCAAAGTGCTGGGCGGGTCGGACAGGAGGATCATTTTGCTGCTGGTGAAAGATTATTTCCGGCTGGTCCTGATTGCCGGACTTGTGGCATCCCCTGTGGTTTATTACCTGATGAACAGATGGCTGAATACCTTTTCCGTCCACATTTCCATGAACGGCTGGTACTTCGTTGCCGGTATCCTGGCCATGATGGTGCTTGCCTTGCTAACGGTACTTATCCGGTCTTATCACGTACTGCGGCAGGATCCGGCCCCGGCGTTGAAGTATGAGTGACCCCCTCTGTCCGTCAGCCGACGGACATCTCTCTGCCTGCAGGCCCGCCGCTTCGCTTTGGCAGGAAGGGAGGAGAAAAACCCCTCTGTCCTTCGGACATCTCCCCGGGGGGGAGAATATTATTGTGTTATTTATTGATTTTACCTGTTTATGGTTTCTCTTTTTTATGTCTTCTGTCTTCTGTCTTTTGTCTTCTGTCTTCTGTCTTTTGTCTTCTGTCTTTTGTCTTTTGTCTTTTGTCTTTTGTCTTGATTCTTGTCTCTTTTATCTTTCCACTTTTATCTTCCCCATAGCGGAAAACCTCTATTTTGAAAAAATGGCCGGAAGTAGTTAAAAATGTTTGTTCGTTACGTTGCAAATTTGTATTCTGAAAAAGCGATTACAAACTATAAAAACTACTGTCATGAAAACTTTCGATTACTACCTTGAACTTGTCTTAATGGGAATCTATCCTGCCATTATTGTTGTTTTGGTTCTGACGATGGTGTTGTAGCAGAAGGCAGTCTTCAATCACCAGTCTTCAGTCCACGGTCTTCAGTCCGCAGTCTTCAGTCCACAATCGGCAATCTTCAAACGGCAGTCAGTAGTCGGCAATCTTCAATCTACATTTTCTTGTTGGAGAGAGGCTGAAAAGATCATAATAAATCTGCGTTAATCTGCCTCGATAAAAGTTTTCAGTTCCCAGTTCCCAGTTCCCAGTTCCCAGTTTACAGTTTTCAGACGTAGATTTCTGATTCACTGCAACCTCCAACACTCTTCCTCCAAAAGCGGACCCCGGAAGGTCTTCATATACCCAACTGTTGCTTCAGCTCTTTGATGCGTGACTTGCTGACGTTCACACGGCTGC
>CAZMOS010000150.1:0-9086 GCA_964567945.1 uncultured Lentimicrobiaceae bacterium
TTTGTAACAAATAATGTTAATTATGTCAAAGAAGCTGGGGGGTTAGGACAAAACCCGGCAGAGGAATATCGTGTTATACAACGGTTTGATAGCTGGTACCGGCCCAAAGGCAAGCTGAAAAAAGGAGAAGCACCGGGGAAAGGAGCGTTGCGGGAGGTCATGGAAGAAACGGGTGTAAACAACCTGAAAGTTGAAAAGAAGCTGGCAAATACTTATCACATTTACATCCGCGAAGATAACAAATACCTGAAAAAAACCTATTGGTTTCTGATGTCTGTTCCGGAGAAACAAAACCTGACTCCCCAGACTGCAGAAGACATTACCGAAGCTGTTTGGTTTGACCGGAAAAAAAGCCTTGCCGCACTGAAGGAAAGTTACCGTTCGCTTCGTGATATTTTAACGCCGTTTATCCGTTGATTAAAAGGATTGTGTTACTTTTATCTTTTTAAAAATCAGGTTATGGAAAAAATTGCGATTTTTCCGGGTTCTTTCGACCCCGTCACGCTGGGGCATGTTTCGGTGGTCAGCAGGGCATTGCCATTGTTTGACCATGTGATCATTGCCATTGGCGTGAATACCGAAAAAAAACACATGTTTTCGCTGGAGCAGCGGAAACAATGGATAGAAGAATGTTTTAAAGGAGAAAACAAAATAAGTGTGGAAGTATACCAGGGGCTTACCATAGACTTTTGCAGACAAAAAGGCGCCCGTTATATCCTGCGGGGTCTGCGAACAGCGGCCGACTTTGAGTTTGAACGGGGAATCGGTCAGGTGAATCGCAAGCTGGCCCCGGACATTGAATCGGTTTTTCTGCTGACCGAAGCCCATCTTACCCCCATCACTTCTTCTATTGTCCGCGATGTGATCCGCAATGGCGGAGATGTGTCGGGAATGGTGCCCGATGTGGTTAAAATATCATAGCACATTACAATACCTGGCAGCTTCCGCCGTTAAAAGGTCGTTAGATAAATCAAAAGATGAACTATTCCAGACGTATTACTACCGGTTTGCTTTTTTTTGTGATGTTTCTTTCCGGCAGCATTCCCCTTTTTTCGCAAACAGCAAAGATTACGGGCAAAGCTGAAGGAAAACCCCATGAACTCGTGCGGGTAATCGTGTATGCAGACCAATTCTCCAGGTTACCCAAAACACTGGCTTCAACTTATACGGACGAAAACGAAAACTTCGAACTGACTCCTGAAATCAAACAAACGGATTATGCTTTTTTGGCAGTTGGTCTTAAGAAAGGAGAATTTTATCTGAAACCAAGAGCAAAATATCAATTCACTATACCGAAAGACACAACGGAAAAAAGAGGGTCCGTTTTCGACGAGATGCCGTTACGATTTTCGTTGAAAGCCGATGATGACGGGGTGAATGACGAGATAGGCAATTTCAATATGATCCACAATACCTTCATTTATGAGAACGGAAACAGGATTTACCGGGGATTCAATAAGCAGGTTGTATCTGATTTTGTGGAAAAAGCAAATGATGCCTATAATTCTGTCGAAGATAATTACATCAGGAATTATGTAAAGTATTCGATGATTTCCCTGCAATGGGTTGCCAAAATGATGTCGAGCGACTCGGTGATTGCCACATGGTTTGTGAATCAACCCATTTTGTATCATAACATCCAGTATACTGAATTTTTTAGTGAACTGTTTAAAAGATATTTCGGATATCAGCGAATATTTTCTTACAGCGAACTGGTGGATACCATCAATAGTGGCAGTGGTTATCAGGCTGTTGATGCCCTGTTGAAGAGAAAGGAAATACTGACTAAAGATGACCGGTTACGGGAACTGATCGGCATTTTCCTGATCTCGAAAAAATATTTCAGTTCCGATGTGATCCGGGACAAAGTCATTGCTTTACTAAAAGAAATACAAAAAAACAGCCGCTTTCCTCAAAACAGGGAAGTGGCCGGCAATTATATCATTAAGTTGAAAAAACTGGAACCGGGCACACCGGCGCCCTCATTTGCCCTGAAAGATGCATCCGGCAAAACGGTTACGCTTGACCAGTTGAGCGATAAAGTTTTACTCCTAGCGTTTATCCGCTCCGACTGCAAGGTATGCCTTCAGCAAATGGGCGATCTGGAAGCCATCCGGAAAAAATTTGGTAACAAACTGAAAATAGCTACCCTGGTTTATGGGAAACAATTTCAGGCTGTCGTCCAATATGCCTCTGACCGCAATTATAACTGGCCGGTACTGGATATCGGAGACAACATTCTTTTGCTTGAAGCATACAATATCAGGGCTTATCCCACCTATGTGATCATAAAACCGGGCGGTAAAATGGGCATGGCAACGTCGCCCATGCCGGATGAAAACCTTGACCTTTTTATCAGAAAATTCATCAATGAAGCGGAAAAATCGAACAGCGGAAAAGAACATTAAGGAAATCCATCTGTTTTGTTTTTAGAATTTATTAACCGCCAAAAGTTTAAACACAGACATTAATTCAATTACCTTTGCAATCCTGATTTTACAATGAAGAGGGTATTGGAATGGAAATTGATATAACAATACCCGTTAAGAGTTTAAGAACATGGCAACATTTTTAAAAAAATTATTGGGTGACAAGGCTACCAGGGATATGAAAGCCCTTAAACCCACTGTTGATAAAATCCACAAGGCATACGAATACATCAGCAAACTGAGCAATGACGAATTGAGGAACAAGACCCGTGAATTCAAAGAAAAAATAAAAGAAGCAACGACTCCCTATGAAAATGAAATAGCTGCCCTCAAACAAAAGGTTGAGGAAAATCACGATTTGGATATCAACGAAAAAGAGAAAATCTACGAATCCATTGACAAGATTGAACATGAAAACTATGAGAAAACGCAGGAGGTGCTGGAAGAAATCCTTCCGGAAGCGTTTGCCGTGATGAAAGAAACGGCAAAGCGGTTTAAAGAAAATGAACAGGTGGTGGTTACCGCCAACGATTTCGACCGGTACCTTGCTTCCAGGATGGACAATGTCAACATCAAGGACGACAAGGCCTATTACGACAACAAATGGATGGCCGGGGGAAACCTGATCACATGGGATATGGTACACTATGACGTACAGTTGATCGGAGGTGTTGTGCTGCACCAGGGGAAAATTGCGGAAATGGCCACCGGTGAAGGAAAAACCCTTGTGGCTACCCTGCCTGTTTACCTGAATGCCCTGCCGGGGAAAGGGGTTCATATCGTCACGGTAAACGATTATCTGGCTAAACGTGACAGCGAATGGATGGGCATGCTTTATATGTTTCACGGCCTGAAAGTGGATTGTATTGACAACCATCAGCCCAATTCCACCGAGCGCCGGAATGCTTATCTTGCCGATATCACTTTCGGGACTAACAATGAGTTTGGATTTGACTACCTGCGTGACAACATGACAGCCGATCCCAACGAAATGGTGCAACGGGAACATAATTATGCCATTGTGGATGAGGTTGACTCGGTGCTGATTGACGATGCCCGTACACCGTTGATCATTTCTGGACCTACACCCAAAGGTGAAAATCAGGAATTCGACGTGCTGAAACCCGATGTTCAGCGTTTGTATGCAGCACAGAAAAGCCTGGTATCTTCGTTGCTTGCCGAAGCCAAAAACCTGTTGAAAGACCGATCGAAATCTGAAAATATAAAAAAAGCGGGAGAGCTGCTGTTCAGATGTTATCGCGGCTTACCAAAAAATAAAGCGCTTATCAAATTTTTAAGTGAGGAAGGAAACAAGGCCCTTGTCCAGAAAACAGAAAACTTTTATTTGCAGGAACAGGCAAAAAACATGCACCTCATTGACGATGACCTCTATTTTGTTATTGAAGAACAACACAATTCGGTGGATCTTACCGAAAAAGGAATTGACCTGTTGTCGGCTTCTTATGAGGACCCCAACTTTTTTATCCTTCCGGATATCAACCTGAGTGTTCATGAGCTGGAACAGCAAAACCTTCCAGAAAAGGAATTCCTGGAAAAGAAAAATGAGATCATCAAGGATTATACTGTCAAAGCCGAGCGTATTCACACGGTTATCCAGTTATTGAAAGCTTACACACTGTTTGAAAAAGATATTGAATACGTCATCATGGACAACAAGATAAAGATTGTTGACGAACAGACCGGACGTATCATGGAAGGGCGCCGTTATTCCGACGGGCTGCACCAGGCTATCGAAGCCAAGGAAAATGTGAAGGTTGAGGCAGCTACCCAGACTTACGCCACCATCACCCTTCAGAATTATTTCAGGATGTACAAAAAGCTGGCCGGTATGACCGGTACGGCTGAAACCGAAGCCGGAGAGCTCTGGAATATTTACAAGCTGGATGTAATTGTCATCCCGACAAACAAACCGATCATCCGTGATGACCGCCAGGACCTGGTTTACAAAACAAAACGGGAAAAATACAATGCCGTCATTGACGAAATTGAGAATCTGGTAAAAGCCGGAAGACCAGTGCTGGTAGGTACTACCTCGGTTGAAACCTCGGAGCTTTTGAGCCGGATGCTGAACCGTAAACATATTCAACACAATGTATTGAATGCCAAACTTCACCAGAGAGAAGCCCAGATTGTCAAGGAAGCCGGTCAGCCAGGCGTGGTGACTATTGCCACCAACATGGCCGGCCGTGGTACCGACATCAAGTTGGGGCCTGGCGTGAAGGAAGCCGGCGGACTGGCCATCATCGGTACCGAACGTCATGAATCGAGGCGCGTTGACCGTCAGTTGCGCGGTCGTGCCGGACGTCAGGGTGACCCGGGAAGTTCCCAGTTCTTTGTCTCTCTTGAAGACGACCTGATGCGTATGTTCGGCTCGGGACGTATTGCAGGTATCATGGACCGCCTGGGCTTGCAGGAAGGCGAAGTGATCCAGCACTCCATGATCACAAAATCCATCGAACGTGCACAGAAGAAAGTGGAAGAAAACAACTTCGGTATCCGTAAACGGCTGCTGGAATTCGACGACGTGATGAACGTGCAACGTGAGGTGATCTATAAAAAACGACGCCATGCCCTGTTCGGCGACCGTTTGTCGGTGGATGTGTCGAACATGCTTTATGACCTGTGTGAGGAGATCGTCGCTGATTACCAGGAGGTACGTGACTTTGAGGGCTTCAGAATGGAGCTTTACAAAACCTTAGCTGCCGATTCGCCTGTGAATGAAAAGGAATTCATGTCCGTCAACAGTGATGAACTGACAAACAAACTGTTTGAACAGGTGTATAGCAGATACCTCGAAAAAAGGAAAACACTGGCAGAGAAAACTTATCCCATCATCAAGAATGTGTATGAAACACAGAGCCAGTTCGAGAACATTGCCATACCTTTCACCGACGGCATAAAAACCGTACAGATTATTGCCAACATGAAAAAAGCAGTGGAATCAGAGGGAAAAGAGGTGCCGCTGGCTTTTGAAAAAGGAATTACTCTGGCCACCATTGACGATGCCTGGAAAGAACAACTCCGCGAAATGGACGACCTGAAACAGTCGGTACAGAATGCCAGCTACGAACAAAAAGACCCGTTGCTGATCTACAAATTCGAGTCTTACGAGCTTTTCAAAAAGATGATCCAGAAGGTGAACCGTGAGGTGACCTCATTCCTGGTGAAAGGTGACATTTATCTGCGTGACGAATCGGCTGTTCGTGAAGCCCAGGCACCCCGCGGGCTTGACCGTTCCCAGATGCGTGAAGAACGGGGAGACATGCTGTCGCAAGCCCACAGCGATACGCAGACCCAGGTCAAGACCCAGCCCGTCAAAGTGGAAAAGAAAGTCGGACGAAACGACCCGTGCCCCTGTGGCAGCGGCAAGAAATATAAACACTGTCACGGCAGAGTTGGGGTGAATTAAAAAGTCCTATTAAAGAAGCCGATTATTTTTATTTCTCAACGAGTTTTTAACTTTTCCAAGGTGCCAAACTTTGGAAAAGTTTCAAAAAATGAATGCCTTTCAAAAATAAATGTTCAAGTTTAAAAAACTGAACTGACAAAACTTATGTTTAATATTGAAAACCTGCATTAATTGCCAGAGAAAAAGAACTTCTAATAAAGGAAACGGTGATCTTTATGACACTATTAGAAGCCAAAAAAGAAGAAGTAAAACTCGGGAAACATCAATGAATAATGGTTTAAGAATTTCTATTGAAGAATTTTTCAATAAAATTTCATTAAAAAGAATGAAATGTTTCTTTCCTCACTGGCAGAGAAAAAATTAACACCTTTACTTGATAATCTTAATTAAGAATGGAGCACTGTATTTCAGAAAAGATAGATTTCAAAATTTTATTGCATATAGTAAATAATAAATTATTATTATTTTTGACTTGCCAAAACAAAAAAAATGCAAACTTTTACTAATCCCCAGTTAAATAAAGAGTTTTGTGATACTTTTGGAATTACTGAAATCTATACTTCATTTACAGGAGGACAAAAGCATGTTTTTATTGTTGATCGGAAAGGTGAAAAATGCGCACTTAAGATATTTAAAAATTATGGTAGAAGAGAAATCCGCGAATTGAATATATATGAAGAATTTAAGGGAATTGATGATATACCTAAAATAATTACTATTGAGGATTATGGTGATGATAAAATAGTTTTTGAAACATTTATTGAAGGAGATAATTTAAAAGATGTTTATAGTAATTATAAAGGAGACCATAATAAAATTATTGATTTGATTTCACATGTATGTAATATTTTAAAACCTTTTTGGGAAAGGGTTCCTCCAATTGTACATAGAGATATTAAACCGTCAAACATTATTATAAGACCTAATGGGGTACCTGTTCTAATAGATTTTGGAATAGCAAGAGATTTGGGAGACATATCAATAACTCATACGGGGCAACCTCAGCCAGGTAGTTGGCCATTTGCTGCACCTGAACAATATGCTGGAAGAAAAGAACTAATTTCTTATAGAACAGACTTTTTTAGTTTGGGTGTTCTATCCTATTATTTATATTATAACGAACTCCCATTTGGGAATCAAAAAGAAAAAATTGAAAAAAAATACAATAGTAATAACTTGTCTTATTATACAACTTCTGAATGTAAACTTAATCCCTTTTTTGACGGGACTTTTAAAGTGTTACCAGCTGAACGATCCAGAACACCAGGTATGTTAATAAAACTTTTACAACAATGAAAATATTACACCAATTAGGCCATAATAAAAAATGGAATATTGATGCTCTGTTTGAAAATGAAATAGGTGACGGGCTTATTTATGGAGCATTTAATATTGATTTTGAAAAAATTCAAAAATTCGATAAAAGACTGTTAGACATATCACTCATCGACTTGCAATTTTATGGTAAACTTTCTTCCAATGGCTTGGGAAAATTTAACAGTTACCCGTTTCACCCTGCAAGTAAACATATTGAATCGAGAACTATTACAGATGGAATGTTAAATATTTATGATGGTATTCATTTTCAGGAGGATATTGGATTAAATAAAATCTTAATCCCAAATTACTATGAACAAAAAAACATTGAAAAATTTATTGAAATAATAAAAAAAACAAACGAGTACATTGGCAAGTATAAAAAAGACGGATTGTTGTATTACATGACAATACCTCTTAGCAATTACTTTATCCATGACAATAATATTATAAATTGGCTACTTTCTTTTTTAACGGATATGAATATTCAATTTGACGGATACTACATAGTTTGTGAATCTAGTCCTGGCTATAAGCAAAAGGTTAGTGTTGACTTTGATTACTTTGAAAATATGTCAAAATTCTTTTTTGTACTAAATAAGCAAGGGTTCTCAATTATTTATGGCTATGCAAATTGGGATGCCATCCTTTTTTTAACACTTGTTGATTTGGACTATGTGACGATAGGAACTTATGAGAATTTACGAAACTTTAGCAATGTAAGATATTCCCAAACTAGTGTAGGAGGGCCATCAGATGGATGGTATTTTTCTGAGAAATTATTAAACTTTATCCGAGCAAGGGAAATTACTAATATTCGCCGTAATGGTTGTTTAAATCTTATTTCCAATGAAATGAATATTTTTTCTGATATTATATTAGAACCAGATTTCGCATGGAATACACATAAGCCAGAAGTTCATAAAAACTACCTTTTATCTATTTCACGGCTTTTGATGGATATAAACAAATTATCAAATTCGAGAGAAAAAATAGAATTAACGATAAAAAAAATTGAAGCGGCAAGAAATACTTATATAGAATTAGCCAAGAGAAAAGTATTTTTAACGGATGAAAGCGATGATTATCACTTAGGTACATGGTTATCATTTTTGCGATCTAAAATATAAATGTTCTACTAGTAAATAGTGCATTATTTCATCAATTGGTTTTATTTTCTGTGGTCTGATTAAAATAGTAATTACACCATCATTTTTTTTAATTGAGGCTAAGCCAACATTGAATTTTTTAAAAAGACTTTTATTTTTCAGTGCCGGACGTATGTAATTGTCATCCATAACTACGTAAGTGTAAGAGGCAAACCACTTATACCGATATGCTTGTTTTAAAGCTCTTTTCCAGTTCTTAAGCTTTGCTTCAATTGCAACTGCTTCTATTTCTTTAAACATATCTTTTTTAGTTTGGAACTTTTCTCCAATAACCCATATAAAACCTTCATTTTGTAATTTGTTTAGCGAATTTCTGATTTTACGAATAGACATATGTGTAATATCTTTAATGTTATTTAGAGTCAAAGCATCTTTCTTTTCAAGAACTTTATAAATAAATATATCATCATAATTGAGAGGCTCATTTCGTTTTAAATTATGAACAGAATATTTAGCAACTACCAAATCGGCTACCCCATAACCTAAATCTAGTTCATCTAAAACTTCGGTATTGGCTTTATCATTCCAGTTTGTTAGAGAAAACAAATTGGATTGATTTGCTGTAATAGTATTAATAAGTTCCTTTTCTGATCTGAACATATGCTAAGTGATTAAAATAAAAGTTGCATCATCTATATTCTTTCCTATAATCTCCTTGTTAAGCTTGTATTTAATAAGATTTAATTTTAACCCATTTAAAATTTTGAAAAATAATATTTTATCATTTTCCAAGAATTTGTA
>CAZMOS010000151.1:0-9040 GCA_964567945.1 uncultured Lentimicrobiaceae bacterium
CACAGTTTTCAGTTCACAGTTTTCAGTTCACAGTTTTCAGTTCACAGTTTTCAGTGTCCGGCACCCGCAAACCTCCAACCACTGCAACTTTTGCAACAATTGCAACAACTACAACAACTGCACCCTGTACCCCTCTGTTAAGATTTAGGTGTTTTAATCAATCCAACCATTTTTTAGTGCGAAGGCGATCAACTCGGCACTGGAGCCCAGATTGTATTTATATAGAATGTTTTTCCTGTGGGTCTGAACCGTTTCAAAAGAAATTCCGAGTGTTTCGGCAATTTCGTGGCTTGTTAATCCGTCGGCAATGCACCGGATAATCTGTAATTCCCTTACGGTCGGTTTTTTATTATAATTATCCGGGGTTTTCCTGTTTGCAAATACCCTTTTTACGGTTACTATCAGTTGTTCTTCGGTAAATGGTTTTGTCAGGTATGAGTCGGGTTGTGTTTCGAAAGCTTTCTGAATAATATCTTCATTACTGTAGGCGGAAACATAAATGATTTTCGCACCACGTTTTAACAGTTTTAAGTTCTTAATAAAATCTATTCCCGAGCCGCCATTGCCAAGGTTGATGTCACACAAGACCAAATCAATATCAGATCCATCGCATAGCTCATTGGCTTGTTTTACCGAATTTGCGATACCAATAATTTCAAAATTATTCTTTTCAAGTATCTGTTGAATATCCCATGCAACAATGGCATCATCTTCAATAATCAAAATTCGTTTTTTCATGATCATTTAAAATTTTCTGGTTCAGGTTTAGTTAAGCACATAATTGAGCTCTATTGTGATCATATTTTTCAACTCATCTATTTTTATATTTCCATGACAATTGGACACCAGGGCATGGATTAATTCATAACCGAATCCCGCATTTTTTTCATCTGCCATTTTCTGAATTCCCGTGCCGCTGTCAGATACAATAATCTGAATTTTTCCATCCCCGTCTTTAAGGACATCCAAATTGATCGTTTGATTTGCCTCACCCTTAATCCCATGTTTTATCGAGTTTGTTATCGTTTCATTTATGATCAAACCAACCGATACAGCCTCGTCAACGGAGAGGATGATTTTTTGCACATTTACATTTATGTTTACTCCATTTTTTTGATCAGTTATTAATAATTTCTTAATAAACGGAATCAGTTCATTTGTATATTTGGCGATATCAATCTTTGTTGACTGCTTGTTGTTATTTTTATATAACTGGCGGTGTATCAGGGCGATTGAAGATATGCGTTGTATTGATTCCTGAATAGCATTTTTTGCTGCTTTGTCTTCCAGTTGGTTGGCTTGTATATTGAGAAGGCTGGAAATAAGTTGCAGATTGTTTTTTACACGGTGATTCATTTCACTGAGCAGAAGGGATGCCAGAGCTGCATGCTCCTCTGATATTTCAGCTGTCTTTTTAAGCAGTTGATTCTGGGTAATAATTACATCCCGGTTGCGTGCATACTGGCGCCGGAACAGACTGATTGAAAAAATACTGAGTCCAAATGCTACAACTCCGTCAATAATTGTGATCATTTGTTTAATCCGCGGATCAGGTTCAATGGAATAAACAGGAAAAAAACGTTCTTCGGAAACAACAAATAATAAAAGAAGCATTGTGAAGTAAACAAATAAGTAAGTCCTTCTTTCTATAGCAAACGCAGCGACAATAAAAAGCGGAAATAGATAAAAATGAGCCCCAACATCAAGTATGATCTCAGTGATACCAATATGGATTGCAAGTGACAAAAAAAACAAAAGCCTGGCAGAAATATATTTGTGATTTTTGTTCAAATACAAAACCAGCAGCAAACAAGTTACCGTTGCATAATTGATGGCTGTGATAAAAACATTATTCAGGATATTTCCCCACTGGGCATTAAAAGCAAGAAAAACTATCCCAATCATTGACAGGCTATTTATTATCCTGACCCGTTGAAACAGATCAAAATCTGACTCATCCCCAATCCCAAGGTTCAACACTTTGTAAAATATGTTTTTTACCTTTGACACCATATTCGTGGCAGATTAAATAAAAAAGAATTAGTGCTTAAAGAATAAACTGAGTAGCTTCGGTTTCTGTAATACGCCTTAAAATTATTAAATTTATTCGACATTTTGTCATTAATTAAAAAAAGTTTTGAATCAGTATTTTGCATCCTGATTTTTTCGGCAGCCAAAAAGCGTTTTAACAGGTAAAATAAACCCGTTTTTAAATCAATAAAATAATCTGATGAATTATGATGAAACAAGGTTGGGAAATCCTTCTTTTGCTCTTTTTAATCCCGGTAATAACCATTGGTCAAACAACAAATTTATATGATTACTCGGTAACAGACATTGATGGTAACCCCTTTATATTTAGCCAATTGAAAGGCAAAAAAGTGATGATCGTTAACTTGGCCTCAAAATGCGGTTACACGCCGCAATACGAACAACTGGAAGTTGTTTACGAAAAATATAAAGACAAGGGGTTTGTGATCATCGGTTTTCCGGCCAATAACTTTATGCATCAGGAACCGGGTACTAATGAAGAGATCAAGGAATTCTGCACCCTGAATTATGGGGTTACCTTCCCAATGATGGCTAAAATATCGGTAAAGGGGAAAGACATGGCGCCGGTATATCAGTGGCTCACACAGAAAAAACTGAACGGCAAAGAAGATTCAAAGGTAAAATGGAATTTTCAGAAGTACCTGATCAGCGCTGACGGGCAGTTGGAAAAAGTGATCCCGCCGAAAGTAAAACCTGATGATCCGGAAATTATCAGGTGGATTGAAAAATGAGCATGGCGTAATTTTTGTTACAACTACAGCAATTACCTTATTCTGAAATTTAATGATCCGCAAATATATTATTCCTTTTATTCTGTCAGTAGTTTTTTTCTCTGTGTTGGGATTCTTTCCCACCGATTGCTCAATTGATGGGAACGCCAGTGCATGCCTTACCGGCAACTCTCTTCAAATTGACAGTTGCAACTGGAATGGTATTGAATTGAAAGGGAAAGTGCAATTCGTGGAATCTTTTCCGGATATCAAAATACAATTTGTGGATGCTTCCCCCGATCTGAAAGTCAAATTTGTGAATGCTTTCCCGGATGATTGCGGAGAATGGCAGGTTGTAGAATCATTCCCTGATTTTAAGGTTCAGGTAGTTGATGCTTTTCCCGATATCAAAGTTCAGGTTGTGGATGCTTTCCCGGGAATGCCTTAAAAAAAGAGAATCATTCACAATATGCTGATCCGTTTTTCAAACCCCGGACCGATATTTTTACAAAGAAATTTTGCTGGTCGTCAGCTTTTAACTAAAGATAAATTGTATCTTTGAATAATATAAAAAGAACCTTCTGAAAAAAGAAAAAAATGAAAATTATATTCACAGTTTTTACCGTTATGGTATTCCTGTCCACCGGCATGAGTCAGGATGATTCACAATTCGGCAAAACTCATGCAGGTATCCACAAAGTGGTTGTTACGGAAGTTTTACAAACCAATTCATACACTTATCTGCTGGTAAAGGAAAATGATAAATCACAATGGCTGGCTATTCCTAAAATCGTGGCAAAACCGGGTGAAGTTTATTATTATCAGGGAGGAAATGAAATGATGAATTTTAAAAGCTCGCAGTTGAACCGGACATTTGAGTCGGTTTTGTTCCTCGGTGGTGTTGTAAAAGCCGATGGCATGGATAAGAAAACCCAGGCGTCCGGCAAAGGAAACGCCAAATCAGATAATAAAATAGAATTAAGCCTGGAACCTGTTGAAGGTGGGGTTACCATTGCTGACTTATTTGCCAACAAAGCAAAATACGCAGGAAAAACAGTCAAAGTCAAAGGTAAAGTCGTTCGGTTTAGTCCATCCATTATGGACAGAAACTGGATCCATTTACAGGACGGAACTGATTACAACAGTAAGTTTGACCTGGTCGCCACTACAAAATCGGATGTCGGAGTCGGAGATATAGTCGTCCTTGAAGGAAAGATCACCCTGGATAAAGATTTCGGTTATGGATATTTTTACGAGCTGATCATGGAAGACAGCAAAATAATTCAGTAATAAATTCCTGGATAAGTATTGTAATTCTTTTCGGATAAAAGTTATTTAAACCCAAAATTGTCATTAGATTTAAAGATATTGGAAAGGTATCAAATATTGTATTTGTTGTAAATCTCTTTGCGTATAGGGCAATCGCAATAAACTCTCTCACTTATTTTTTGCTGATAGGGACAGGATTCCGTATTCTCGAAAAGTATAAAATAAACATCATAATCATAACAGGATAATACTTTGCACAGGTCTTTTCTTTCTCCCGAGAGGCATGAAAAACCTTTTTGGCAGTTTGTTGTTTCGTGTTTAATGTCTTGTCTTATAAACAAATTCATTTTTTCTTCTTTATTTATCATGACAGGTTAAACATAAAGCGCTGCCTGCGTTGGATATCCTTAACGAAAGGTCAATAGTTGTCATACCTCCGCCACCATGCATTTGATGACAACCGGTACATCCCTGGGTATTTCTGCTGATATGCGGATCGTGGCAGGATGTGCATTGCAGATAACCGGACTGGAGAAGGTCTTCGGCAATTGTGCCACCCAATCCAGAGGGCGTCGTAGTTGGGTCGTATAACTCACCATCGGCAGCAGCCAATGCCGCACTGTATTCAAATGATATGGGATGGTCGTCACGCAGATCGGTGGTGAGGTTACCCCAGGTCACATACCGTGTGCCGCCTGTAAAACCGCCATGATTTTCTATTGCAACGGTTCCATCGTGGCACGAAAGACAAAGCTTGGAAAAGCCGCTTGGCTGCCCTGGTGAACTGTTCAGGGTCGAACTTGTATAAACCTGGAAAGTGGCAGTGGTTACCTCATGGTTCCACAAAGGTGAGTCAGGTACACTCATATCGGCATGGTGAGGCGTATGGCATGGCCTGCAAGCTTCACCCCCACTCCATGAAGCACCCGTAAAATCATGGTGGCTGTTCAATAAACCCTGGCTAAATAAAAAAACAGAAAATAAGATGAATAAAGAGCAGAAAAAAATTCTTTTAATGACCTTCATATTGCTTTAGTGTTTGGGTTAATAAAACGTTGATAATTAAATAGAAATCAACTATTTTATCTTAAAATCCATAAAGCAAAAATCAAGCCAGAAATATTGTTTTTCGGATAAAAACAGATAATGTGTTATATATTATGGCATGTTAAACACAATGCACTTCCTTCATTGGACTTTCGTAGAAAATAAGAATTATTTCCCCCACGTGCATTACCACCATAATGCCTTTCGAAACTGTTCGAATCAGCAATGTTATGAACGTCATGGCATGATGTACATTCCATCCTGCCGTTATCCAGCAAATCTTCTTCGATCGTACCACCTAACCCTGACATAGTTGTACTTGGATCGTTCAACTTTTTATCAATCATTGCCAGGTTCGCATCATAAACAAAAGAGATCGGATGACTATTTAAAAGATAAACCTGAGGAATGCCTTTTCCACCCGGTGCCATGACCATGTGGTTGGCGCCAGCCACGGTTTCGTCGTGGCAGGAAAGACACTGCTTTGATATGCCCGAAGGAAGATTCGGATAACTCTTGAGTGTACTGCTGGAATACACCTGATAAATGGAAACAGTATCGTGTTTGTTCCAATCAGGTGAAGAGGGTGTATCGAAACTGCCAGACTGGGTTATATGGCACAGTTGACACGGGTTACTACTACTCCAGGAACTTCCTTTGAAGGAATGATGACCGAGTGGAAATTCCTGACCCATAACAAATGATATATGGTTTATTAAAAATATAACTGTTATATACACCAGGAATTTAAACATTGTTTTTGATTTTTTTTATTAAATATTATCCGTCTTCAAAACGATCTTTAAATTTTGTTACTCGAACTCTTCTATTAATATTTTTAAGTTTTATCTTTCCTTTTTTTATCGTGATTTAACGAAGTAAATTTTATTTTGTTTCAATATTTTTTTAATTCCCAGGCCTTACGGAGCGGGAACAGCTTCCTCATCCCACAATAACCGGTAGGTATTGCGTTACCCCAAATCAGTTAAGTCCATTTGGTGTGGAATTTCAGAAAAAGGAAACTGAATGATTATTTGCCGACAAATGAAAGTTGAATGGAAATCCGGTTATGATACTTAGGGTAAAAGCCTTAAGATTGGGTTAATCTCTTTTATATTCTCTTCTGGCATGACAACCGGTCAAGCAGGATCCTCCGTTTTGTGTAGCCTGATATTTTATTGGCATTTTCCAATTTCCAAAGATCAAACTGCTGGTTATAAGGTGCTCATATTGTGACCCGTGCATTTTATGACAATCCTTGCAATTTCGACCCTTATCCCCATGAATATGGACATAATGCAGGTTCTGATCGCTATTTCTGAAATTGGTAGCAGTTTTTGTTGTCTTTTTTTCAAGCAAATCCGTATCGTGGCATGTAAAGCATAAAGCAAAGCTGTCAGGCCGGGCAGGGGTATAAATTCCGACAGGAAAAGCATCCTGTAACAAGGAAGGGTAAACCGAAGCGTGGGGAAAGTGGCAACCGGAACAACCGACAAGTTCAATAGCGTCATGAACAACTTTGCTTTTGTCCAATATCTGTTTGATATTGTCCAGTTTTTTAGTTTCGGTTTTAATTGATTTGTTATGGCAACTCAAGCACAGTGCCTTGTTTTCTTTCAGGAGGAAATAATCTTGAGACGATGCATGAGGAGAGTGGCAATTCACACAGGTTTCTTTGATTTTAACTGCACCATGAACAATGGGTTTGCTTTCAACAGATTCTTTCACATCATCATGACAATCAAAGCAAAGGGAAGAAATGGTTTGATCCAGCAAATACTTATCTGTTGAACCATGAACATTATGACAATTCCGGCAATCATCTTCAGATGGCGGATGGATGTGTTTTGTTTTCATTTGTTTGCCAACATCCTCATGGCACGAAAAACACAGGCCGGGCAATGCGGTTTTGAGTAAATTACGATCTTTTGACTGATGGGGATTATGACAGGATTGACAATTTCCTTCACTCACAGGCTGATGTGCATTATTATGTTTTGCTATTTCTTCGTCATGGCATTCAAAACACAATGAAGATACCGGATTAGCGAGCAATAAGGATGGGTTTGCACTGCTGTGGGGCGAATGGCAAATCAGGCATTCCCCGCCTTCTACGGGTGCATGGATGTATTTCTCTGTGTTCTCATCGTGGCACATATAGCATAAGGCTGGCAGGTCATCTGCCAATTTAAAAGCTTTTCCTTCTTTACCGGGGTGCGGCTTGCCAGTGGGTTCGTGACAGTAATCACACGATTCTTCGGCGGGGGGATGGATCGTCTGACCTTTCATCAGTTCTCCATGGCAGTCCAGACATGTTTTTTCTTTGGTATCGTCCTGACCCACTCCATCAAGGCTGTAAATAAGCAACAAAGAAAAGATTATCCAACAGTACTTCCTCATTTTACCGCGATTTAAATTTCCTGATAACAGTTACATAGGCCCCATTGAATTTGATGGATTCCCTGTTTAAATAGTTGCGCCGGTAAACTTCCACACCGAGCGTAATATACAACTTTCTGACGACCATATTTAATTCCGTTTTGGCAATAAAGTAGTTCAATCCTATCTCATATCCGTTTTGCTCCCTGTAACTCAGTTCCAGGTTGAGTTTGATCGCTCTGCTGAAACTGTATGCCAGCCTGGCTGATATATCGCCATAGGTTTCATCTCTCCGGTCGGCGATTGTGATGTAATACCTCAGGTTACCAACAAGTGAGATCAATAGCTTCTGCTTAAAACGCCAAAGCAGGTTTCCGTTCAGCCTGATAAGCTGGTACGGAATAATGGTACTTTGGTAATCGTCATATTCAATACCAAAACGCGCTAACCCCACTCTGAATTTTATGCCGTAAAGGTTCTGCAAAAAATAGTTCAGCACCAGAAAATTAGATGTTTCCACAAAAGTATAGTCTTGTTTAGTCCACCTGTAGTACACTTCGATAAACCGATTAAATAAACTGACACTGGCCATGGCTGACTGGTTTATCATATTAAACTTATATGAGCCGGGAAGCATGGCGGTATAATCAACCAGAACCGTTGCATTGTCAGGTATCCTTCCACCGGGAATCCGCCTGATCTCTACATAATTATTTTGTTCAAACAACAGGTAATCCAGGTTCAGATCATAGATAACAGTACCCGTTACATCTTTTACAACAACAGACCCGATGTCTGCAAACGGCTGGTCGAGCAAAGTGATCTGGTCATCGGAAAGCACATGTTCCTCGTTGGTTACAAAAAGGGGAACAGGTTCGCTGATCCTGTCAAAGTAACGGTTGAATAACGAATAAGAAAGATTTAAATTTCCTTTTGGTATTTTTTTGGTGTATCTGAATTCAAAACCTGCCCGCAGATCATTTTCGCTGTAAATCGTATGTCTGTTGTTAGTATATTCCGTATAAACATTGGATCTTAGGCTTTTGAAAAGTTGATGGTTCAAATCCACCCTTCCCCTGTGCTGATTAAGCTGGTATATGGGAATAGTATATTGGTAAAAGTTGTATGATGTTATCAGCCTGAATTTTTTTGGCAATTTAAATGTCAGGCTGCTTGTCAACTGGAACCTGTTAAAATTATCATAACCCCTTTGATAGAAGTTCGTGATATTGGTAAGCAAATTATAATATCTCATCTTGTCAAAAGGGATGCTGCTGTAAAGTTCAATTTGATTTATTTTGCTCTCGCGTGGTTCGGTTAAATAAAATTCTTTATAGATGTAATTATCGAAACTATAACTAAGCCGGTTGTTATCAAGAGTAAAAAAAGTTTTCGACACTTTGGCTTTGATGCTGCGTTGCCAGTAATTGTAAGTCCTGTTTGTTTCTACCTCTTGCTGGTCCCAGGTTCCTTCCGAATAGGTAATGGAAGCAGGGAGCACCTTGTTTTTGTAATATATACCTCCTCCAAAATATTTCCGGGTCATGCGCGAATTGGTAAAATTTTCCCGGTTGACATAGCTC
>CAZMOS010000152.1:0-8879 GCA_964567945.1 uncultured Lentimicrobiaceae bacterium
ATATATAAGTACCTGCAGGAACAGGTTTCCCGTTGAAATCGGTGCCGTCCCACTGAATTTCAAAATTGTGAGTGCTCCATATCTCTTTGCCCCAGCGATCATAAATGTACAAGTGGAAATTGCTGATGGGGGTTCCCTTTATTTCAAACACATCATTCATGCCGTCACCATTGGGTGTGAAAGCATTCGGGAAAAACAACTTAACTTCTTCCGTCAGGGCAACCTTGCCAATTGTTGTATCAACGCAGCCGTTAATGGTTTCCACATATAATGTGACTTCATATTCACCTGCCTGCTGATAGGTATGCGTGGGGTTTTCTTCGTTACTGGTTGACCCGTCGCCAAAGTCCCATTCATAATTGATGATTGTTGAATCGCTTTGGCTCAGATCGCTGAAATCAATGTCAGGAGTATCGAGGGTAGTGATCCACGGATCGGCTTCAAACTTGGCAACCGGATTGGGGTTGGCCTGGATGTAGTTGGGTTTGACAGTAGTAGCGGCACACCGGTCGGTATTGTGGACGGTCAGGCTCACGGTAAACAACCCGGCGGTATTATACACATTGGTTGGATTTTTTCCTCCTGATGTATTGCCGTCGCCAAAATTCCATTCGTAAGTAGCCCCCGGCGCCACATCCGCAGACTGGTCCTGAAACTGTACTTCCACCGGAAGGCATCCTTCCAGCACATCGGCTGAAAATTCAGGTGAAGGTAGCGGATCAACCGTGAGGATGATCGTACTGTCGGAAGAACACACATGCCCTGTAGGATAAGTCAGGTCCACCGCCAGATTGACGTTGTATATTCCCGGATTTCCATACTGATGAACCGTACTGGGTTGTGTGCTTGTGGTACCATCCCCGAAATTCCAGAGAAAAGTCTTGTTGTTTATATCATCATTATAATCGAAAAGGATGTCTGTGTTTGTACAGGCATTATCGGGCGGATCAATTGAAAAGGCAGAGGTTGGATTAGCATGCACGGTAAATTCCCCTTCCGTACTGTTGATGCAATAAAAATATTGCGATTCGGAAACGGTTTGCAGTGTATAGTTGTATGTGCCCGGAACCTGATAATCGGGTTGTCCCAGTGTCAGCGTTCTTTCCGTTCCGACTACATCAGAACCATACAACCAGGTGTAAGTAACCTGTGAGGTTGCACTTTCATTGGCTTCCAGGGTGATTTCGTCCCCCATGCACAGTTCATCTTTGGGATTGTAAGTAATTTCAGGTTCGTAGATGTCAACAAAAACCGTCATTTCCGCTTCCTGATATTCACCGCAATTATCTTCTATTTCGAGCTTGTAATTGATCTGTGGCTGACTTGAGGGGTAAGTATCGTCATAGGTGGTTTGATTTTCACCGATGAGAATCCAGTTTGCACCATCCCGGCGATACCATTTGTACCAATGGGCAGGGGTTCCCGTGGTCAATTCGATGGTTTCCCCGTTGCACACTCCCATATTATCCAGGACAAGACTCGACTGATTGACTGTAAAAACGGAATCGGCTTTCCCACCGCAAATGTCGGTTGCTTCGTACCAGCAGGTCCAGACCGCATCTCCGACTTCGTTGTCATAAACAACGGTAATTTCATCCCCATCCTGGTCGCCTAACGGTTTAATAGGAGGTGGGGTCTGTCTTTGCCAAACAACATGTTCTATGCTGTAACCCGGCATATCATCGGGATTAGGCATAATGGTCTGTACGGGGACTGTCGCCTCCTGCCCGGGGCCACACAGGAAAATGGATTGAATCCCTTTTAATTTGATCGGTTTGTTATTGATCTTTATCTGCATGGTAGTATCGTTGTCGCAAAGGTCTTTGACTTCCACATCCACCCAGTCGGGAGAAGCGCTGACGGTATAATCATACACATCCACCGGAGGTGTGGGATTGGTCGGCCAGATATAAACGATGGGGTCAACGCCTCCCTGGGTTACATCCTTCACCGTCAGGGAAATGGTTTCCTTACACCAGGCTGTGTACTCTTTCGGATTGGCTGTAAAACTGAAGGGTTCGTTATTGATCAGGTCAAAGTTGATCTTTTCGGAAAATGTCCCTCCGCCAATTGGTGGATGAGGCCTGTCGCAGGGGTCTTTCGGATAGGCAAAACGTACATTCGGTATATCGGAGTTAAGATTTACTGCTGACAGGCGGATGGTTTTTGTCATTTCGCCAAAACTAAAAGCAACGGAATCCTGTGTCAGCACATTTCCTGTACCTTCATAGGTGATCAAGACATTGTCGCGATAAAACCCGCTTTCGATCTTGAAAGGGATGTAGTAATTGTTCACCCCGCTGAAAGCATACTCAAGTGTAAATGTGATCAGCAGATCGTTGCATCCGCCTTCTATCAGTTTCCCTTCGAACTGGGAATGCGAACTTGTCCATTCATACGACACCGTCCATGTGGGTGTGCTGGGTCCTCCGATCAGGCTGCCGCCGCCGAGAAAGATTCCCGAGTCCCAGTAATATCCCCTGCTGTCGGGATCATTGGGATCGAGTTGGCCAAGGAAATCTTCAATGGCGATCTTGATCTTATAAGTCACACAAGGGGTTACGGAATCCCTGATCAAAAGGGCATCCATGTTTTTGGTAAATCCGTCAAATTGTAATCCGTAAGACCCGGGGCCAACCGGATTGCCCTGATAGAAATTTGTGTTGGTATTATGATTTACTGTACTCACGTTTACATCACCACCGCCGGCAAGTGCCGGCAAAACAGCCTTGTTTGTAAAAGGCCTGCTGGGGCGTTCAATGGAAATACCCCACATGTCGAATGCACGCGAAAGGTCATAAGGCCCCGAAGTAAGGTCTATATCGGTGGGCGGAGGTGAAGGAAACATCCAATACTGATATTCTTCCGAGCCGAAAACATACCGCAACTCAATCACACTACCGTAAGGTTTGTATTCAAATTCAATAACGGCTGCATCCCCTGTATAATTAAAATTCGGGTCGGGTGGCGGGAACAAAGGGGTTCCCAGAAAAGTTTCATACATTTTGTCCAGGTCGGGGTCGGGGTTGCCGTGAAAGCTGAAATAATTATCCGGCCGGGTGTTGTATGACTCTATGTCTTTTACTTTTCCGGTAGAAATGACCAGGCCGCTGTCGAGGCCTATGGTAGAATCTGTTATGACGACGTAACTGAACTTTCCAAGCTGAAGGGAACTGCCTGTAAACGTGATGCTGGCCGTGTCAAATTCGCCGCCGCCACCGTGAAGCGTATTCAAAACCCAATCCTTGATCTGATTGGGATTGTTCATATCCGACTCTTCTATTTTTATCAAAGGCGCCTGCGCCGAAGCAAAGAAAAATGAGAAAAAAGTAAAAACCGATAAGATGTATTTATATTTCATGGGACTTTTCCATTTAATCATTTCAGGCAATTATTCAAAAATAAAGCATGGCTGATGTTCAATGCTTAATTAAGACAAAAAACCGGCCAAAATAGATGTCTGAGATGAAAAAAAATTTTATGTCTTTTTACTTACTTTTTATCCGAATCCATAAATGTTATAAAACAAATACGATCCTTTGATTAAAAATAATGTATGTTATTAAAATTCTGCTGCTTACAATAACTCATTTAATTCACTTCAAAATTAATAATAATTTTCAGGAAGCCGGTCATTCAGGAGCTTTTCAAATAATTTATAATTTATCTGAATAAAAGGATTATTCTTCCTCCCAGCTCAAAAGCCTTCTTTCTCCCTGAAGGCCCCTGATCTCTTTGACATCCTGTGTCACCTCGATGGTTCCTTTGTATTTTCCTTTTTCATCCCTCACGGCAAAATACCGGATGTAAACAAACTGGTCTTTGAACGGTATCCAGAAAGAGGCCACATCTTTTTTCCCTTTTTTAAAAGCATCCAGGATTTTCTCCACCATCCAGACACTCTCGGGCGGATGGCAATTTTGCACCGTTCGTCCGATAACGGCAGGGGTGCGGGCAAAAGTTCTTTTGGGTGGATTTGAAAAATATTTTACCACATCGTTTTCATCCACAAACGTGATGTCAACGGGAAGGTGGCTAAAGATCAGGTCAATTTGTTCACCGGTCAGTTTGCCGGTGGCAAAATTCAACAAGTTACCCCGGAGAGTCGTTCCGGGTTGTTCTATTCGGGCCCGCTCATCAGGAAGTTGCAGTTCAATAAAAGACCATCCCGTTTCGGCGACCTCCTCCAGATGTTCGTTCAGAATGTCATCCAGCCCGGCTTCAACAATAGCCGGCAACACAATTTTTTCTTCCCTGAAAATGATGGCATTGGCATCGAAGAATAGGTCACCGGCAAGGCGGTTAAATCGTTTCAGGTCCCAGTCTTCCTGTTCCATCAGGTTTTTCAGTTCAACGATCCCGCGCCGGACATCATCGTGTATTGACCACAACACCTGAAAACAACGATGGTCGGGCCATTGCCTTTCCAGAAACGGAAACACAATGTTTTCCATCACCTGGTAATGGTTGTCAACATTTTTAAGGATTTCGAGATGTTTCAGGATTTCTTCCCGTATCTCTGCCACAGGTTCCTCCTGACCCTGAACCCTTTTGATCACGGGTTTGAAATCCTTAAAACGTTTGCTGGTCTCTTTGTTGTCGCGTACCATCTGGCCAAGAAAAGAACCGGCTTTGATCTCAGGTTGCGGAAGGTTGTTGAGGTGAGTGTAAAAGACATTCAGCATTTTGTTGATGCCTTTTTTCAATTCGGGAGAGACGGGCTTTTGTTTGAGCACCTGATCCACGGCGCTGATGAACACCCTGGGGCCTGCATCAGCCAGCATTTCATGCATTTTTGCCACCCCGGCCTTGTTGGTTTTTGTCTCCATCAGTTCCAGCGTAAAAGCAGCCAGGATGAGTGCCTGCGATTTGGGAGATTGCAAATATTCCGACATTTTTCAATCATTTTTTATACACAGGCAAAAGTAGGTTATTTCAAAAGAATAAAGGAACGTATTAAATCCATTATTTCATCTTTATCTTAAAGAAAAAAACCCGGACGTTTCAGTCCGGGCACCAAAAAACAACAGGCCAAAGCCCTGAGATAATATAAAGCAGGGCCGGTTTAAACCGGCAACAGGTAAAATGTCACTTTCAGCAAAACACGTTGGCCGGCATATTGTGAAAATTCTTCTTTTTGATAACTTTCGATCTCTTTAATGACATACTCTTTCATTCGTCTGTCAATACTATTTGAACCGTCAACTTCAAAAGTTCCATCATCCCGGATAACCAGGCTGACTAAAACACAACATTCAGTCTTTTCTTTGATGGCAAATTTCGGATACTTCAGTTTTTTCTCCACATATTTTGCTACAGAATGTGACACGACCTTGGTTGCCGGAACAGGATCGTTTGCAAAAGCGGTTGATGCTAAAAAAATGCCCGCCAAAATCATTAGGATTGCGATTCTTGTTTTCATAATATTTTAATTTTAGATGAAAAAATGGTTGCATATTTAGTTCGCTAAATCCATGCCATAATGCATATATAGTTGATTTAGATTACTTTACTAAACTTCTTTCTGAATAATATTTTATTTATTGTCCGCTTGCAAACAATGATTGTGCACAAACGAACAGAAGCCTGACAGCCCTCCGCTCTTCCGGATTTGTAATCCGGAAGATTTATTACACATTTCCAAAAATATATTTCAGTAATTTTAAAAGTCGGGATTACAAATCCCGACCAGCAGGGGGGCTTAGCAGAAATATTTCCGTATAAGTTATTTCTGACTAATTTTGCAGCTTCATTTTAATCAATGCAGTATGGAAACCCCGGAAACAGGAAAACGGTCGCTCAATTTCATTGAGGCGATCATCGAGGAAGATTTGAAGAATAACAAAAACGAAGGACGTGTGCACACCCGGTTTCCCCCGGAACCCAATGGTTACCTGCACATCGGCCACGCCAAATCCATTTGCCTGAACTTTGGGTTAGCTGAAGAATACAATGGTCTTTGCAACCTGCGTTTTGATGACACGAACCCCGAAAAAGAAGAGCAGGAATATGTGGACTCCATCATGGAAGATATCCGCTGGCTGGAATTTGAATGGAATGATAAACCATACTATGCGTCCGATTATTTCGATCAGCTTTACGAATGGGCTTTGAAAATGATCCGGAACGGTAAGGCGTACGTTGATGACCAACCGCAGGAAGTGATCTCGGAACAGCGGGGCGTACCCACCCGCCCGGGGATTGAAAGCCCGTACCGCAACCGGCCTGTGGAAGAAAACCTTGACCTGTTCGAGCGGATGAAAAACGGTGAGTTCCCCAACGGGGCAAAAGTGTTGCGGGCCAAAATAGATATGGCTTCACCAAATATGCACATGCGTGACCCCATCATGTACCGCATTCTCCACGAGGAACACCACCGCACGGGAAACAAATGGTGTATTTATCCCATGTACGATTATGCCCACGGCGAGTCGGACTATATCGAGGGAATTACTCATTCCCTTTGTACGCTGGAATTTGAGATCCACCGGCCGTTGTATGACTGGTTTCTTGACCAGATCGCCGAAAGAAGCTACCGGCCGCGGCAAATTGAGTTTGCCCGCCTGAATCTGAGCTATACCGTGATGAGCAAACGGAAATTGTTACAACTGGTTGAGGAAAGAATTGTAACCGGCTGGGATGATCCGCGGATGCCCACAATCTCCGGGCTGCGCCGCAGAGGTTATACACCCCAGTCCATCCGCAGTTTTGCCGATCGCGTGGGCATTGCCAAACGGGATAACGTAATTGACGTGGGACTGCTCGAATTCAGTGTGCGCGAGCATCTGAACCATGTTGCCCCCAGGGTGTTTGCCGTACTCGACCCGGTCAGGGTCATTATTACCAACTACCCCGAGGGAAAAACCGAAGAAATGGAGGTGGACAACAATCCCGAAGATCCGGAAGCAGGCAAACGGAAAGTGCCTTTCAGCAGGGAGATATACATTGAGAAGAATGATTTTATGGAAGACCCGCCGAGGAAATTCTTCCGCCTTGGGCCGGGACGCGAAGTGCGCCTGAAAGGGGCTTACATTATTAAGTGCGAAGACTACAAAAAAGATGAAAACGGGAACATCACCGAGATCTACTGCACCTATGATCCGGAAACACGCAGCGGAGGCAGCGGCGCCAACAGGAAAGTGAAAGGAACCCTGCACTGGGTGTCGGTGCACCATGCAATCGAAGCCGAGGTCAGGTTGTACGACCGGCTGTTTATGGACGAAGACCCGGACGGACACAAGGACAGGGACTTCAGGGAGTTCATCAATCCCGATTCGCTGAAAGTGTTGACAAACTGTAAGCTGGAGCCTTCTTTAAAATCTGTAAACCCGGATGACAAATTCCAGTTCCAGCGGATGGGTTATTTCTGTGTGGACAAAGACTCAACAAATGAAAATCTTGTTTTTAACCGAACCGTGCCCTTGCGGGATTCGTGGGCGAAGAAGAACAGGTGATTGGGGATTAGTGATTTGTGATTAGTGATTGATGAATTGGATGATTGGAGGGAGGTTAAGTTATTTTTTGAAACAAATCAGTTTCCCGGCCATTCAGGGCCTGGAAAATAAAATGCCATTCGACCGGAAAAATATTTTTCAAATCCAATTCTTGTTTTTTCGATCAATGTATTAAATTTGTAGCCGCAAAACCCGAAAGCCCGCTGAGGTGGACAGTGTCCGCCTTCGCCAGGGCTTCGGCGGACAGTGCCCGATGGTGGAATTGGCAACACGTCTGACTCTGGATCAGAAGATTCCAGGTTCGAACCCTGGTCGGGCAACAAAAGCCTCTGTGCAAGTAGGGGCTTTTTTGCATAACAGACTGGGAAGTTTATCCCGATATGCGTAGCATCCTCGGGGAACCCTGGTCAGAAAACAAAAGGTCACTCGTTTAGAGTGGCCTTTGATGTTTATTAGTAATATAGAAGCCTTAATATTATTCATTTGTTAATAAGTTTTATCGCTTTTTTATTGCCAAAAAAATTGAACAACCCTGGGGTAAAATGCAATTTATTTGACTTTCGGCATTTCTTGTTGTATCTTTGGAGAAATATGGAATTTGGCAGAAATATTTAAATGAAGCCATTACGCGATTCAAACGATAAGTTGAATCCTGATGGCGATAAAAATAACGTACGAATTTAAGTCTGCGAAAAGAACCTATTGTTAATTAAAATTAAAAAGGAGGAAAAATGAAACAATTAACACACGCAATTTTTTACGTCAAAACTGTGGCTTTAGTAACAATGTTTGTTATCGTTACGGGCTGCCAGAAACCTGATGCTTCCAAAGAGTTAAAACCAATCGCGGAAAAATATATTGAAGCCTGGAACACAGGGAATATGGACATTTTGGATACAATTATCGATCCCCAGTTTGTTCGACATGTAAGCCCTTCATCTATTACAGGTGCCGTAGGCCTTGATTCATTAAAAAAAGTTATCTCCAATTTTAGAACAACCTATCCGGATTTTCATGTCGCTTTTGAAGAAGAAATTTACGTTGATAATAAAGCAGCAGGTCGTTGGAGTTTTACAGCCACGAATACCGGTCCAGGAAGTATTCCTCCCACAGGAAAACAAATTAAAGCTACGGGAATTAGCATATTACATTTCAAAAATGGAAAGATCATTGAAGAATGGGCTGAAGTGGACAATTTGTCAATAATGCTGCAATTAGGTTTTACGCTTACACCCCCATCAGCCGATACTATAAAGTGATAGGTCTATTGCTTTGAAAATTGAGCATCAATAAGCATTGCAATGGCCGAACCAGCGGTTCAAAACGAGCAGAAGAGGAATAGCTTTTTATAGTTGGGGGGTGGATTGGTTCAACTTTTTTGTATAATACTTTAAATTACACGCATTATAAGGTAATATGTAGCAT
>CAZMOS010000153.1:0-8862 GCA_964567945.1 uncultured Lentimicrobiaceae bacterium
TTTTGAACCTGTTTTTGTTATGTTTTAGATGTTTGGGACCTGCGAAACTTGAGTTTTATTATTTACCTTTTCAACTTATATCCAGTGGATTTGAAAGATTTATGAAGTGTTATATTTGTCTTGGGTATTTTGAAAAGAAAGGTGATTTTCCTGAACCAAGGCTTTTCAGGAAAAAACTTGGACATGATTTAATAAAACTAAAAAATTACATCACAGATAACTACTTTCAAGAAAACTCTAAAACTCTTTCGGATGACTTTGATTATTTAAAGAATGATAAAGATTTAGAAAAATTAATTGGTTTATTATCTGAGTTTGGAAAGTTTGCTAGGTATTATAATTTTAATGTAGTAACTGGAGAAGTTATTCCAGGAATTGATGTAAAGGCAGCATGGGAAGAATATGAAAATAGCTTTTTGCTAGGGAATAAGAAATTATTAGAAAAGGTATCAAATTTTGAAACGAGCAATGAAGTTTTAGATGCCATAACAAGAAAAATTATTGTAAAGCTTGAACGGTTTACTCGTGCATTATCAAGACAGTTTACACTTGGTAGATTAGGAAATTTAGCCCAACAATACTCTTCAAGCGTTTATGATTTTTTAACACTAAAAGACTCTGAACTAGGCAATATTGATTATAGGAAGAATACAACAAGATACGAACGAAGAGAACACAAACCACATAAAAGAACGATTGAAGATGACTATAATCGAAAAAGAAATAAAGATTATAAAAGTCAAATGATAACAAAAGACAGTTTTAATGGAGAATGGCCTTTTTACGCAGATAAAGTAATAATAGAGTGTAGACAAAAACATTGGTGTGTTGTAACAATTGATAATTACGATTATGCTTTGAACGGTGCTGCAAAAGGTAGATACAAACTTGAAGATGTACATGAAGCCGGAATGGCATTATTAGGAAAATCGGTTGAACCATTTATTGATATAGCACTAAAACTCGGAGAAGAAAATAATTAAACACAGGGCATAACATCGGCTCATAGTGCATGCCGCAATAAGCTGTAAACATGACAATTATACATTAAATGAAAATACAAGTAAACAGAAAAATAAAACACTAAATGCGGCACGCACCATAGCCTTGCCCGTTGTTTGGGCAATTATCCAACTAAAAATATTTAATGAATATTTCTGCTATTCTTACATAGAACATCAAGATGGAAGAGGAAAAATGAAGTTTGTCAGGTAGCGAAACGATTAGCCGGAATTACAAGTTTCAGAGCCACAGTAACAGCGTCGCAGATAAAGAAAAAACCAATGAAACAAAAAATCCTGATACCCGGTAAGCAGTGTGTTATTTTATAGCTTTATTCTGCATATAAAGGAATTATGCACAATGCGGACTTTTCAGGGCTTGTTGCGTAAGGATTCAAACATTGTTCAAATAAAAACCTTTTCTGTGAAGATATCCGTCGCCTGACACGGTTTTTTTTCTGCATAATGTGTTATATTTGACATATCAATACAATCCGGGCAAAAGAACACGATCATGTTTTCATACATCTTCATGAAAATTCTGGAAAGCCGTCCCGCAAGGTACGACAGGGGGATTGATCTTCTGTCGGGCGGACATGCTGACAAAATAAGAAATCAGATCGTACGGGATTTTGTAAAACCGGACATGTACGTTCTGGATATAGGCTGCGGAACAGGTTTGCTGCTCGAAAGTGCCGCTAGAGCGGGCGCCATTGCAAAAGGGATTGATATTTCTGCCGGGATGCTGGAGGTTGCGCAAAGACGAATTGAAAAAAACGGCTTGCGGGATAAGGTTTCTGTTTACAATGCGAGTGCTGTGGAAGCGGACACACTGTTTGACGAGGGTAGTTTTGACCTGATCGTCTCCACGCTGGTTTTCAGCGAACTGTATCCGGAAGAGCGGGACATGGTTTTATCCGGGGCAAAAAAGTTGTTGAAGCCGGATGGAAAATTGGTTATTGCCGGTGAAATTCAGCCGGAAAGTTTGTTAAAACGGGTTATTCATTTTTTGATCCGGTTGCCTTTGGCAGTTATAACTTATCTCATCGCTCAAACAGGGACAAAACCATTGAAAAACATACGGAAAGAAGTAGAAAGATCAGGTTTTTCAATCTTTAAAGAAGAACGTTCGTTTTTTGACAGCTTCATTGTTCTGGCGGCTTCGAAGTCAGAATCTGCTGCCCGTGAACAAAATACCCTGCCGGAAGCCAGAAAGCCCGGAGATGATTTTTCGGTGGTTAAGTCCGTCTGGGATTTTACCGGGCGCTGGTTCCCCAATCCCGTGGAGCCGGGTCTTCGGGCCATCGGGAATCCCGGCCGGGATTCGCCGGTCATCCTTACTTCAAATTTTCACCTTACGGTCAGGAGAGTTGAAAAGTCCTTAAAAAATGAAAATGTATTCCTGCTGGTAGCGCCTGCCAACGGCATCAATGTGTGGTGTGCATCCGAAGGCGGCGACCTGAATACACATTCCGTGATCACGGCCGTCAAAACCAGCCGGATCAATGAAAGGGTGGACCACGATAAGATTATCCTGCCCCAGTTTTCAGCATCGGGAATTGACCTGAAAATGCTAAAAACCGAAACCGGACGAAAAGGACTATTCGGACCTGCCTATTCAAAGCACATTCCCGCTTTTTTAAAAGATCATCATACGGTTTTTGAAAATAACAGGGCTGTTTTTAACCTCCCTTTCCGCCTGGAGATGCTCCTTTCGATGAATTTTATTATCTGGTTCGCTTTGGCTGTGGTCACGGTTATTGTGGCGCCGGAAAAACTTTTACGGGTGACAGGTTATTTCTGGCTGAACGGCCTGATCCTTTATGCGGGCTTTCCATTGATACCGGGGAAAAGCGGCTGGCTGAAAGCGGGGGTGTTTTCTTTGGTTGAGATCGTCGCTATTGCATTAATCAGCATTTTTGCATGGCAAATGCCTGCTTTTGCTTACTGGAAGCTCATGATCGGCCTGACGGCTATTAATCTGATGCTGGGTTTCGATCTGAAAGGCATTGTAGCCGGGTATCCTTCCGAAGCCGAATGGCTGATGAAAAAGCTGGGTATGAAATCTTTCGGTCATCTTTTTTCGGCTGAAAAACAAGGAGAAGGAAAAATACAGCAAGACATCAACAAATGCACTGATTGCCGTATTTGCCTGATGGTCTGCCCCAAAGGTGTATTTGAAATTGTGGGGAAAAAGAACATCCGGATCACCAACCGGAGGGAATGTTTTGCCTGTAATGCCTGCGTAACCCAGTGTCCGGAAGATGCTTTGTGTCTGGAAAAATAAACGGGTTTTTGCCATAATTTACCATCACGGGTTAAAAAAATAACTGAAATTTCGAGCTATAAATAAAGGACTGATTAAAAGCAATTTGTGTTTTATTAATGTCTATAATATTTTAAATATCAATATCTTAATGAATCCGGTATTATTAGAATTGACTTTGCGAAACTTTGCGCCTCCTTTGTGTACCTTTGCGCAATAGCCCTGCCCGTCCGGTCAGGCGGGTTTTACGCAAAGTGCCGCAGACCTGCCCGCTGTAGCTACTTTGGCAGGCGGGAAGGGGTGCAGGGGTGGGTTAATTAATAGGTCTATTTATTTGCTGATTTTTCTCTGGTTATTACAAGGAAATTGATTAGTTACCATTAAATAAATTGCCGATCAACGGAATAATGATATCCAAATGAAAAAACTTACCATCATATTGACAGTATTGCTGTTTTCCCTTTCCTGTCAGCGAGGTCATCCGGGAAAAGAGACTTCCGGTAAATCTGGAACCGATTACACGCAATACGTCAACCCTTTCATCGGGACCAGCAAAATGGGGCACACCTATCCCGGAGCCACAGCCCCTTTCGGGATGGTGCAGTTAAGCCCTCAAACCAATTTTGTCAATATGTTCAACGATGACGGAACCTACAATCCCGAAGTTTATGAATATTGCGCCGGCTACCAGTATAAAGATACGATCATTATCGGATTTGCCCACACCAATTTCAGTGGCACCGGACATTCCGATCTGGGTGATTTCCTGATTATGCCGACGACCGGCGATCTGGTTCTTGACCCCTTAAAAACAGAGACCGGCGGCAAAGGTTTTTATTCCGTGTTTTCACATGACAACGAACGGGCTTCGCCGGGTTATTACAAAGTGTTGCTTGACGATTACAACATCACGGCGGAACTGACCACAAGCGACCGCGTGGGATTTCATCAATATACATTTCCCGAATCGGACAGTGCACACATTATCCTTGACTTGGTCTATAATGTGTATCATTATCAAAACAAAAATGTATGGACATTCATCCGGGTTGAAAACGATTCACTGGTAACCGGATACAGGCAAACAAAGGGCTGGGCAAGGACAAGAAAGGTCTTTTTCGCTATGCAGTTTTCAAAACCTTTTAAAAGTTACGGTCATAAAAAGTACGACAGCGTGATCTACGATGGCTTTTATCGGCATTTTAACCAATATGAAAACTTTCCGGAAATGGCAGGAAGAAACATCCGTGCCTGGTTTGATTTCGATACCCGTGAAGGGGAAAAGATAAAGATCAAAATGGCGCTGTCTTCCGTAAGTACTGACGGCGCTTTGAAGAATCTGGAAGCTGAAATCCCCGTTTGGGATTTTGAAAAAACAAAAGCCGAAACGCGGGCAAAATGGAATAAAGAACTCTCGAAGATCGAAGTAAAAACTATGACGGATGCCCAAAAGATAACCTTTTACACAGCACTGTTTCACACTATGTTAAGCCCCATCATTTACGAAGATGTTGACGGCCGTTACCGCGGGCTGGATCAAAACAATCATATATCCGACGGCTTTACGAATTATACCATCTTTTCCTTCTGGGATACATACAGAGCTTTGCATCCTTTGTTCAACATCATACAGCCCCGGCGGAACAATGATATGATAAAATCCATGCTGGCGCATTACGACCAGAGCGTTCATCATATGCTGCCTGTATGGAGTCATTATGCCAACGAGAACTGGTGTATGATCGGCTATCATGCCGTCCCGGTCATTGCTGATGCCATGGTGAACAATGTGGGAGATTTTGATAAAGAACATGCCATGAAGGCAGCGGTCAGCACAGCCGGTGTGGATTATTTTGACGGGTTGGGCGATTACATAAAATACCATTATGTGCCGGATGACAAAAGCCATTCATCTGTTTCCAAAACACTGGAATTTGCTTACGATGACTGGTGCATTGCACAGATGGCAAAGCAGGTTGGTGATGAAAAAACGGAGAAAGAATTCCTTCTCCGCTCCGGATATTACCGGAATGTATTTGATACCGCCTCGGGTTTTATGCGCCCGAGATTAGCCGATGGCAGTTTCAGGAAAGACTTTGATCCGCTGGACACGCACGGACAGGGTTTTATCGAAGGAAATGCCTGGAACTACGGGCTCTACGTTCCGCAAAATCCCGATGAAATGATCCGGATGATGGGAGGCAGTGACCGGTTCAGCCGGCATCTGGATTCTTTGTTCACTATGGAACTGGAAGATAAATACATCGAAAAAAACGAAGACATCACGCGTGACGGGATCATCGGCAACTACGTCCACGGCAACGAGCCCGGACATCACATTCCCTATTTATACGATTGGGCAGGGAAGCCGTACAAAACGCAGGAGCGTGTCCGTATGATCATGAATACGATGTATGGCCCGGGTGCTAACGGCCTGTGCGGAAACGACGATGCGGGACAAATGAGCGCATGGTATATTTTCAGCAGTCTGGGATTTTATCCTGTTACGCCCGGTTCGGGTTATTATGCTTTGGGAAGCCCGTTGGTCGAAGAAGCCATTATTCATTTGGACAACGGAAAAACGCTTCATATCGTGGCAAAGAATCAGGGGAAGAATAATGTTTATGTGAACAGGGTTATTGTGAATGGGAAAACTTTTAACGGCGCCTTGCTGCCTTGCAGTGATGTGATGAACGGCGGCGAGATCATTTTTGAGATGAGCAGCATCCCGGGGAAATAAATTTCCCGCTTCCCCGCCTTGCCCAAATGTAAATATGCACATTTCCTGTATTATTCGTAACGTATTAAAAAAGATTTATTTGTATATTTGACAAGGTGATGATCAGCCTGGTACAGGCCTGATATCCCGGAATAATTGATAGAAAAAAATAAAATGTTTTTATCATGAATAAAAAATATTGGTTAAAAATTGCTGCTGTCATTATGGTATTGGCAGGAATTATAAGAGCAATCGGCGGGATTGCCCTGTTGTTAAAAGGTGACCGGTTAGACACTGAAATCACGATGATTGCATCAGACACAGAGATTTATATCGTTGCAATCTGCTTGCTGATAATCGGTATTTTATTTGTTTACGCCGCAATCAATCTTTTAAGAGATTACTCCCAAAAGAGCTGGAATCTGTGTTGGATCGTTTTACTGCTTTTCATTTTAAACGGATTGCTTAACGGATACCTGTTGTTCGGGCAGCCTCTGGATCAGGGACAGAAAATAAATTTTGTAATTGTCATCATCATCGGGGTATTCCTCTTCCTGGGGAAACCGGCTCTGGAAATGGAAAACAAGAGCAAAGCCGCTGATGATCAGAATTTTAATGAAACTGATTAGGTTACATTGAAGCAGTAAAGTGAGTAGTGAAATTGCTGGAATACTGAAACCGGAACGCAATGCGGAAACATTTGTGATCCGGGAGAAACACCTGGAAGGCTTGCCTCCGGTTGTGGTGCGATGGCTGAAGGCGTCGGGTATGATCGGGAAGGAAAATATAAACACGGTACGGCTTCGGCAAAAGGCACAGATGAAACTGAAACCGGGGCAGAAGCATTGGTATAATGCTGTTGCCGAGCAATATTTTTCGGTGAACCATCCTGCCTTCATCTGGCGGGTAAAAATGAATATCCCGCCATTTGTCCGCATTACCGGCAGAGACAGGTTCGCGGACGGAAAAGGCGAAATGCTGATTAAGGCATTTTCGCTGCTGACTGTCGTCAATGAAAAGGGTAAAAAAATGGACGAAAGCACTATGCAACGGTTTCTGGCCGAGATCGTTTGGTTCCCGTCGGCAGCTTTGAGCCCGTATCTGAAATGGGAAGAACTTGACCCTTTGACAGCAAAGGCCGTGATTACTTACAAAGGCACCAACGCAACAGGCACTTTTTATTTCAATGAACAGGGCGACTTCATCCGGTTCAGCGCCATGCGTTACAAAGACAACCGGCCGGATGCCAGGCGGTATGAATGGGTCATCACGGTCAAGGAACATTCGGTGGTCAATGGTATCAGGATTCCCGTAAATCTGGAAGTACAATGGATGCTCGAAACCGGAAAGTGGACCTGGCTGCGGCTGGAGGTGGAGGAGGTGGGGTATAATGTTGTGAAGGAAAATGAGGGGTGATGTTTTTGTTTGATGCTGTTTTTTTGGGGAGGGGTGCTTTTTAGTTTCATAAAATAGTTGATATACCAGGAAGATTGGTTTAATTTTGGAAGTTACTGCTTTGTTATTGTTATCAGCGATCAGTAATCAGTAAAATGAAAAATAAAAAGAAAGATATAATGAATCATTTAGAAAATGTTGGTAAACTCATTGCCAATGCTTCTTATTTTTATTACAATCTAAGATATTTAGTTTTAGAAACAAATGGAAAAGAAAGGAAGATATTTAATGGTTATCCTGTTTTGAAAAAAATTCGATTGACTTTATGGTCTCTTATTGTTTTAGACTTACATAAACTCTTAAGTAAAAGTTCAAATGATAAATTCAGAATTAGCAAACTTGTAAATTGCCTTATTGAACTCCATAAAAAAATTAAATGGGAAAATGAAATTGATATAAAAGTATTATGTAAGATTAAAGATAATATATCTTTAGCTCAACCAAAAATTGAAAAAATTAAGGAGATCAGAGATACACAAATAGCCCATTTCGATGATATTAATTTAAATTACAGATTTAAATTGCAAGAATTAGATGAATTAATTATATTATGTCAGGATACCTATGATACAATAAATTATGCTTTGAATAAATCAAACACACTATGGGAGTATAGTGATGCAGAAAATTTCAAACCAGTAGTGAAAAATTTGAATAAATATTCAAAGTTGAGAAACCTATATTATAGGAATCTAACTGCTATGAATGAAAATATAGATATAAATGAAATTGGAAAAATAATAAAAGCAAGTAATTAATAAAAGATCATGTTTAATAAATTATTTAATCGGCAGAAAAGTAAAAACTTCAATATCTTCTGTTTTGATGTCAATCAGGAAGAGTTAAAATTATGTAAAACCGGCGATATTGTAAATCTATGGTATCCTAATGATGAATCCTTTGTAAACGTTTATAGACAAGGTACATTTTCTGGTGAGGGATTAATTTGTAAATTAAGTGGCTCCAAATCAAAGAAAATAATAAATCACTTAAAAAAAGGAGATGAAATTACTGCTGAAATAGTCGAATTACGAAAAAACGGAATTTTTATAAAATGTAATATTTTGACTTCAGCTGAATTGTTAGAGAGGAAGGGAAAAGAATTAAAAGAAATTAAAAACGAAATTTCTAAACCATACAATCCAAAATCTATCACATATAACTTATTTACGAAGACTGAAATTGACCTTCAAAAAGATGATGTTTTAGAATGTTATGAAGATGATTTATATATTGATCCTGATGATTCTGAAAAGTTAGTGTATCATAGGATTAAAGTTTATAAATTAAATAAACATATTGGTGATATTTCAGCTCAAACAATTGTCAGAAAACTAATTCGTGCATATAATTCAAACTTTTTACCACATGTTGTGATTTCTGATATTAATAAAGAAGAAAAATCTACAAAGGTTAAGTTG
>CAZMOS010000154.1:0-8826 GCA_964567945.1 uncultured Lentimicrobiaceae bacterium
GGATACCGGTTATATCAAAGAAAAATTTCCGCTCACCTATGAATATTTGAAAAAAAACAAAGAATGTTTCAGGAAAAGAAAATCTTCAATTTATAATGGTAAGCCCGAGTTTTCGATATTTGGAATCGGTGATTACTCATTTACTCTTTATAAAGTGGCTATTTCCGGTTTGTACAAACAGACCCGTTTTACCTTGGTTTTGCCTGATAATAACAAACCGGTTATGCTCGATGACACCTGTTATTTTATTGGCTTCAATAATCTTGTTAATGCGAAAATTGCACAATATTTTTTAAATCATGAGCATACCCAACAATTCCTTAAATCAATCATTTTTCCCGATTCAAAAAGACTGATAACAAAAAATGTATTGATGCGAATTGACTTTCTGAAACTATCTAATATACTCGACTTTAATACAGCTCAAAAATATCTCCCGGACATTAACGAAGCAGACTGGAAAGGTTTTCTTGAGTTATCGAATACTAAAAAAGAAAATCAGATGTCCTTGTTTTAATTATCCTTATTATAATAAAACTTTAAAAAATCTGTATATGAAAATCATCTGTATCGGCCGCAATTACATCGAACACGCTAAAGAACTGAAAAATCCTGTTCCCGAAAAGCCTGTCTTTTTTATGAAACCCGACACGGCATTGTTGCAAAAGAACAATCCGTTTTTCTACCCGGATTTCTCGAAGGAAGTGCATTACGAAGCCGAACTGGTTTTGAAAATTTCCCGCAACGGGAAACACATTGAAGAAAAGTTTGCCCGTAAATATTTCGACGAAATCGGGATTGGTATTGACTTTACCGCCCGCGACATACAGGCCGAGTGCAAGAAAAAGGGATTACCGTGGGAAATTGCCAAAGCGTTTGACCAGTCGGCGCCGGTGGGCAAATTCCTGCCGAAATCAGCTTTTCCTGATCTGAACAACATTAATTTTCAACTGAAGATCAACGGCGGGGTCAGGCAGAACGGAAACAGTAAAGATATGATCTTCAGCTTTGACCACATCATTGCCTACATTTCACAATTCATCTCCCTGAAAACCGGTGACCTTATTTTTACCGGCACACCGGAAGGCGTTGGCCCCGCAGCCATCACCGATCATTTTGAAGCATTCATCGAAGGAAAGAAACTGCTTGAGTTTAATGTGAAATAATGGGGATTTGTGATTGGAGACTGCCGACTGAAGACTCCAGACTGAAAACTATCTGCCGATTCAAAAAACACTAATCACTTTCTCTATTTCCGACGCGGCTTCATTATATTGTCCGGCTTCGATAAACAGTGAGGGTTTATTCAGATGTTCGAGAATTTCTTCCGCCTTATTTTCAGCAATCTCGTTTCTAATGACCGCTTCTTTGAGTGATATACGGATACCGTCAAGTTGTTCCAACGCAATGTTTTTCCTGTGGGTTTCGGACAGTTGCAAAGTGTTTTCAAGAGAAGGATCCTTACGGCAGTATCTGACCAGATAACCAAGTGCATCTTTTGCATGTTGTTTGAATGATTTGGGCTCAAATCCCCAGATACCCGGCGTGGGTTTTGGTGTTGTGCGGAAGAACCAGGGGGTCTGGTGATACACAATATCGCTGACCACACTCAGCCCTGATACATAAATCCGGCCGTCCAGACCTGCCGTGATCATCGCCCCATCGCCGGGAGCCGGAGTTTTTGAAAGCAGATTTCCTTCATAATCAAACGAACACAGATAATATCTTTGTGGTATCCTTACCGAATCTTTCGGTATTCCCTTCACAGGAATTTTCGTCATATTGTTCCTTTTTTTCTGCTTCTCGGTAAGAGCCATTTTTGCAGTGGAAAGCACGATCATCCAGATTTTATCAGGCGTGGCCATAACATTTGAAGCTGCCACTGCCGAAGGTGTGGATTTGCGGGCAACCAGGCCTTTCATATCCTTGTCGGCAACCACCTTGTCGAGGTCTGTTTTCCACAATAGTTCACCGGTTAACGCGTCGTAAGCCGTAACAAGGTTGGTGCTGTAATTGATGGCCATTCCGTTAGGCGCTGTGGTTGATGAAACACCGTTCACACTTTCCGTATTTTTCCTCCAGACAATTTTTCCGGTTTCCGTATCAATTCCGCTAAAGTAACCTTCACCGTCTGTCAGCACGACAATTTTACCATCGAAGGTTATGGACGGAGAGGTGCCGCTTCCCCCGAATCCCGTACTGGTGGTGAACGCCAGCTTCAGGCCGTCAGGTGTCAGGTCCACGCCATGGATCACCCCCTCATCTTCAGAGAAACCGTTGGCAACCACAAAAATACGTCCGGTTTGGGGATCAACGGCAGGTGTGTTTGAGCATTGCATATTGCATCCGAAAACAGCATCCCAGGCAAACTGCCGTATCTCGGGACTCATCTGGGTTTCCCACAGGCCTTCAAACACAGGAAGTGATTTCGGCCCTTTGGTGCCGGGCAATTTCAGTTTGTCATAAAATTTCCCGGTTTTCATATCGAAAAGAGCAAGATATCCGTCTGTTGATGACCCACCTATGTAGCTCCTGATGAAAAAAGGCGAAATAAACATACCTTCAATGTCATAATCGCGTAAATTGGTAACCCAGCGCAGCTCCCCTTTATTGGTAAATGACCATATCTGGTTCCAGTCAGCCTGGTAAACATTACATTCTTTGTCAATGATCGGGGCATTGATCTCACAACCGTAATCCACGCCTTCCAGTTCTTTTCCTTTTTTCAGTTTTTCCGATTCCCAGAGTCTGTTGCCGTAACGGTCGAAGCAGATCAGGTTGCTGTAACCTGCGCCATAACCTGTCGGTAGGTAAACGTTTCCTTCCGGGCCAATGGTCGGGCCGATAAAAAAGCCGGCATATTTCAAGTCGATCCAGGAAAAGGTCATGTCGGCAGATGTGAAGAACGGAGTATAGTCCGAGTTGCGCATATCGCGGTGGGCAGCCGGCCACGGGCTCGAAGCATAATTTTTCCCCGCATCCAGATCGCGATGGCTGATGGGCGATGGCGGGAGTTTAATTTTCTCTTTATCTACAAATTGATCCTGGTAATTGTTGCATGACCAGGCAAAAGAAACGATTAGAAGTATCCAGACTGTTTTTCTCACTTTCTGTTTTGTTAAATATTGTTTCTGTGTAAAATTAGCTGCAAGGTCCCCCTGAAGCCTTTGTTGCATCTCCAAATTCTCTCTCTACTTCAGTCTGTAGTCTTCTGCAAACCAATACTTATGATTACTCCTGAAAAGAAACTATTTACTCATGTTGATCGCTACACGAAGGAGGTTGTTGGCGACCTGCTGATTGTATTCAAGAGTGAGCTTTTTGTAATTGACAATGTCAACAATAGTACCGATGTAACACAAACCCAGGGTGAGAAAATAAAGTATTCCCATCCCGATTTGTCCGATCATAAACCGTTGCACGCCCCCAACGCCCAGCAGCCCTACAATAGCACCGATCATTATTGTGTCGGATTTTTTTCGTTCCCCGTTATACAGGGCGGCAAATGTCTGAAGCTGATCTTCTGTCAGGTCTTTTGTCAACGATTGTAAATAAGCCAGTTCATTGGGCTCAACGCCCGGAATAAGTTGTAGCAGCTTGGTGTCCATAATAATTGGTTTTAAAATTTAATTTGATTAATTTATAAATACGAAAAATGATAACCGCTAATCCGAAAATCCCCAACGGATGATTTGAAAAGGAATCCGCAATATCCAGACGCATCGCATAATGGATGGAATGGCCGAGTCCGCACCCGGGACAATACTCAAAACCCATGTTTTTCAGCGGACAAAGCGAGAAATGATCTCCGGCAGGTTCCATGAAGAAAAGAGAGATCAATGCCCCGATCCAGAAGAAAAGTTCAAAGTTTTGCCATAAAAAACCAAATACTTTTTTCATCTGTTGGAATATGGAATTGTGCCATAAAGATAAATATTATTCACAAAATAGTACAACGCGGCTATTGATTTTGTATTTTCGGGCTGAATAATCAGGAAACCATGGCAAAAAAACTCAAACTTATTCAGGACGATCCCTGGCTTGAACCCAATGCAAAAGACATTGAAGACCGCTACAATCGCTACCTTGACAGGTTAAACCAGATCAACCGTGATTTCGGAAGTCTCGAGGATTTTGCCGAAGGTTACAAGTATTTCGGCATCAATTTTGACCCCGTGCAAAACGGCTGGACATACCGGGAATGGGCTCCCAACGCCAAAGGGCTTTACCTTGTTGGTGATTTTAACAAATGGGAACAGTTTACACACCCCCTCGAAAAGAATGAATTCGGCATCTGGGAAATTTTTCTCGATTACGAAACCTATAAAGACACTTTTGTCCACGGCAGCAAGATCAAAGTGCTAGTGGATTCGCAAATGGGTCTGAATTACAGGATACCTGCTTACATCACCCGCGTGATCCAGGATGAAGATACTAAAAACTTCACAGGGCAACTCTGGTTTCCCGATCCTTTTGACTGGGAAAATGATGATTTTAGTGCGGGTAAAGCGGGCGACCTTTTTATTTACGAAGCCCACGTGGGGATGGCACAGGAAAAAGAAGGGATTGGCACTTATCTTGAGTTTGTGGAAAATGTCCTGCCACGAATCGTCAAGGGAGGATACAATGCCATCCAGCTAATGGCCATTCAGGAACATCCTTATTACGGCTCATTCGGGTACCATGTTTCCAGCTTTTTTGCCCCTTCCTCACGTTTCGGTACCCCCGAAGAATTAAAACACCTCATTAAAAAAGCACATGAAGCGGGTATCGTGGTCATCCTTGACGTCGTCCATTCGCACACGGTAAAAAACACAGTGGAAGGCATCAACCGGTTTGACGGTTCCGACGGTCAGTATTTTCACCCCGGAAGCCGGGGGGAACATCCGCAATGGGATTCCAAGATCTTTGATTACGGCAAAACCGAGGTGTTGCGTTTCCTGCTTTCCAACCTGAAATACTGGATGAAAGAATTTCATTTCGACGGCTTCCGATTCGATGGTGTCGGCTCCATGATGTATTTCCACCACGGTCTTGAAGCCATTGATTCGCGCGAAAAATATTTCCGGCAGGGTGTGGAATGGGATGCCATCACTTACCTTCAACTGGCCAACACGCTCATTCACCGCATGGAACCCCTGTCGGTTTCCATTGCCGAGGATGTGACGGGCATGCCGGGACTGACCTCTCCCACCGAAGACGGCGGACTTGGTTTTGATTACCGGCTGGGAATGGGCATTCCCGACTTCTGGATCAAATACCTGAAAGAATACAAAGACGATGAATGGAACATTTATGAAATGTGGCACGTTATGAACGACAGGCTTCCCCATGTAAAAACCGTTGCCTATTGCGAATCGCATGACCAGGCGCTTGTGGGTGACAAAACGATTGCTTTCCGGCTGATGGACAAGGAGATGTACTGGCACATGCAAAAAGATGATGACAACCTGATCATTGACAGAGGGATAGCACTGCATAAAATGATCCGGTTGTTTACCATTTCGCTGGGCGGACAGGCCTGGATGAACTTTATGGGCAACGAATTCGGCCATCCCGAGTGGATCGATTTTCCGCGTGAAGGCAACAACTGGAGTTATAAATATTGCCGCCGCCAGTGGTCGCTGGTGGATGCACCCAACCTGAAGTACCAGTACCTGGCCGCTTTCGACAGGGAAATGATCCGGGTGATCAAGGAAAATAAAGTCATGTCCTCCCTGTTCGGAAATCAACTGAATATGGATGAAAACAATCAAACCATTGCTTTTGAAAGCAACCACCTAGTCTTTGTTTTTAATTTTCATCCCACACGCTCCATCCCGGGTTACCGTTTTCCCGTGCCCAAACCCGGAGAATACGACCTGATCCTCAATTCCGACAACAGGAAATTCGGCGGGCACGGCCGGATTGATGACTCAACAAAGTTTATCACGCAAAGCGAAGGCAATACGCATTATTTAAAGATATACAATACCAACCGGACGGCACAGGTGTTTCAAAGGATTGTGTGAATCTTTTTTCGAAAAACAATTTCTCCGTACAGGAATTGTTTACTGTCCTTTATTATTTTTTACTTTTAAAGCGGAAAAATGAAAAGCAATTCGCTGAAATACGGTTTGATCGCCGGGCTTATTTTTGGAGTACTGGACATCATTCCCATGTTCTTTATGGATGATTTCGCCGATAAAAATGCTGCCATTCTCGGGGCTTTTATCAACCGCTTTGCTATCGGGCTATTGATATTTACTACCGGTTTCAAAAATAAGGGCTGGCTGAAGGGATTATTGATCGGCCTGCTGTTGAGTCTTCCCGATGCCATCATTACCAAAGCTTTTGGACCGATAATCGGAATGGGAATAACCGGCGGAGTCATCATCGGTTTTGTTGATCAGAAAATAAATCAGCCGAAAGGATTAACCGTGAACATCCTGATCAGAAAGTTCATCCGGAAAATCCTGCCTCAACAAACAAAAATCCGCGTTAAATCCCGGAGCAGAAGAAATGAAAGGGATATGGACAGGAAGATAAAATGGGGAATAATCGGTTTAGGCAGAATTGCAGGCACATTTGCCAACGACCTGTTGTTACACGACAAATCGGTTTTGTACGGCGTTGCTTCCCGTGAAGAGTCGAAAGCCCGAAAATTTGCTCAAAAATTCAATGCTGTCAACTATTACGGGTCTTACAAGGAGCTGGCCAAAGACCCGGAAATAGATGTGGTTTATATCGCAACGCCTCATACGTTACATTTTGAAAATACAATGATGTGCCTGGAAGAAGGGAAATCCGTATTGTGTGAAAAACCAATGGGGATCAACGCAAACCAGGTCAAAACCATGATTAATAAAGCCCGATCAGAGAAACTGTTTTTGATGGAAGCCATGTGGACACGTTTTATTCCGGCAACAGAGAAAATGCTTGAACTCATTGAAAGCAAACGTATAGGAGATGTCAGCTTCATCCGTGCCGATTTCGGTTTCAGAGGCGATAACAACATGGAAAGCCGGTTGTACAATAAACAGCTCGGTGGAGGTTCGCTGATGGACATCGGTATTTATCCTCTGTACCTTGCCCTTCTCTTAAAAGGTATGCCTGAAATGGTCAGGGCTTCGGCACGAATGACCAAAACGGGGGTGGTAGATACTTTTTGTACTATGCTGCTTGACTGGCCCAATAGCGGGAAAGCTGTGCTTGAATCTACCATTGAGGAAAAAACACCCACCGAGGCATACATATACGGAGAAAAAGGCACCTTAAAACTTGAGTTTCCCTTCCACCACACAAAAAGGATCTCATTGCTCCGGAATGACCGGGTTGTCAAGGTTCTTGACCTTGATATTAAAGGCTACGGTTACTACCATGAAATCGAAGAAGTCACCCGGTGCCTGATGAACGGAAAGACCGAAAGTGAGAGAATGCCCCTTTCCGTCAGTATGGACCTGATGACGCTGCTGGACCGGGTGAAAAAAGAGATCGGTTTGAAATATGATGCTGACAGGTGATAAACCGGTAAGTATGATATTTTACAGCTCACCAAACAAAAGAATACGGCTCATTTTTGTGGTTTAATGAGCCATATTAACTATATTTGTGAGCCAAATACTTAAATTATGAATATTCAAAATCTGATCATTGACTTTATTAAACAAAATCCCAATTGCTCGTCGAGTGAGATATTAAAAGGAATAGCCGAGAAAAAGAGCCTGGCTACAATAAAACGAATATTATCAAAACTGATAGCTGAAAGGTTAATTATCACAACAGGAAAAGGTAAAGCCACAAAATATCGCTTATCTCCTTATTATGCATTGTTCGGAGAAATAGACATTGAGAAATATTTCGAAAAAGAAATTGACGAAAGAAAAATAAATAAAAGTTTCAATTTCTCACTGATCAGTGAAATTTTACCACATATCAATCTGTTTTCGGATGTAGAAATAGAAAAATTAAACCTTTTGCAAAACACATTTACCAAGAACATTTCCGAATTAAGCAATTACGAATACAGAAAAGAACTGGAACGCCTGGCAATAGACCTGAGCTGGAAATCATCACAAATAGAAGGTAATACTTATTCATTACTGGAAACAGAACGATTACTAAAAGAAAAAGAAACCGCAGCAGGCAAATCAAAAGAAGAGGCAGTAATGTTGCTCAATCACAAAGAGGCAATTGATTTTATAATTGAAAATCCTGACTATTTATTTCCATTAACAATCTCGAAGATTGAAGATATTCACAGCATTTTAACAAAAGAACTTGCTGTTGACAGGAATATACGAAAAAGACGTGTTGGAATTTCCGGAACAAATTACAGGCCCATAGACAATGAATTTCAGATCAAAGAAGCGCTTTCAGAAATGTGCCGCCTGATAAATAATAAAAAAAGTGTTTTTGAGCAGGCGTTCCTGGCATTGATCTTACTTTCATATATACAACCATTTATTGATGGAAATAAAAGAACTGCCAGAATAGTAAGCAACGCCATAATGATACATAATAAATATTGTCCGATATCATTTAGAACAGTAGATAGTATTGATTACAAAAAGGCAATATTGATTTTTTATGAACAAAATAACATAATGGCCATCAAAAAGATTTTTATTGAACAATTTGAATTTGCTGTAAATACCTATTTTTAATTGGTAAGCTAAAAAAGAGAAATAATAAAATAACGTAGACACAAGGACTTAATTTGAAAGCAAGTTATAATCATTAGATATAGAAAATGAAAAACAGCAACAACTAATAGAGAATAAAAAGAAAACGCTTGAGAAGAAATTCAGAACATTTTTTTCATTTTGGTATCCTAAGTTAATAAAC
>CAZMOS010000155.1:0-8722 GCA_964567945.1 uncultured Lentimicrobiaceae bacterium
AATTAAATTTGTCCTTTTCGCTTTTATCAGCCAGGTTTTCTTCATTAATAAGTTTTGAGGAAAGTTTTACGCTTTTCTTTACATACTTGCCAAAATCTTTGTGCTTAATAAAGTTCTTTATCAGTTCATCCCAGGTTGTTATCACATTGATGGAAGAGCCATCCGGATAGTTTATTTTTGATAATTGAAAATCCAGTTTAATAATATAATCATTAATGGAAGAGATAAATTCCTCTGACTTAAAGGCGGGTACGTTCTTCATAACAAATTTATTTACCATGTCATGAAATTCAATAGAACCAAACTGACGGGTCGAAATATTAATAAATGATGTTTGATAATCGAATTTTTTTGCCCTTTGCAGTAACCAAAAATATTCGTAAAAAGGAATCATATCCACTTCATATTCGCTGTATACGACAGGGATTTTCCACTGGAATTTCCAGTCTCTCAGGTTAAACATGAATTGTGAACTGATTTTGTACCGATATTCTATAATAGAGCCCTCTTTAACGTTTGGCAATGCAAATTTCTTGACACTCCAATTGTTATTGATCTTTTCATCATAAACCTGGGAAACATTAAGCGCTGTTTTATTTAGTTTCCCATTTTCATAATTATAAGTGTAAGCCTCAATATCGTAAACATGTTCGTAGATGTCACCTTCGTGATAAAACGGGATTTCCACCTCGGACCATTTAATGCCGGCTTTGGAAAGTATTTTAATCCGGGTCGCCCTTTCAAAACCAACAATATATATATTTTCATTCCTGACAAAGTACGATTGCCCGATATCAAATAAAACAACTGCATCTGCCGTTTTATCAGCGGAATATTGTTTTAAGTCAACCTCAGCCTGGCCAATTTTACCAAATTCTTTTGAGAAATCCTGACCATAAAAGGTCGCCCCGAAAACAAATGACAGAAAAATGGATAATGATAATTTTTTCATTTTGTCAATGTGAGATAAGTTCTGTTTTCAATACTATATATTTTATTTACAAACTTATAAAAGTCATTATATTCGGAAAGAGGGTAATAACCTGGTTTGATCAACATACTCTTAACCACTGTTATTGTTCTGTTCTGTTTTGAAAACAGAAGTGAATATTGTCCGAAATCATTGGAGAAGGTTTTACTTCCCGGAATGTCCTGTAATTTATACCCATAAGGGGTTTGATAAACTAAGGTGTCTGTTTTGCAAACCGGATAGTCAATCTGGACAGGTAATTTTCTGTTTTCTGGTTTTTCAAACTGAGGCAGCGAAAAAGGGATGTTTTTTACAAGTAATTCATTGCCATACTTTTTGAAAATATTTCCTGAACCTGCTTCATACGATAATTCAACATCAGAGGAATCCCGGTTGCTTTTTGATATTTTATAATCAAGCAGTTCAAATCCGTTTTCAACAATATAGTTTTTCAGAATCCGTGTTTCTTCCGATTCGCTGAAAGAGTTTTCCAGTCCCAGCAGCATTTCGTAAAACTCGCCCTTGTAAGTATTATGGAATTTTACAATTGCGTCCTGTTGCGGATCATATAAGATTTCGATTATACGTGTTTCACGAACCTCCGGACAGGAGAGTGGAGGTGTGCGCACAAAACGGCTGTTGTTTTTGTCAACGACAAACGCATCCCGGTTTTGGGTAAAAGTGCCCAGATAGTTAAAGGCATAGTCACTGGTACAATCCAACCAAATCGTGTCAGATGGCAGAGGAATGAAAAGGATAATATGGTTAAACTGTTGTGAGGGAAAGTTTTTGTTAATTTTTTTTATGGGATTTCCGGCATATACCTTTGTATAATACGCCTTTATTCCAATAAAATCCAATACCGACTGAAAATAGTTGGTTAAGGCTTTACAGTCACCATACTTGTTTTTTGACACATAAGAAGCGGGATAAGGTTTTAATCCTCCCGTTTCAATTTTGATATTTACATACCGGGTATCATCCTGCAAATAGTGATACAACACTTTTATTTTCTCCGTAGAGTCATCAATATTTTTAATCAGGGCGAGTATTTTATTCTTTTCATCGTCGGGAAGTTCATTTAAACCTTGCAGTAACTTATTTTGCCAGTTCCCATAATCAGTCCAGCTTTTAAAGGAACCATTTATTTCATATTTAAAGTTCTGAGGTACTATTGTAACCAATGGCAGGAAATTATAAATGGGAGGAGAATAGACTTCCGGTTTTACGATATCGGTATAACTTGTTTTCCAGGTATATTTAACCTGTTCGTCAACAGTGTCAGTTTCAGGGGGATTAACAAGGTGATTTGAATACAGGATTTTATAGCCCAAAGGTGTAAAGACATTTAATGTTGCTTTATAAGTTGGGATAGTATTGTCCAGGACAGGCATCCAATAGTCAATAAATAAAAATTCATCTTGCGTTATCTGGTAGGAATAAACAAGGGTATAAGGATAGATATTGTGTTTTAAAGTAAACTCTTTTACATAGTCATCCTCGTAAAGTGAAAAATCGGAGATAGCGCTTCTTTCAGATATTTCATTCTTCTTTAATTTTTTAATAATGACCTGATTTCTATCTTTTATGTAAGCTTCAATTTTACTTATCTTGTTTGTTTTGGTGTAAGGGATAGACACTTTCGAGTATTTCTCTCCTAACCTGTTATTAATCCTTAGTTCGTAATAAAACGTTTTAATCAGTTTATCATTTTTTATAGTGATATCGGTTACCTGGGATACAAGCTCAGCGTCATATTTCTGTGCATATAATAAAATGTGAAGGATGAGAAGGCCAGCGGTTAATATCCTTTTGATCATTTCATCATTTTTGATTTGTACAACGAAAGCATTGCACGACAAATTTAGTATTTTGTTATAAACTTGTTACTCCCGTTTTTCCGGATTTCCGCCTGACCTGTATTCAGCCGGGTAGATGTAATCAGGGAGCTGTTTACACATTTTCAATGCTATGGTAAAAAAATTGAAAAATAAGATATCCTGATTACTTCAAAGGAGTGCCTTTGGCTCAAATCCGGATGAACTTCGTAGTAGCATATTCAATATCATTGAAAAATGCAGGAAACGGCAGGTAATAAATTAAGTTTATCCTTATTTACTGTTTTTATGATTTTTTGAAAAAGTTGTTGTAATTTCATACGGTTAATTTTTCACAAACCATTACCTTAAAACCAATCAACAATGACAGAAGCATCTTTACAGGCATTGAGCACCATCAGAGACCTGACAATGTTAAAATGGTATGTCATCCCTCTGCTTGCCATCGTGATATACATTTATGCAAAAGAGATCAAAGAAGGAAGAAAGACAGGCAATTACGACGCCGTTTTTGCAGGGCTGACTATTTTTGGTATTGATTTTTTCAACGAAACGTGGAACGGGTGGGTGCTTGTACTTACAGACCGGTCCGCTCTCTGGACAACACCCGGGGATACAGCCCTGCGCACCATGGTGGGATGGAATATTGAGATCATGTTTATGTTCCTGCTGGCAGGTATTGCCTGGTACCATACTCTCGAAGAAGATAAAAAGAAAAAGATACTGGGCCTGCCTAACCCGCTCTTCTGGGCAATCGGCTATTCGGCTTTCAGTGTTTTCGTCGAGTGGTATTTAAACAAAGGAGGCCTGCTCATCTGGGAATATCCTTTCTGGAACCGGTCTTTCGGAGGCATTATCCTGATTTTCCTTTTCGGATACCTGACTTTTTACCTCGGTGCCTGGTTCATCATTACACGCAAAACAATGAAAGCCAAAGTGATCACCCTCGGTATCATCTACGCTGTCCCCATCCTGATGAATATTTTCGGCATGGGCATTATGGGTTGGGTGTACTGAGTGATTAAGTCAGTTCTATGAAAACAGAATTATTATTTAAAAGATAATCTGCTTTTTATGAATTATTGTGATTTGGAATAATGGAATAATGGAAGCTGATTATTCTGTTTTCCATCCGGTATTTCATTCATCCGTCATTCCAAACATGATTAATCCGGGTTAATTTGTTTTTGCAAACGAACATGTCGTTCCTCTGGAACTCGACTGTAATTCTTTCTGTTAAGTAATGAATAATTACTCCCCTTTAAACCGGAAATTATCAAAATCCGAAACGGCATCCGCTTTGGTCCAGAAACCCACTTTGCCGGGTTTGGTGAATGTGTCGTCGGTTTCTTCAAGGTATTTTTTCCCATTCAGCCAGCAGGTGACTTTGTTGCCTTTCATGACCACTTTTACGGTAAACCATTTTCCTTCGGGGAGCCGGACATGTCCTGCCGACGCCAGTTGAATCCGGCGGCCGTTCTCCACCTTGTAAAAACGGTAGTTGTCTTCCAAAGGGTTGAAACGGACAATGTAGTAATTTTTAATGTCATAATACCTCCATACCAGCCCCCCACCCTGGTCTTCATTGCCGGTATTTGCCAGGATGTCAACCGACATCTCAACATCTTTCAGCGTAACACCTTCATACACGGCTACGTTAAAGTGCGAGCCGCTGTTTTTGGCCGTCTGGGCAAGCACTTTGTTTTCGCCATTCTGTTTCACGGCCCATTTTCCGGTTGCATTTGTCCATCCTGCGGGCAAACTACCGGTTGTTGCATTGTCAAAATTGATCACGGTTTCTTCCTGTGCCGTGACCATCCCTGCTGTTACCGTCAAAGCAGCAAAAAGCAGGATCAATTGTTTTTTTAGTGTTTTCATTTTTTTGTTTTTTTAAAGTTAGCTATTCCGTTTTTTATTTGCACCCCGCTTTAAGTGTCGACGCTTAAAGCAGTTATGAATTTATATTAATAAAAACCTTCAAGCCAATTCTATTTCTCTACCCTACAGACTCTTCCAGGTCCGCCCTCGGCGGACTCTGGAAGGTCTTCTTCCTGTTCACCAGCCAGTAAAGCCCCGGTATCAGTAGCAGCGACAGGAACATGGAAACCGTCATACCGCCGATCATTGAGATGGCCAGCGGTTGCAGCATCTCCGATCCTTCGCCCATAGCCAGTGCCAACGGTAAAAAGCCGAAGATCGTTGCCAGCGTGGTCATCAGGATGGGCCGCATACGCACCCTGCCTGCCATCAGCAGGGCTTCTTTCACATCCGTTGTTTTTTCGCGCAGATACTTTTCCGCGTAATCGATCAGCAAAATGCCGTTGTTGACCACCACGCCCACGATCATGATCATTCCCATAAAAGCTGAAATATCCAGGGGTATCCTGACGATCCACAACATCAGAAAAACCCCGCTGACAGAAAGCACGGTACCCAGAAGTATTACCGTGGATGTTCGGAACGACCGGAACTCAAACAGCAGGATGGAGAACACCAGCAACACGCCGAAGACAAGGATCAGTATCAGCTCTTTGAATGCCTGCTGCTGACTTTTGTACTGTCCGCCGATTTCTATCGAAACGCCGGGAGGCAGGTGGATGCCGGCCAGCATCTGTTTCACATCGCCGATGATCCCGCCCAGGTCACGGCCCGAGATATGCGCTTTCACATTGATCACCTGTGTAAGGTTTTCGTGAAGAATATCTGTTTTCCCCGGAATCTTTTTGATATCAGCCAGTTCCTGAAGGCGGAACACCCTGTTGATGGAAGCCAGGTAAACCGGTAACTTCCTGATCTTTTCGATATGATCAAAATCCTGTTTGGGGTATCGCACGCGCACCGGGATCATTTTCAGCCCTTCCATCATTTGTGTGGGAACATCACCCCACAGTGCCATATTCACGGCATCACTCACCTCTTTGATTGATAAACCGTAACGGGTGGCTGCTTCTTCTTTCACGCGGATGACCAGCTCGGGCTCGCTGCGTGCAAATCCTTTATACACATCCACTGCTCCGCGAACTTTTTCCAGCGAATCGGCGATCTGCCGCGCCGTTTCCTGGATCAGTTGCAGATTTTTTCCAAAGACTTTAATGGTGATCGGCGCGATCTCTCCGCCCAGGTCTTTCAACCGGTCGGGCAGCACCTGAAACAGTTCCGGTTCCAGCCGGGGCTCCTGTGTTCTGTCGAATTCCCGTATTTCATCCATGATCTCAAAAGAAGACTTTTTGTGTCCTTTTTTCAGGTTGATCACAAAGTCGCCATCGTTGGCATGTGTCCGCGGATGCGCGAGGCTGCGACCTGTCCTGAGAGAGTAGCTTTCAACATCAGGGATGGTCATAATGAATTCGGCAATGGGTTTCAACATGCTTTTGGTCCCTTCGATGGAACTGCCCGGCGGTGCCAGGTAATCATGGACGATGGTGCCCTCATCCCATTCAGGTAAAAAACCGCTGGGTATGCGCAGGTACGACCACACCGCCGTGCCTCCGAGAATGATGATCATCAGAAATGTGATCACCGGATAACGGATAAGCCCTTTGAGTGATTCTTGCTGGACTTTGATCAGCGCCGGCATCACCCTGCCCGGTTTCTTTTTTTTGGGAGAAATGAAAACGGCAGCAAGCGCGGGGGTGAGAAATACCGCCAGGATCATTGAAACCACTACGGCAATGGCCAGTGTGGAAGCCAGTGCACGGAAAAAAATACCCGGCACACCGGTCAGGAAAACCAGCGGCACAAAGACAACCAGCGTGGTCAGCGTTGCTCCCAGCAACGGGGGAATGATCTCTCCCGTAGCTTTGACGACGGCTTCTTTTTTTGAAAAACCTTCTTCGAGGTAGCGTTCAATATTTTCTACAACCACAATGGCGTTATCCACCAATATGCCGATGGCTGCCGCGAGTCCTCCCAAGCTCATCAGATTGAGGTTCATACCCAGCAGCTTGATAAAAATAAAGGTGATCAGCAAGGCCACCGGGATGATCATGACCGTGATGAGGGTGATGCGCAGCCGTTTCAGGAAAAGCCATAGGATGAGGAAGGTCAGCAGCGCACCCAGGAAAATGGCATCGCGTACGCTGCCGATGGCGCTCTTGATGAAATCGGTCATATCGTACCATTTGGTGATCTGCACATCCTGCGGGATGACGTTGGACATCCTCGCCAGCCGCTTTTCAACCTCATTCATTATCGTAACGGCATTAGTGCCGGGTTGTTTGATCACCGTGACCAGAACCGCCGGCTTTAAATTGCTTTCGCAGGCGATGAATGTTTCTTTCACTGCCGGCTCCACCGTGGCTATATCCGAGAGATAGACGGGAGTTTTACCTTTGCGGGAAACAATGGTCTTTTTGATGTCGTCAATTTTCAGGAAACGGTTATCCGCAATATTCAGGTACAGCTTGTTGGCTTCATTGAGCCGCCCCACAAACTGCAGATTGTTGGCTTCCTGAAGGGCTTTTTCAATGTCCTTGTAATCGAGCTGAAGCGCCACCAGCTTGTCGGGCATCAGGTTAACCCAGTATTCACGCTGATGGCCGCCCATCACTTCAATGTTATACACACCCGGAATGCTGGCCAGTTGGGGACGGATGGTAAAGATCGCCAGGTCTCTCAACTGCAACAGGTCCAGCTTGTCGGATGTCAGAGCATAGCCTGCGACAGGATAAGTGCTTGTGGTAAAGCGGCGCACTTCGATGGAGACGCCGGGCGGCAGCTTGTTCTGGATGCCACTGATCTGTGCCTGCACCAACTGATAGGCACGAAACATATCCTGATCCCACTGAAAATCAATATCAATGTCGGCTGATCCCCGGCTGATGCCTGACCGGACGGTGCGGACACCTTCCACCATCATCGCGGCTTCCTCGATGGGTTTCACCACCTCCATTTCCATTTCCTTGATGGGCGCCAGGCCATAATCCACATAAATGGCCACACGCGGGAAAGTGGCATCGGGAAAAACGCCCTCTGGAATGCGATAGATCAGGTAACCGCCGATCAACGACAGCAGCAGAGCCATAAAAATGATGGCCCGCTTGTTTTCCACCGCAAATTGTGAAAGCTTTTTCATTTCACCCGTACCTCCATACCATCAGTCAGAGAATATGCTTTTTCGGTGGCTACTTGTTCACCTTCTGTCAAACCGGAAATGATCTCCACAAAATCGTCATGCTTGATGCCTACAGAGACGTTCCGTTTTTCAACTTTGTTACCGTTCAGGACATATACGCTGTAAACCCCTTCTTCTTCAAGCAATGCCGGGCGGGGAATGACCAGAGCATTTTTGTGCACTTTATCGGGAAAAGAGAGTTGCACGATCATACCCGGGCGGAATTCATGTTTCGGATTATCCAGTGCAAGCCGGATGTTTATGGTTTGTTTTTCAGTATCTACATTACCGCTGAAAGCGTTAACGGTTAAAAATATCGGGCGGTGAGGATAGTCGAGGAACGATACTGTCAATGCATTCAATTGCCTGACCTGTGGGACGTAAGCGACGGGAAGGTCTCCGTAAATATCCAGTTGGTCCAGGTCTGCCAGGTGGACAATGGATTCGCCTTTTTGTACCACATCGCCACTGTGCTGCATGACTTCCAATACAATGCCGCTAATGGGGCTGTACAAAGGAATCTCATTGATCTCATTAGCCACAAGCTGGCGTTCTTTTTCATTCATATCAGACATAGCCTGACTCAGAGCTTCGCGCATGGGGGGGATAATTACCCCAATTTTTTGTCCTTCTTTGATTTTATCGCCTGTAAGAAGTGTAAAACCGGTCAGCCGTCCGTCGAACTGCGATGCCAGCCATGCTTCCTGGCGCAATCTCACCTCACCAAATCTAACACTAGTCACCAAACTAGCCATCCGGGCACCCTTTTCAACTTTTAAGTGTACAGGCGTAGATTCTCTT
>CAZMOS010000156.1:0-8720 GCA_964567945.1 uncultured Lentimicrobiaceae bacterium
ATCCGCGAGTTTGAGGAGATCAAACTGGAGCGGTGGAACCACATCGGCAAAGTCACCATCAACAGGCCGCGGTATTACAATGCGTTTACACCCACAACCACCACAGAAATGTCGGTGGCCATGGACATCCTGCGTGAAGACCAGACCATTTACACTATCATCCTGACCGGGGAAGGCGATAAGGCCTTTTGCAGCGGCGGCGACCAAAACGTGAAAGGCAGGGGAGGATACATCGGCAAGGACGGCGTCCCGCGGCTTAACGTGCTGGATGTGCAGCGGAAGATACGTTCCATGCCTAAACCGGTTATTGCCATGGTGAACGGCTATGCCATCGGCGGCGGCCATGTGCTGCATGTAGTTTGCGACTTGAGCATTGCCTCCGAGAATTCCATCTTCGGGCAAACCGGGCCCAAAGTGGGCAGCTTTGATGCCGGGTTGGGATCATCGTATCTGGCCAGCATCGTCGGCCAGAAAAAAGCCCGTGAGATCTGGTTTCTGAACAAACAATATTCGGCACAGGAAGCGCTGGAAATGGGACTGGTGAACAAGGTAGTGCCCTTTGAAAAGCTGGAAGACGAAACGGTGGAATGGTGCCTGACCATGCACAAGCGGAGCCCCATGGCCCTGCGCATGATCAAGCTGGGGCTGAATGCAGAGCTTGACGGTCAGATCGGTTTGCAGGAATTTGCCGGCAACGCCACCCTGATGTATTACATGATGGACGAAGCACAGGAAGGAAAACAGGCGTTCCTCGAGAAAAGGGATCCCGATTTTCATAAATTTCCCAAGTTTCCGTAAATAATTCATTTGAAACGAAGCTCTTCGGGATTTGCAATCCCGAAGCAAGCAATAGAACAAAAAAAATGTTTCAGGATTTTAAATCCGGTTAAAAGGCTTTCGATTGCAAATCCGAAAGAGCAGAGAATAAACCCCACCATAAATGGCGGGGAAACTGACAGCGAAACAGAAATAACACTATGAAACAAATCAGTAACCCAGTCCTTTAGGGCTGGGTGAAACAAATCATTTACCCTCCCGATGGCTATCGGGATTAGGGTTGGGAGATAACCAATTAATTGATGGTATTAAAACCCTGGATCAAAGCTTTCCGTTTACGCACGCTGCCGCTGGCGCTGGCCAGTATCATAATGGGCAGCCTGCTGGCGATTTATGACGGGCGATACAGTTGGCCGGTGATCTTTCTGGCAGTACTGACGACGATATTACTGCAGGTGCTATCGAATCTGGCCAATGATTACGGCGATTGGATGAAAGGAACCGATAACCAGGACAGGGTAGGGCCTGAACGCGCAGTTCAGAGCGGGGAGATCACGCACGAACAGATGAAAAAAGCAATGATCATCTTCGCGTCGTTGTCGCTGCTGTCGGGAGTCTGGCTGTTGTATGCCGCATTCGGAGAGGATTTTGTTAAAGCGCTGGTCTTTTTCTTTCTGGGAGTTGCCGCTATCCTTGCCGCTGTCAAATATACGGTGGGCAAAGGGGCTTACGGTTATTCCGGACTGGGCGATCTGTTTGTTTTTATCTTTTTCGGCCTGGTCGGCGTGTTTGGTTCCTATTATCTGAATACGCTGGAGCTTAACCCGGAGATATTCCTGCCGGCGGCAGCATTGGGGTTGCTGAGTTCCGGTGTGTTAAACCTGAACAATATGCGGGATATTGACAATGATATCCGGTCGGGGAAACATACGCTGGCGTCAAAAGTGGGGTACAAAAACGCGCGATTTTATCATTTGTTTTTGATCGTCACTGCTTTGCTTGCGGCTACCGTTTATGTGGTAATGAATTATTCTTCCCTTTGGAATTTGTTGTACCTGCTGACCGTTCCGTTGTTTGCCAAAGACCTTGCCGGAATATTCAGGCAATCGGATAAATCATTGCTCGACCCTTATCTGAAAAAGCTGGCACTGACCACTTTGCTTTTTTCGGTTCTTTTCGGGGCGGGGATGATCCTGTGATTTTGGTACTGATTTTTTTGACGCAGATTTGCGCAGGTGAAACGCAGATTGTGGATAGAAATTAATGGAAATTATACTCTGACAAACAAAAACTAATCCGCGCATCCGCGGAAAAAAATCATAACCAATCAGCGTAAATCAGCGTCAAAGAAAAAAAATCAGCATCAAACAGAAAATCAAAGAAGCTCGATCTTTTCTACCACAAGCTCGATCTCTTCGACGGTGTTCAGCACTTTGTCGGCAATATCGGAAATAGACCATCTGACAGGCCAGCAGTTGGTCAGTTTCCAGCCACGCAGTGACCTGTTTTTGTAATTGAGTTCGATCAGAATATCTTTCTTCACCAACGTGCCCGACTGGATTTCCTGCAGCCAATTCCAGAACGGTTGTTCGCGAGTACGTTTTTTATAAAGGGTTACATTCCCACATTCCGTATAACCCGGGGTTTTTTCAATAGAAGCCGATTCATCGTTCACTTCTTCATTTACACTTACAAAGGTGGAAAGTCCGCTGATCCTGATAAAACCCGTAACTTCTTTCCCGTCGAGCAGTAACTTGAAATGTGTTTTGTTTTCCTGTGATTTCCGTGGCATAATCTGAAAATTGGATTTTCCGACGAGCTAAAAGTAGTAAATTCTTGTATTATTTGAAAAATCATCACCATTTTTAAAAACTAAATGCTCATTTTTAAAAATCAGGTAACTAATCAGTGTAAAAAATATATTACTAAAAGATTCAAAAAGAGATTTAACAAAAAGAAACATTTAACGCGACATCAAACAGCCGGATTTCCTATTTTTACAAAAAAACAAAAATGCTTTCCGGCACATATACAAAACATACTTTAATTTTCAAAAGGCCTTCCGGTACTTCAAGGGGCGTGTTGACGGAGAAAAACTCCTGGTACATTATCATTTTGGATCCGGAACAACCGGAAAAAAAAGGCATTGGCGAATGTGGCATCATCCCGGGGTTGAGCATAGATGACCGGCCCGGTCTTGAAGACAGGATCAAAGAAGTTGTTGCCGGGATGAACGACTATCAATACCTGCCGGATGAGGAACTGAAAGACTTTCCCTCTATTCGTTTCGGGCTGGAAACAGCACTGAAAGATTTGGAAACAGGAGGCCAACGTTTGTTGTATCCCTCTGATTTTACGGAAAACAAAACAGGGATGCCCATCAACGGGCTGATCTGGATGGGAGCCCCCGAATTTATGCGGCAACAGATCATCGAAAAGATCGAGGCTGGTTTCCGTTGTATCAAACTTAAGATCGGAGTTATCCGGTTTGAAGAGGAACTGGAATTGCTGAAATTGATACGGAAAGAGTTCAGTGAAAAAGAGCTGGAACTGCGTGTGGACGCCAACGGCGCTTTTTCTCCGGAAGAAGCTCCTGAAAAGCTGAAACGGCTTTCGGAATTGGGACTGCATTCCATCGAACAACCCATAAAAGCAGGGCAGTGGGAAGAAATGGCAAAACTTTGTGAAACCACACCGTTGCCTGTCGCTTTGGATGAAGAATTGATCGGGGTCAGTGAAAAAGAAAAGATACGGAAAATGCTGGAGACCATCCATCCGCAATACATCATCCTGAAACCCGGATTGCTGGGCGGATTCGGGCAGAGCGAAATCTTTATTTCGGAAGCGGAAAAACGGGGCACCGTCTGGTGGGTCACGTCGTCACTGGAAGGCAACATCGGCCTGAATGCCATTGCGCAGTGGACTTTTACCCTGAACAATACGATGCCGCAGGGGCTGGGAACCGGGCAGGTTTTTTCAAACAACATCCCTTCGCCACTGTATATCCGGGATGCCTCACTTTGGTATAACCCGGAAAAAGAATGGGATTTACACCAGATCATAAATGATTGAAAAAGGAAAAATATTTCTGATTGATAGTCATCCTTTTGATAAGGACGGACTGATCTCTTTTTGTGCCGGAGAGGCCTCATCACTGAATACGCCGGAATGGGAAAGGGAAATATGGGAATTCATCCTGGAGTGGTTTTCTCCGGAAGAATACCTTGAGGTGCAGACTTCCGGTTCAACCGGCAAACCGAAAAAAATAAAATTATCGAAAAAACACATTACGGCCGGCGCCCGTATGACCCTGGATTTTTTTGGTCTGCAACCCGGCGATATGGCCCTGCTTTGCCTGCCTGTGAAATACATTGCCGGGAAGATGATGGTTGTCAGGGCACTGACAGGCAGTCTGAATCTGCTGATTGCTAAGCCCTCCGGTTCCCCTGATTTAAACAGGTACGATGCGATTTCGTTTTCAGCAATGGTACCCATGCAGGTGGCAGGATTGCTGGCAGAACCGGACGGCAGGATACAGCTTGAAAAAATTGAAAAACTGATCATCGGCGGTTCTTTTCTTCGCCGGTCGCTGGAAAAAGAATTGAAAACATTGAAAAACAACATCTGGCAGACTTACGGGATGACCGAAACCATCAGCCACATTGCCCTGAGGAAAGTCAGCGGCATTGATGAATCGGAATGGTATTCGCCCTTGCCCGGTGTTGAGTTGAAAAAAGATGAGCGGGGATGTCTTGTGATCACAGCGCCTCACATTGGCGTTCAGGAACTTGTGACCAATGACCTGGTTGATTTCAAAAAGGACGGATCGTTTAAAATTTCCGGCAGGTTCGACAATGTGGTCATCAGTGGAGGTGTTAAGCTTTTTCCCGAAGAAATCGAAAAGAAGCTTTACGGGTTAATTGATAATGAATTTTTTATCGCCGGATTGCCGGATGACAAACTGGGACAAAAACTTGTGCTTTTCATTGAAGAGAAGAGTGAAGACCATCAGGAAAAAGATAATATCCTCAAAGTTACCGAAAAGGTGTTGTCGGGCTATGAAAGGCCCAAAGCGGTCATCTTTCTCAAAACCTTTGAGCGTAACGCACAGGGCAAGGTGTTGAGAAAAAAGACTGTAGAAAAATATTCTGAATTCAAAGGGCTTTGATATTTCGCTCCTCCGGAGCTTTTTCATACTTACTTAGTTTTCTATAAATATTTCACTTCTCCGAAGCTATAGGCTACAGCGCCGGAGGTGCGTGATATCTATAATCAAATATAAAACACTATTCACTGCGTTCGCCGCGACGCTGCGTGAGATCACTTCATCAGCAGCGCATTGAACACCAGCTTGTAAGTCACCGGTGTGGAGGCCCTGAAGATCGGGCTGAAAGCATACATGACCATCTGGCCTTTCCCGCGTTTGATCCAGACCATCGCCACCTTTTTCCCGACGAGGTCAATTTTTTCGGCATAACCGCTCATCAGGATGTCTTTTTCAGGAAACCAGCCGATGACCCGCCGGTCCATATCAAAGCCGGGAAGGGAAGTCGTGAATACAGGGTTGCCACGATAGAAAATGCCCGTTTGTGGTTGCATTCCCAATGTCAACGGAAAATCCTGCTTCCAGTTCACTTTTACAAAACTACCGGGGCAGTAAAGCCCTTTCTTTTGCAGGTCGGGAGCCACATTCCGGTAGGGCAGGGTAAATAGCTCCGATTTATCCTTGTCGTATTTCAGCGCCAATTCACCTTCGAAAAGCCCGGTTGATCTCCCCCACGAAATGACCTTGCCGCCGCTGTTGACAAAAGCCATGACCTTTTCCAGACCTTTCTTTCCTATCCCTTTGGTGTATTCCGGGGGGTAGCGGGGCTGATAGTATCCTCCGGCCTTGTATTTTCCGTCAAGCAAAACCGATTTGTTTTCATCGGGAAAAATAATGATGTCATAATTCTTTGCGAGGTCGGCACCGGCAATGTCGCCGGGACGGATTACCGAATAAGGAATATGATACGTGTCGAAAATGTAACGTGTCCAGCCGGCATCCATGTTATGGAACCACGTTTCCATCAGGGCAATCCGGGGCAGCTTAACTTCTTCCGTTTCGGCGCCGTCAATGTTTTGCAGGTAACCGGGGCTGACGGCAAGTTCACTATTAATATCTTCAAGTTTATCCGAACGGGCAATGAGAAAACTGCCGGCAGGCAAAGTCAGACCACCGGAGCTGTATTCATTGGTTGTGCGAAGCACTTTAAGCCCTTGTTCCAAAGCATGGAAAACGGCTTTGAAACTTTGATTTTCATTCACCGGATAAGCACAATACCTGTAATCTTCCGGCGGATTTTCAAGCATCCGGAAGTCTTCTTCGATCTTTTCCAGCAGGTTATTCAGTTTCTCTGAATACCCATTGATCTCCAATGATTTCACTCCCTTATGCAAGGGTAGTGACCATGTGGTGATGTCGTAAGGTTTCATGATCTTGCCTCCGGGTGTATAATGCCGCAACGGGTAAGTCTGCTTTTCCATCACCTCAAGGATGAAAGGTCTGATGGGTTGTGCCATCGGGATGACAACGTCTCCTTTGACAAGATGATATTCACCATCATTATAATTTGAATTCAAACGGTAAACCTCGACGCCGTGCTCCATGAGCAGGTTGACCAGATCAACCATTTCGCCGGCATCATGTTGACGGGTAGGGAGGACATAATAATTAGGTGATTGTGTTTTCCCCCGTTCTACTTCACTTTTGGCCACTTCGTTTCTGTATTTTAAAATCTCATCATGATAAATGGATGCTGTTTTGATGATCGCTTTCGTGGAACTTTTCTCATATTCGACAATATCGCCCAAATGCCACCAGCCACCGGGCCAGGGATGGGGCATGTTTATACTGATCTTATATTCCGAAAGACCTTTTCCTCCCACGCGCAATTCGGTAGGCTCAATGTAAATGGGAGTGGCAGCCCGTGCGCTGGCAGCCTCGGTGAGGAAAGCAATGGTATTTTTCCAGAGGCAGGTCTCGGTAGAGCCGGGCCAGTAATCGTCAAAAATGTAACTCTGAACAACACCGGATAAACTGTCGGTAGTCATATCGGTGATCATATTTGAACCGAAAACCTTCATCCAGTTCCACAGGCCGGGGTCTATGTTCTCGGCAATGGGGTCGTGCGGAGGGGGTACAAAATAACGGACTCCCGTACTGCCCATCTGATGCTTTTCGACCATCACCTGAGGGAACCATACGCGGCTGGTAACAGCAGAAATGGCTTTTGTGTCAGATTGTGACAGGACAATGAAATCACGGTTGTTGTCGTGTCCGATGTATTTGTGATAGACGCCAGGCAGGCTGGCGCCTTCATACTTTGTTCCTTTGTATTTCAGGTAATTGTTCACGACCATGTCCATGCCGTCGGGGTTGTGATTGGGCACGAACATGAACACCACATTATCAAGCCACGACAGTGTTTCGGAATCACTTGCCGTAACGAAGTTGTAGGCAATGGTAGGGGAGGCCTGTGTGGGGCCTACTTCGCTGGAATGCATGGACAGGGTTGCGAAAACGAAAACTTTTCCCTGAGAAACTAAATTGTTTAAATCGGTTTCGGAAAGAGAAGTGTTCAGAGCGAGCTGCTCATTTATGCTTTTCAGTTTTTCCAGGTTCCGGATATTATCTTCGCTGGAAACAATAGCGAGGTAAATATCTTTCCCCATTGGAGTGGAACCGATTTTTTCCAGCTTGAATTTGTCCGAAGCCTTGTCGAGTTGCTGAAAATAATCAATAAGCTGCTCGTAAGTGAATAATTTGCCGTCATCCCCTGGGGTGAACCCGAAAAATGATTCGGGGGTTGGAACAACACTTTGGGCAAATCCGGACTGACTTGCCACAACTCCTGATAATGAGAAAATAAGGATTGAAAATAATAGATTCTTCATATCATATATATTTGCATGATTTTAAAAATGAACTGCGAAATCTGTTTTTTTGCAAAAATGTAAAAGTAAAAAATTATGAAAAGAATTAAACTCATTTTACTGACAATGATATTTCCTGTTCTGATATCTGCGCAAGGTATTGAAATTGTTCCATTTGCCGGATATATGTTTGGAGGAAGCATAAGTTTTATACAGGGAAAACTGAAAGTTGAGGATGGAATGAATTACGGAGGCTCCCTGATCATCCCCATCCGTGAAATAATGGACCTGGAATTGAACTGGACCGGCATGGATAGCCGGGCAACATTTACACCTTACAGCAATTATCCTGATTTTAAGTATGAAGAAACCGGGTTGAGCACGAATTATTTCCAGATAGGTGTGTTGAAAGCCTTTAACAACAACCCGAAGATCAAGCCTTTTGGTTCCTTCTCATTGGGAGCAACATTGTTTAACCTTAAGGAATACGCCGATACATGGCGGTTTTCCATCACAGCAGGGCTGGGTGTGAAGTTTATGTTTTCAAAACATGTTGGAGTGATTCTTCGCGGGCGCTTAATGATGCCAATGTACTTTGCAGGTGTGGGTGGCTATGTCGGTATTGGTACCGGCGGTGGCGGTGCAGGTCTTACCCTGAACAGCTATGCCTCGCTCTTCCAGGGGGATTTCAATGGTGGTTTGATTATTAAATTGGGGAACAGGTAACACATTGCTTCCCGGTTTTTCTCTCCTCCTTTCACCTCCTTTCAGGTCGAAAGCGGAAGCTTGTGGGCGGACAGTACCTGTGGAAAAGAAGGTTTCTTTTCTGTTTTCGACTTTCAGGAGGCCGTCCCCTCCGCTACGTTCCGGGTATGGCACCACCTAACCTTTTAGGTCGAAGCAGGCCCGTGGGAGGAGACCTGAAAGGTTGCACAGGAAAGAACCCTTTAAACATTTCGTTTCACCATTGTCAGCGACCTTTCAGGAGGCCATCCCCTTCGCTGTGCTCCGGGTATGGCGCCACCTAA
>CAZMOS010000157.1:0-8644 GCA_964567945.1 uncultured Lentimicrobiaceae bacterium
ATCCCCGGCAAACTTATCGGACGCTACAAACGCTTTCTGGCGGATGTGGAACTGGAAGACGGGCGGGTGGTTACGGCCCATTGTACCAATTCGGGTTCCATGAAGTCCTGCCTTGAAGAAGGAGCGCCCGTTTATCTTTCCCCGGTAAAAGATCCCAAACGCAAAACCAAATTCACCTGGGAAATGATCTTCATCAACGGCGGGTGGGTGGGGATCAACACATCCATCCCGAACATCCTTGCTTTTGAAGCTGTCCGGGACGGTCAAATTCCGGCACTCCGCGGATATACGACTGTTAAAAGAGAGGTCAGGTTCAACGATAGCCGGTTTGATATCTATGCGGAAAATGATAAAGAGCGGTGTTTTATTGAAGTGAAAAACGTCACGCTGAAAGACGGCGACTATGCCCGTTTTCCGGATGCCGTCACCACCCGCGGACTGAAACACCTGAACACGCTGATGGAAGTGAAACGGCAGGGAATGCGGGCGGTGATGCTGTACATCATCCAGCGCATGGATGTGAAAATATTTGCCCCGGCACGGGACATTGACTTGGAATATTCAAAGGGTCTGGTCAAAGCTTACCGAAACGGGGTGGAAGTCATTCCTTTACAGGCAGAAGTAAGCCCCGAAAAGATAGAGATCGTCAGGGAGTTGCCATTTGAAATTTGATTGTACGCGGCGACGCGGCGAACGCAACGGTTTGATATATGATCAGGAAATTGGCCCAAGCTGGTCGGGATTTGCAATCCCGACTTTTAACTTTAACTTTTCCAACCACGTTTATAAGACTTCCGGATTGCAAATCCGGAAGAGCTTGCGATGGGAAAACCGGATTTAAAAAGTTTATTCCTTCAATGCCTTAAAATACTTCTTCAACACCCTAGCATTGGTTTCGGCGGGAGTAAATATTTCAAGTAGTGCCGGACGGGAATGTTTGTTTTCATAAAATCTCGGCAAAACATTTTCCAGTTCTGCTCTGTTTTCCGCTTTAAAATAAATCACATCAAACGCTTCGGCAATCTTTTCCGCCCGCCAGTCGTGCCGGGCTTCAAAGAATGTTTCCAGTTGGGGAGAAGTGTCCGAACCGGGGATAAACCGGAAAATCCCACCTCCTCCGTTGTTTATCACAATAATCTTCAGGTTTTGTGTCAGGTTGTGATTCATCAGGGCATTGGAATCGTACATAAATCCCAGATCACCCGTTATGACTGTATGGAGTTTATCATTTGTAAAAGCTGCGCCCGCCGCGGTGGAAACCTGTCCGTCAATGCCGCTGACCCCGCGGTTAGAATGATAGATAAATTTCTGTTTGCTGCCAAACAACTGTGAGTATCGCACCGGTGTGCTGTTTCCCAAATGAAGAATAGTGCCGCCAGGGATCTTGTTCAGCAAGACATCAAAAACCTGTAGGTCACAATACGGAATATTTTTTAAATATTCCCCCCTCTTTTTTTCTACTGACGTTTTCCTTCCGAGCCACGTTGAAGCATATTGAGAAGATTTGGGCTTTGATCTTCCCAAAAGAACACGGAGAAATTCGACCGGCTTCATTGGGACAGTTCCTGTTAGACTGAAATAAGTATCCATCTCTTCACCCGACGGTGAAATGTGCCAGTGCTTTTCAGGTGGATGCTGCCGCAGGAATTTTTTCAGCATTTTGGAAACCACTTGGCCACCGAAAGTGATCAACAGACTGGGACGGAAATCTTTCGCTTCTTCCTCACTGATGGTGGAAACAATGTTGTCAATACAATCCGGAAAACGCGGGTTAAAAAGATTTGAAGTGGTCTCGGTGAGAATGGCCACATTATCCTGCTTTGCCAGTGATGACAAATATTTATTTAACTGTTTATCCGGTGATTTCTGGCCGGCAATCAGCAAAATCTTATCCGATTTATTCCATTCCGCAGCAATTTCTTCAAGCAGGTTTTCATCGGTTTCAGGTTTACGAAAGTTAGTTTCAAAAGCCTGACCATCCGGTTGTTCATCCGTAGTGCCATAAAGCGGTTCTCGAAGCGGGATATTGATATGAACGGGACCGGGTTCGGGAAAACGGGTCAGGTCTATTGCCCGGTTGATCGTTTCCTCTGCAATTCTGAAATTTGCAGGATCACTGGCAACGCAAGGCAATTCAAAGCTTTCTTTGATGTAATTCCGGTAAACTTCCTTCTGGCGAATGGTTTGCCCGTCGCCAATATCTATCAGTTCAGGCGGACGGTCGGCGGTTAAAACCAGCAACGGGATTTTCCGGTAATACGCTTCCGCAATGGCCGGAGCATAATTCAGGGCTGCCGATCCGGAAGTACAGGCGATGGCTACGGTTTTTCCTGACTGTTGAGCCATTCCCAGGGCAAAAAAAGCTGCACTTCTTTCATCCACTATACTCAATGCCCTGACTCCAGGCTGGTTTGCAAAGGCAATGATCAAAGGTGCATTTCTTGATCCCGGTGAGATAACAATATCGGAAAGTCCTTTTTTAACGAAAATATCCGCCAGCAGGCTGACGCTTTTTTTATCGGAAGTCATGCGGCAAATTTCATAATTTTTCCACAATCGTCAACAAAGTTTGTGATTTACGTACGGTTTCCTCCCATTCGGCTTCAGGGTCAGACTCGGTTGTGATCCCTCCTCCCACATACAAATTCATTTCTTCGCCTTTCACTTCCGCGCAACGCAGGTTGACAAACAAATGGTTAGTGCCGTTCAGGTTCCATGGCCCAAGAAAACCGGTATAAAACCTGCGTTTATGTTTTTCGACGACTTTTATCAGGTCGAAAGCTTCCGTTTTGGGATAACCGCAAACAGCAGGCGTGGGGTGCAGATCTTTAACCAGTTTTCCGGCTTTGCCAATCACGAACTTTGAAGGAAACTGGAAAGATGTTTTCAGATGAACTAGGTTGCCTGCCATCGAAGTCCCAGGCCCTTTCAACTGGTAAGTTATTCCATGGTTTTCAAGGGTCTCTTTTACAAAATCGGTGACAATTTGTTGCTCGACAACTTCCTTGTGCGTCCAGTTCATATCATCCATCGGACGTGTGCCCGCAAGAGCAACTGTTTCGGCAATCTTTTCATTTAAAGTCAACAAAGTTTCCGGGGAAGCACCAACCCAAGTCCCAAGGCCCGGAATGTTAAACAAAAAAACAAATGCTTCGGGGTAACGTTTCTGCAGGGCAACAAAAAAATCGGTCACCTGAAAAGCCGGAATGTGAGGCATATTGATCAAACGGGATAAGACTATTTTTTTTAATGCATCATCCTTCAGCATTTCAACGAGATAGGCAGCCCGGCTGATGTATTCCTCTTTTGACATTTCATGATTGGCAATGGAAAAGTCGTTTGTTTCTTTTTCCGGCAAATCCATCAATGGCTTCATCTCCATGGTTTTACCACTTTCGGTAATTACCAGGTCAGGCCTGATAAAATACATTTTCCCGTCGTCTGCACTGTCAAACGGCGCAATAAAAAAGCCTGAATGATGCTCCATATCTTCAATATTGACTTTTACGATTTCTTTGTCAGGCTGTATAATACATTGTACTTCCTGCTTTTTTCCGGGCAAACGGTAAGCCGCAAATGCAACGTCTTTTTCCATTCCCAGACGGATGGCATTAGTAATTTTTTCCATAGTTTGTGTTTATGCAGGCACAAGATAATAGAAATTCATTTTACAAGGAAAGAAAAAATGTATAATACCGAATGTTGGTTAAAAAAACCTTATCCGATAGCCATATCCTCGTTGTATTTCATCCGGGGTGCTTTGCCGCCCTTGTTGATGCCTTCTACAAAAGCATCCGTCAGTTGCCTGACATCATAGTGATAACCTCCTTCCAATACGGCAAAAACAGGTATCCTCCTGAAATTTTTCTTTATCCTGAAAGCGCACTCGTAATAACCTTTCTGAGTAAAATTCAGTTGAAGCAAACGGTCTTTCACATAACCGTCGAAACCGACCGAAACTCCGATGACATCCGGTTGGAATTCACGGGCTTTCACGATGGCTTTATCCAACCTGTCCAGCAGGTCAGCATCCCCCTTTCCTGACATCAGCGGAAAATTAAGCGTATATCCAACCCCTTTCCCTCTGCCCACTTCGGAAGGAAATCCCGTAAACGGATAAGCATATTCCTGATGAATGGAGCAATAAAACACCTGATCACTTTCGTGAAAGATATTCTGTGTACCGTCGCCATGATGGCCGTCAATGTCCAGAATAAATACTTTTTTACCTTCATTCACCAGTTTTTGGGCAGCTATGGCAATGTTGTTGAACAGGCAAAATCCGGCAGGGCGTTCAAATCCGGCATGATGTCCCGGAGGCCGTACCGCTGCAAAATCACCGTTTTCCGAAGCTTTCACAGTCAACCCTACCGACAGGCAGGCCGCCTCCCATGTTTCAGGTGTTAACTCCACCTCGGCAATTACCCTGTGAGCATAACAGGCTTTCCGAATTTCTTCTTTGTAATCTTCCGGATGAACGAGTGTAATCCATTTTTCGCCATCAACATCTGTATCTTCTATATCTTTGAAATCTTTAAGGCGATAAGAGCCTTCAGCCTCACTGTTTTTATTGTGTTCCAAAAACTTTTTATTGAAAAGGATTTTCATAAAAGTTGAATTGATGATGTAAAATTAATAATTTAGGCGACGCAACTGATAATACCGACATAAACATGCACAGTCTGAAAACCGCACTCGTCACCGGTGGCACTGGTGCCATTGGGAAAGCCATTGCAAAACTAATTGCTGAAAAACCGGGTTATGAGGTGGTTATTCTGGCCAGAAACGCACAAAAAGCACTGGATGCCGTTGAATATCTGATCCGTGCAACAGGCAACCAAAACATTCGCTATGTTCTGGCAGATCTTTCAAGAAAAGAAGAGATAGAAAATCTTGCCGACTCCTGGAACAGGCCTTTGCATGTTTTAGTAAACAATGCAGGCGTAACTCCGCCCCATCGGGAAGAAACTCCCGAAGGTATTGAAATGCAATGGGCAACCAATGTGTTGGGTTATTTCTGGATGATGAAATATTTCATTCCTCATCTGAAACAGTCACCCCCGGCACGCATTGTTAATGTAGCTTCTTACTGGGCAGGCGGGCTCGACCTGGATGATCCTGAATTTAAACACCGGCATTACAATAACGATACGGCCTACCGCCAAAGCAAACAGGCCGACCGCATGTTGACCGTGGCCTTTGCCAACATATTGAAAACTCATGATTTTACAGTGAACGTATGTCATCCCGGCGATGTTCATTCCACTTTGTCCACCAACCTTGGTTTCGGAGGACATGAATCACCTGAAGAAGGTGCCGATACACCGGCTTGGTTGGCCACTTCCCAGGAAGTGGAAGGAATTACAGGAAAATATTTTGAACACCGGCACCTGACAAACTGTCCGTTCGGCCGAAACAAAAAAGAAGTGGAAAAGCTGTATGAGCTGTGTACCAGATATTAATAGTCCGGTTTCCGGTAAGTTTTGTATTTTGGAAAAGTTTTTGATTTACAACAAAACCGTTATAACAATTTTAAAAAAGCAGAATGCAATACAAAGATTATTATAAGATTCTGGGAGTTGATAAGAATGCAAAGGAAGCCGACTTCAAGAAAGCTTATCGGAAACTTGCACGAAAATTTCACCCTGATGTCAACCCGGGAGATAAAACTGCAGAACACAAGTTTAAAGAGATCAACGAAGCTTATGAAGTGTTGAGCGACCCGGCCAAGCGCAAGAAATATGATGCCTATGGCATGGACTGGGCAAAAGTGAGTGACGAACAACACGAAGCATGGAACAAGGCCGGTGGTTTTGGTCAGCAGCAGGGGCCGTTTCAATATCAAAGTGCCGGTACTGCTGATTTTGACATAGATGATTTTTCCGATTTTTTCCGTTCGATGTTCGGTGGCGGTTTCTCCGGGAGTACTTTCAGGCAACGCCGCCCGCGGGCCATGAAAGGCCAGGATTTTCACGCCGAAATGCATCTGCCTCTGAGGACCGCCTATTCCGATTCAAAGCATACCATCACGGTTAACGGGAAAAGTATGCGTATCACTATACCGGCAGGGATCAAAGACGGCCAGGTTATCCGGCTGAAAGGAAAAGGAGGTCCGGGAATGAACGGCGGAGACAACGGTGATCTGTTCATTACCGTGCTGGTTGATGCTGACCCGGTTTTTGAACGTAAAGGTGACGACCTTTATATGAGCCACGATATCGGCCTTTACACTGCAATTCTCGGCGGACATACGATTGTTCCGGCACTGGGTGGAAACGTTAAGGTTAAAATAAAACCAGAAACCCAAAACGGAACCACGCTCCGATTAAAAGGAAAAGGGTTTCCCGTTTATCGTAAAAAAGGGCATTTCGGCGACCTGTATGTGCATATCAATGTAAAACTGCCCACAAACCTTACTGCAAAAGAAAAAGAATTATTTAAGGAATTGTCAAACCTCAGGCAAAATTTTTAAATCATGGCTACAATAAGTAAATACATAACCCTCCGGGAATTTGCCAATTTTCATGAAATATCGGTCACGCTGATAAGGGAGTTTGCCGATTTCGGTCTGTTTGAGGTCAGGCAGATCAAGAACAAACCCTACATCCATATTGATGATATGGAACGGTGTGAACGGGCAATACGACTTTATAAAGAACTGGGTGTAAATAAAGAAGGAATTGAGATCATCCTGGAAATGCGTCAGAAACAGGAAGAAATGCAAAAAGAAATTACCCGGATGAAACACTTACTGAATAAATATGAAGCCCGGTTGTTGAACCTCTTCCCTGAAGAGTTTTTTGATGTTGAATGACAAATACTTTAAATAAGACAGCAAAAAGGAATGTAAGACTTCCTTCGACAGGAATACTGATTTTCTGGATGTCAGTTCTTGTGCCATCAGCTCTATTCAGTCAGAATCAGAATCTTTCCAACGGGGTTGTATTTGACGGCGAACCTTATCTGGCCATCAACCCTGCCAATCCTCAAAATATTGTTGTCGCCTGGATGAGTTGGAAATGGCAGCAGCAGATCGTAATCAAAACACGAGCAAGTTTCGACAGGGGTTCAACATGGAGCGAAGCCGTTTCAATTCCCCATGCCTCTCCAAACAACCAGTCCGCTGATCCTTCGATGATTTTCGATGAATCGGGGAATCTTTTCCTGTCGTATGTTGATTACCGGAAAAATCCCGATTCCGGGGCTGTTTATGTTGTAAGATCAACCGACGGGGGATTATCATGGGGGGTCCCGGTTGAAGCGATCAACGGTTTTGCCGACGGAACAAAAGAGCCACTTGACAGGCCGTGGATAGCCATTGACCGTTCAGCAGGTAACGGGCAGGGTAACATTTACATCACTACCCAACCTGCACCATGGATCAATCCGCCCAACCGGCCTTATTTTATCCGGTCAACGGATCATGGCACCACATGGGATGACTGGAAATATATTGATTCAACGGACTGGCTCGTGGGCAATGTTATCCAAAGCCCGATGGCCATGCCGGCAGTTTCAAGCGACGGTACATTTTTCAGCATCTATCCCAGCTACTTTTTTCCACAAAGTATTTACGCACGTTATCTGATAGCTGTCTCCAACAATGGCGGTAACACTTTTAATTATTATGAAGTATTGAAAATATCCAGTGCCATTGATGAACCGTTGGCGAAAAAAGGTTATGTGTTGATCACTGACCCATCGGATGTCAACCACCTGTTGTTTTGTTACCCGGATGCTACATACGGTGACGCCGATGTTTTCATTACAGAGAGTTTTGACAAAGGAGTGACATGGACAGATCCGTTGCGTGTAAACGATGATCCGCAGGGAAATGGTATCCTGCAGGACTTGATATGGGCAGATTTTGGTGATGACGGAAACCTTGTAGTGAACTGGCGCGACAGGAGGAGTTCGGGCGAGCCGGGTTTTGAAACAGCTTATGAAATATGGGGGGCTTATCGTAGTAAAGACTCCGCTTCTTTTTCAGCAAATTTCAGAATTTCAGATACACTGATTGAATATGATGATGTCCTGGCAAATTCGGGGAATGATTTCCTGTGCGTTAAGTTGAGAAATGACACACTGTATTCAGTATGGGGCGATACCCGTACCGGAAAACTTAACATCTGGTTTCAACGGATGAAAGTGCCGGGAGAGCATCCCAACTCCATTTCTGAAATGATTACAAGAAAGCCGTTAATTGAAATATACCCCAATCCGGCATACGACCAAATCACTGTGAGCGGAAAAGACATACAGGAAATTAGGATATTAAAGCCTGACGGTAAGGTATTATTCAGAAAAACCGGTGATCTCCAAAGTGAGATACTGGATGTTTCCTTTATCCCGGCAGGGATCTACTTTGTCCGTGTAAAAACAAGAACAGGTTGGATCACCAAAAAATTTATGGTACTGAATCGGTAATAATTAATTTTAATCGTGGTAAGTCAGTTATTAAATAGACGTATTTTTATTTCATTTTCCCAAAGAAAAACATAATTGAATTTCTAAACATTTTAACTTGTATTCAATCTTTTTGGATTTAGTCGTTAGAAATTAGTTAGAACAATTAGACATTAGAATAATTAGTAATGCGAATCAAGGGTTAAAATATAAGGCTAATAAAAGCGGCAGCGATTTT
>CAZMOS010000158.1:0-8579 GCA_964567945.1 uncultured Lentimicrobiaceae bacterium
TCTTTTTCAAACCTTCTCCAGCGTAAACGAAAAAGTGCTTCCTCCTTCCGGGTTGTTGCGCACGGTGATCTTCTGATGATGGGCTTCGATAATGTGTTTGACAATAGCCAGGCCCAGGCCGGTACCTCCCGTTTCGCGGGAACGGGCCTTGTCAGTCCGGAAAAATCGTTCGAAAACCCTGAACAGGTATTCTTCAGGAATGCCGATGCCGTTGTCGGACACCTCGGTCAGATAATAGTCGTGAAAATCGAAAATGGAGATATTTACCTTCCCGTTCTTTTTTTCTCCGTATTTTATTGCATTGTCAATCAGGTTGACCAATACCTGCCTGATCCTTTTTTTATCTGCATTCACATAAAATGCCTGATTGGGTGGAGTTTCAACCGTAAGGGTTGCATTGTATTCACCGGCTTTCATTTCCAGGTATTCCACAACATCCCGCACCAGTTCGTTCAGATCGAATTTTTCCTTTTTCAGCTTCATTTCGCCTGCTTCAAACTTTGATATTTCCTCGAGGTCTTCCACGATGGCTATCATCCGGTCAACACTTTTTTTTGCTCTTCGAAGGTATTTAACATTGATCTTATCATCGTTGATCCCGCCATCCAGAAGCGTAAGAATATAGCCCTGAATATTAAAGATCGGGGTTTTCAGTTCATGCGATACGTTACCGACAAATTCACGTCTGTAATCCGCCATCTTTTTTAATTCGGCAATCTTTTGTGTTTGCTCTTTACTCCATTCCAGCACCGCCTGGTTCACAATTTCTAGGACATCTTCCCGCGATTTCCTTTTTATCTTTTTTTTCGGTGATTTGGTTTTGAGCTGTCCGATGGTCCGGTAAATGATGGTTATTTTCTCATAAATAAATTTGTCAATGGAATACCGGATAATAAACCAGGAAGAGAAAAATACAACGGGAACAAATACAGGTAAAAAATAATAAACCGGCAAAACAAAAAAATAAGCAAAAACCAGATACATTACAGCAGCTATCAGGGTAATAACCAGGGAATTGATTAACGCTATGGTTTTCGGGTTACTTGTTGACATAAAAATGATCTGACGATTTGCAAAATTCTGTATTCAATCAATGAACCGGTAGCCCACACCCTTTAAAGTTGAGATGTAGTCTGTTCCGATCTTTTCACGGATTTTCCTTATGTGCACATCAATGGTCCTGTCGCCCACAACAATTTCGTCACCCCAGACCTTTGAAAGGATCTCCTCGCGACTGAAAACCTTGTTGGGAGTTGAAGCCAGTAAACTCAACAGCAGGAATTCCTTTTTGGGCATCGTAATCTCTTTCCCACTTTTGACAACCGTGTATTTTTCCCTGTCAATGACTAAGTCCCTGATCTCAAGAAACGGTTTCGATTCCGCTTTGGAAGATCGTCTTAACAGGGCGTGGATACGACTCATCAACACCTTTATTTTTATCGGTTTGGAAACATAATCATCGGCCCCGGCTTCAAAACCTTCTATTTGCGAATAATCTTCCGACCGGGCTGTGAGAAACACGATGAGTGTGTCCTGTAACTCCGGTATTTTCCGGATTTCCTTTACGGCAGTTATGCCATCCATATCAGGCATCATCATATCCATCAGGATCAGGTCGGGATATTTGATTTTTGCTTTCTCAACTGCTTCAAGTCCGTTAACAGCTTTATAAACCTTATATCCTTCTTTCTTCAGGTTGTAACCGAGAAACTCCAGGATATCTTCTTCATCATCAACCAGCAATATTTTATATTTGTCTTTTTTCATAATATAAAAACCATCAACGGCTGTAAAAGTATAAATTATTTAGTGCCTGCCGATAAAGTCTTTAAAACTCAAAAAAAATTCCCGTTTACCTTCACGGGTTTTATTATTGATTATCTTTCGCAACACTTTTGCATAACAGAATTTGAAATTTATGTTGAATAAGTATAAAATTTTCTTTTTGCTTTTCTGTCTGTCATTTTCACCTGCTTACATTTTTTCACAAGCGTTTCACGGGGGTGTGATGGCCGGCCTGGTCGGTTCGCAGGTTGCCGGTGACACTTATTCCGGATTTAAAAAAGCCGGAATGTTCGCAGGCGGATATGTGGGTTGGGAATTTACAAAACATTCGGGCCTCCAGCTTGAACTGGAATACTTTCAAAAAGGCAGCCGCAAAAACCCGGATCCTGAAAAAAACGATTACGATCAATATCTTTTCCGGGCGAATTATGTTGAGCTGCCTGTATTGTATCAATATAAAATTGACTGGTTCATTCTCGAAGCCGGGCCCTCCGCCGGATTCCTGATGGGATATTATGAGGAAAAAGACTATCAGACAATAAGTAACCTGCAGGGTTATAACCGTCCGGCAAGGGTTACTTTACAACTTAACGCGGGTATCCGGTTTTTGATCAGGGAAAAGTTCGGGTTCGACTTCAGATATAACTTTTCGCTGCTGAACATCCGTTCCGTAAACACCACCGGAGATGTCTGGCGATTATGGGGTTACGGGCAATTTAATGATGCGCTTGTGTTGTCGTTTTTTTACCAGTTTAAATAGCTGGTAGTAAGAGCTTTCCGTATTTATCAAAGTAAAATCACCTGCCAACTCTTCCAGGTTTGTTAAACTCTGGAAGGTTGGGGTTTGCTAAATTCTCTTTATTTCTTCCATTTGATATTGCATCCTGTACTCGGTATCTGATCTTCGGGAACTTTTTCGCCTTTCAGCACCAGATCGAGTGCACGCCGTAGATCGGAACCGGTTACCGGGATATTGTTTCCCGGACGTGATCCGTCAAGCTGACCGCGGTAAACGCATTTCCCGGCGGCGTCAAACAAGTTGAAATCAGGGGTACAGGCAGCATCATAAGCCCTGGCTACATCCTGGCTTTCATCATACAGATAAGGAAAAGGAAATTTCAGCTTCACGGCCAGTTCCTTCATTTTGTCCGGGTGATCCTCGGGATAATTTTCCACATCATTGGAACTGATGGCTGCCATCCCGATACCTTTGGGCATATAATCATAACCAATCCTGACCAGCTCGTCAATCACATGCTTCACGTAGGGACAATGGTTGCAAATGAACATGATGAGTGTCCCTTTCGCACCTTTTACATCATTCAGTGTTACCATTTTTCCGGAGGCCACATCGGGTAATTCAAAATGAGGCGCATCAAAGCCAAGGGGAATGGGTTTTGTGGGTGTCAGTGACATATTATTAAAGTTTTATTGTTGAGAAAGCAAAAATAGGAAATGATTTGCTGTTTGTATAAAAAACTAATTTTGTGCAAACATTTGTTATTTGAAGAAAATCCTCCTCATACGTTTCAGCTCAATCGGCGACATTGTACTGACGACTCCCGTGATCAGGGCGCTGAAAAAACAGTTGGGTTGCGAACTCCATGTTTTGACCAAACCGCAATATGCCGCCATTACCGAAAACAATCCCAATGTTGATCTTGTTTATCCCCTGAATGGCGATTTGAAAAACATCATTTCGCAACTGCGTTCGGAAGAGTATGATTTTGTGGTGGATTTGCAAAAAAACATCCGCTCGGCCAGAATACGGAAAGGACTGCACAAACCGTCGGCAACATTTCCGAAATACAACAGGGAAAAATGGCTGCTGGTCAATTTTAAGGTCAACCGCCTGCCGGAGGTTCACCTTGTTGACCGTTATTTTGAAGCTGTAAAACCCCTTGGTGTCACGAACGACGGAAAGGGTCTCGATTTCTTCATTCCGGGAAAAGACAGGGTTGATCCCAAAACGATCCATCCGGAACTGAAAAGAAAATATGCTGTTTTTGCCATCGGCGGGAGGCACAAAACCAAGATGATGCCCCAGGAAAAGATAGCAGATATAATTGACAAGCTGAAAATGCCGGTCATCCTGTTGGGCGGGCCCGAAGACAAAAATGCCGGAGATATGATCGTGGCCTTAACGACAAACCTTAAAGTCTGGAACACCTGCGGCAACTACAACCTGAACCAGTCGGCTTCACTCATTATGCAGGCAGGTGTGGTGCTTACCCACGATACGGGGCTGATGCATATTGCCGCAGCATTCAACAAACCCATCGTGAGCATCTGGGGAAACACCGTTCCGGCTTTTGGCATGTATCCGTACATGCCGGGGAATGAGAAAAGATCGGTTATTGTCGAGGTGAAAGACCTCCGCTGCCGTCCGTGCAGCAAACTGGGCCATAAAAAATGCCCGAAAAAGCATTTCAAGTGTATGATGGAGCAGGATACGGAATTTATAGCCAACGAGGCCAACCGGTTGTTTTTTGCTTCGCTTCATAAACACCGTCCGGAGAGGAAGCAGAGACCTGATCATAAAAAATAGCCCTGTCATGTCCCTATCGCCACAAAAGGATTGTTCACTTTCTCAAAACCAATAGTCGTTTCGGGGCCGTGGCCGGGATAAACCACTGTTTCATCAGGCAGGGTAAACAATTTCTCCCAGATGCTTTTTTGAAGCAGATCGTAATCGCCCGTGGGCAGGTCGGTGCGGCCGATGCTCTGGTTGAAAAGCACATCGCCGGTGGTCACAAAATTATCTTTGGCCGAATAAAAACAAACGCTTCCGTCGGCATGGCCCGGAGTGTACAAAGTTTCAAGTGTTGAATTTCCGAATTCGATTTTTTCACTATCTTCCAGAAAAAGGTCAATTTTTTTAACCTTCGGCAGCACTATGCCAAACGTCATGGCATAAGCCCCGGCGTTGGTCATCATCTTCTCCGCATCGCGGTGGGCAGCCAGTGGCAGGTTGTATTTTTCAGCCAGGAAGGCGTTCCCAAGAATATGGTCAATGTGCGTATGCGTGTTCAGGAGCATGACGGGTTTCAGGCTGTTTCCCTCAATATAAGCCACAATCTCATTGTTTTCCGATTGATCCTGCATGCCGGCATCAATAACGACACACTCACAAGATTCATCATGCAAAACAAAAGTGTTTACCTCGAAGGCATTAAAAGGAAACCGCTGAACTTTAACCATATCAAAAAATTTACCGGCCAAAAATACGTTTTTCATCCGTAGTTTTCGCCATCATTCAAAACTATTGATGAGTTTAAACCTTTATTTAACAAATACGTAAAAAATAATTCGGCTTAAAATTTGTTATAATTTAGCATCATTCTTGAAAGAAACAAAAGAACATTGGGAATTATTCTACGGTCAAAACATATCACTAACCTGTTAAAGCCTATCCTGGTCGGGGCTTTGATCATCATTGTAAGCGCTGCTGCTAACGGACAGTTTTACAATGGTTCGAATATGACATTTGGCAAAAACCGTGTTCAGTACAATAACTTTTTATGGACTTTTTACAAATTCAACGATTTTGATACCTACTTCTATCTGAACGGTAAAGAGCTGGCACAGTTTGCGGCGCGTTATGCTTACAAAGCCATTCCGGAAATGGAAGGAAAGCTTGAAACCGGGCTGGACAAGCGCATTCAATTCATCATTTTTAACAACCTTACCGACCTGAAACAAAGCAATATCGGCCTGGCAACCCATATTTCTTACAATACCGGCGGAATTACCCATATCATCGGTTCAAAGGTGTTTCTTTATTTCGACGGAAATCATGTCAATTTTGAAAAGCAGATCAGGGCAGCCATTGCCGAGGTCATGTTCAACCAACTGATGTTTGGCGGGAAACTGGGCAAACAAGTCAAAGCCTCCACTTTTTCATCCATTCCCCAATGGTATCGCATCGGTATAATATCCTATCTGAGTGACGAATGGAACGTGGACTTCGACAACCATGTGCGTGACGGCATCCTGTCAGGGCGGTATAAAAAGATCAATAACCTCACCGTGGAAGACGCCGTTTATGCGGGCCATTCGCTCTGGCGGTTTGTAGCCATGAAATACGGAAGAGCGGCAGTGACCAATATCATCCACATGACCAGCGTCAGCAGCAGCATTGACAAAGGTTTTCTGTATGTTATCGGCGTTCCTTTCAAATCCCTGATCAAACAATGGAGAAGCTTTTACCTTCAGCAATATGAGCAGGAAAGTAAAAATGAAAACAGCCCGGAAAACCTGCTTGGTATCAAATATAAAAAGGACTGGGTTTACGGACAGCCGCATATCAGCCCTTACGGAAAGTATCTTGCCTATACAACCAATGAATCGGGGAAATATAAAATCTGGCTTTACGACTTTTTGAAAGAAAAAAAACGAAAGATTTTTAAAAGAGGTGTCTCCATGGATACCAAAACCGATTACAGTTATCCCCTGCTGGCCTGGCATCCTACGGGAAAAGTCCTCGCTTTCATGATCGAGGACAAAGGTATGCCCTGGATCTATTTTTATGATGTGGAAACAAAACGTGTCACCAAACAGATCATTTACGAAGTTCAGAAAATAACCGATATGTCTTATTCGGATAACGGGCGTTTTCTGGTGGTGTCGGCAGTAAAACAGGGTCAGAGCGATATCTTTGTTTTTAACATTGCCGCCAGCTCGTTTGAAAGGATCACGGATGACCTGTATTCGGAACTCAATCCGCGTTTTATCAATAACTCCTCCCAGATCGTTTTCAGTTCAAACCGCGAAAACGATACACTCGGCAAAGAACCTGAAATCATAGACGAAGTGCCCACAAATTTCGACCTTTTCGTTTATGATTACAAAAACCACAATCCGTTACTGAAACGCCTGACCAACACTCCCCTGGCCAACGAAACAAGGCCCGAATATGCCGGTTTCAATAAGATCACATACCTGAGCGACGCCAACGGCATCCGGAATGCTTACATGGCTGTTATTGACAGCACGGTTAGCTCGGTGGATACAACGATCCATTACCGGTATTTTGTCCATTCAAAACCGGTGACCAATTATTCACGCAACATTACAGATTATCATGTGAGCTACCGTTCCGGAAAAAACGCTTTCGTTTATTTTAACGACAACACTTTTTATATATACACATCATCCATCCCCGATTTCGATGCGTTACCTGAAATCCGGCTAAACGACACCCGTTTTATGGCCGACCTGAAAAAACAATTTGAAAAATATCTGGCCAAGCAAAAAACTGCAGAAAAGGGAAAGGAAACGAAAGCAGCCGGTGAACAAGCCGTACAAAAACAGCCTCCGCAGGAAAAACCGGAGAAAAAAACAAAAATGAAACGGTTCGAGATCGTTTATCAGGACAGCAAGGGAAACGAATATATCGGGTTGCCAGAATCCATGAAAAGAAAGCGGATCAAAGGGAAACCGGGATATCCGGTCATTGTGCGGGAAACCGGTGAATCCGTCGAGGAAGGTGGATTCACCATACCTAAGCGGCTGAATTACCGTGTTTCCTATTTTATGAACAATCTGACGACCCAGATAGATTTCAATTATCTTAATTACAGTTACCAGAATTTTACCGGCGGCGGGCCGATCTACCTGAATGCGGGTTTTAATGTTTTTATGAAAGTCGGTTTGACAGACCTGATGGAAGACCACAGATTAATAGGAGGGGTGCGGCTTAATTTCAGTCTGATCAATAACGAATACATTTTCAGCTATTCCAACCTGAAAAAGCGGCTTGATAAAGAGTTTATATTCCACCGCAACACCATTGAGGGAACTACGGGATATTCACTGGTCAGAGTGCACACCCATGAATTGTTCTACATTCTCAAATGGCCTTTCAACGAGGCCCTCAGCCTCCGGGGAACAGCCTTTTACCGGAACGACATGTATGTTACCCTGGCTACCGACCAAATTTCGTTGGAAACACCAACCCGTTACAATAACTGGGGGGGATTTATCGCTTCACTGGTCTTTGACAATACGCGCGACCTGGGAATGAACCTTTATTCAGGTTGGAGATGGAAAATATTCGGTGAATACCATCAGTTGATCAACAACCTGAAAAGGAACCTGATCGTTGCCGGATTCGACTTCAGGTATTATATGAGAATACACCGTAATTTCATCTGGGCCAACCGTTTTGCCGGAAGCGCCTCGCTGGGAAAAGACAACCTGATATATTATATGGGTGGTGTGGACAACTGGCTTTTCCCGAAATTCAACACCATAACACCCATTGACTACTCCAAAAATTATGCTTACCAAACACTGGCTACTCCCATGAGGGGTTTTAACCAAAATATCCGTAACGGAAACCGCTTTTTTGTGATCAATTCCGAGCTGAGATTCCCCATATTCCAGTATTTCTCAAAAGCGCCGCTGGGTTCAAGCTTTTTGAGGAATTTCCAACTGGTGGCTTTCGGAGATATCGGAACGGCCTGGAACGGGCCCAGTCCCTATTCAAAAGAAAATTCTTTATATACCCGGTATGTCAGCAGCGGACCATTGCTGATCTCGGTTGAAGTACAGAAAGAACCGGTTGTAGGGGGATTCGGTATCGGGGCACGTGCTCATTTGCTGGGTTATTTTATCCGGGCCGACGTCTCCTGGGGAGTCGAAGATTACAAGATCAGGAAGCCTGTTTTTTATCTTTCTTTGAGTCTTGATTTTTAAACTATAACTTTTTGGTAAAATTATCCGGCGCCGGATTTTTTAACAAAAAGATAATATCCGTCATCTTCATTGGCCCAAATCGGATTATTTTATAC
>CAZMOS010000159.1:0-8377 GCA_964567945.1 uncultured Lentimicrobiaceae bacterium
CCCTCCTCCCTTTGCGCATTCATGAATTTCGCTTTTCGTATTATTAATACGACCTTTATCCTTCTTATGGTTGCATCGCTGACTATAACAGGTTGTAAAAGCAAGGAAAAAGTTCCTAAAGAGGTACGTATGACCGAAAAAGCCCAGGCTGCCGAACAAAAGCAGGCAGAACTTGAATACAAACAGGCTGTGAAACACCATCATGACATCCAGTCGGAACAGACCAAACAGGACATGAAAGCTTTGAAAAAGCAACAAAAGAAACTAAACAGGGTACACAGACGTTCGTTGTGGGACCGGCTTTTCCGTCCCGGGTGCAAAACGGGGAAGTGATTTTTCCGGTATTTTATTACAACGCAGCGGAGTGAAGAATCCTGTTTAATGCCCAATAATATTTTACTATCAGTCTGTTCTTGTCAAATTAACAAGACAACTATTCCCCCGTATTTTTCCAAAATTTTTTATTTAAGAAACATGATAAACTTTAAATACTAAAGAAACTTTTTATGTTTAAATAGTTTCCATAGTTTATTTTTTCTATTTTTGCACTACGAGAAAGTGAATGAATCAAAAAAGTATCACTCATGAAACCAAATAATATCGTGCTTATCAGTTTCTTACTGTTATTATCCGGATTTACCCGGGCGCAGGATATCCGGTATTTTTCCTTACGGGAGGCCGTTGATTTTGCCATGAATAACAATTACCAGGTATTGATCTCGGAAAAAGGCATAGAAGCGGCAAAGGCACGCGTACTGGAATCCACGGCTGTCGGACTGCCTCAGATAGATGGCAAAGTGAACTATAATGACAACTTTGCGCGGCCTACATTTATTTTCCCATCGTTTACCGATCCCGGAAAAGAAATGGAAATACAAATGGGAACGGAATATGATGCCACACTGGGGGCCACGCTTAACCAGCTGATTTTCAGCGGAGAGTATCTTGTGGGTTTAAAGGCAGCCAAAAAGTTTCTTGAAAAAACAACGGCTGATTTTTTTAAAGACAAACTGGCTGTCAGGCAACAGGTTGCCGAATCTTATTATAATGTTCTTTCAACAGAAGCTGCTTTGCAAATCGTTGATTCAACCTATTTGCTCACCAAAAACCTGGCCGATGAAACACGGCAGATCTATGAAGTGGGATTTGCGGAAGATGTGGATGTGGATCAGCTTGAATTGCTTGCATCCGACCTGGAAGCCAGCCGGATATTTCTAAAAAATCAACGGGGCATTGCCTATGCCTTCCTGAAATTTTATCTTGGATTGAGTGATAACGACAGCATCGTATTGACAGATAACATGGAGAGTTTGATCGAAGAAAGGCAAAATTCTCTGCTCCTTTCCAAAACATTCAAATATTCACGGAATGCGGATTACATTTCATTGAATAAACAAAAAGAGCTGACCCTGTTGCAGGTCAGCCTGGCCAAGTCGGCCTACATGCCTACGTTGGCAGCCCGACTCAATTACCAGACTCAGGCCCAACGGAATACCTGGGACTTTTTCAGTAAAGAAGGAAAATGGTATCAGAGCGCCGGATTGGGGATCACGCTGGATGTCCCCATTCTGTCAAGCGGGCAGCGAAAGGCAAAAGTAACACAGGCAAAAATTGCTTTTGAACAGGTCCGGTTAAGCGAAAAACAATTGATCACCTCTTTAAACCTTCAATACCAGGCTGCGAAAAATGAATACCTCAATGCTTACCGCGTTTATAAAAACAAAGACAAAGCACGCAGGATCGCAGAAAAAATTTATACGAAAACAAGCATTAAATTCAAAGAAGGAATGTCCTCAAGTCTGGATATCCTGAATACACAAAACCAGTATCTGAATGCAGAAAACGATTATATCAAGGCATCGCTTGCCCTTTTGAAAGCCAGCGAAGTACTTCAAAAATTATTGACCGATGCAATTAATCCCTGAAACCATGAATGATAAAAAAACAGAAATTATTGAAAAAATCCACGGGCTGTACGATAAGTATGGGATCAGAAGCGTGACCATGGATGATGTGGTTCACGAGCTGGGTATTTCCAAAAAAACACTTTATCAATATTTTGCCGATAAAACGGAACTGGTAATGGCCGTAATGGACAGGGTTTACGAAATCAGAAAAAACGATATGATCAAAGCCCTGGAAGGAAAAATGAATGCCATTGAAGAAATGATCACCTATTATGACCTTCAGATAAAAATGATCAAAGATTACAAGCCTACACTGATCTATGACTTGAAAAAGTACTATCCGAAGATTTATGAAAAAGTGACCAAACGAAAAAGAACACACATTTATGAGAGCGTCCTCTTCAATTTAAAAAGGGGAAAGGATGAAGGCCTATACCGCCCTAACCTGAATGAGGAAATAATTGCCCGCCTGAACCTGATGCGGGTTGAGGGCATTATGTCATCGGGGATTTTTTCTCACGAAGAGATCATGACAGCCGAATTTTTCAGGGAAGTCTTTACCTATCACATGTATGGGATCGTCAATGACAAAGGAAAAAAATTATTGGAAAAAAACATTGATAAATTTTTATAAAATGATGAAGATCAATAAAAAATTCAGTGCCATTCTCATCATTGCGGTGTTGATGGCTTCTTGTGGAAATAATAAAGAAAACGATCCGGAGACAATTAAAAAACAGATCCGGGAATACCGCGATAAAGTTCTGACACTGAACAATAAAATAGAAGAACTGGAAACCAGGCTGGCGGAAATTGACAGCGGCAGCGGATCGGTCAATGCAACTAAGGTAACGGTCCAAAAAGCCCGGGTCAGGCCTTTTTCCGAATATTTTATTGCCACCGGTGAAGTGGAAGCCAAAGACGAAACGTATATCAGCCCTGAAGTGGCCGGGCAAATTATTTCAATCTATGTAACCGAGGGGCAGAAAGTAACGAAAGGACAACTGCTGGCCAAACTGGATACCAGGGTGATTGAAGAAAACATTGCCGATGTGAAATCACAACTGGATTATGCCAAAACACTTTATGAAAAACAAAAGCGGCTTTGGGATAAAAATATCGGCTCCGAACGCCAGTACCTGGACAGTAAAAACCGGTATGAAAACCTGGAGAATAAATTAAAGGTGCTTCAGGCACAGTACGACATGTCCTTTATCAAATCTCCTATTAACGGCATCATTGAAGACATATACCAGAAAAAAGGTGAACTGGGCACGCCGGGTCTCCGGATGATGCATATCGTTGACCTCGACAAACTGAAAATTACGGCAATGATCTCCGAGGTTTATCTGCCGGTCATCCACCCGGGCGATACGGTTGAGGTCACTTTCCCTACTTTTCCCGGACTTGTTTACCGTAAACCGGTCACTTTTATCGGAAATGTCGTCAACAAACAAAACCGTACTTTCAAGATACAGGTTAATGTGGACAACAAGAATGGCGAGCTAAAGCCCAACCTGCTGGTTAACATCAAGATCAACAGCTACAATTCAAATGCCAACATCGTTGTTCCCTCAATGGTGGTCAGGGAAGACCTCAAAGGTTCATACCTCTATGTGGCCGAAAAGGAAGGCAACAAGTGGGTAGCCAAAAAGAAGTACATCAGGGTAGGCCGTTCATACCGTACCAGCACCGAGGTGATTTCAGGATTGAATGTGGGAGATAAGATCATCATGGACGGATACAGTAATGTGTCGGACGGCACCCTGATTGATATTACGGAATAAAAAACTGCCTGAACTAAACCGGTTTTTTCAAAAAACATTGAAAGATCATGGAAAACGAAAACGACATCAATAAAAAAGTGATCAGGACCTTTTGGTTGTCCGACTGGGCTTTAAAAAATAAAACCACGGTCTATCTGATGGTGGTGGTGATACTTGTCTTCGGGTTATATTCCTACATTACCCGTCCGAAAGAGTTATTTCCGGAGATCAATATTCCCACCGTCATGGTGCAAACGTTTTATCCCGGAAACCCGCCTGTTGATATTGAGAATCTGATCACGCGTCCCATTGAAAAAGAGGTGGAATCCATCAAAGGAATAAAAAAAATGACCTCTTTGTCAAGCCAGGATGCTTCCAGTATATTTGTTGAATTTCAACCCGATGTTGACATTAAAAAAGCTTTACAGGATGTAAAGGATGCTGTTGACAAAGCCAAGAAAGACCTGCCTGATGACCTGAAAGAAGACCCTTCTGTTTTGGATATTGACATTTCGGAATTTCCGGTCGTCAACATCAATCTCAGCGGCGATTTTAACATTAATGAACTGAAAGATTATGCCGAAGAGCTGAAAGACGAACTGGAAACGATCTATGAGGTTTCCAAAGTTAACATCACAGGCATTACCGACCGGGAAGTGAAGATCAATCTTAACCCGTTCAAAATGAGCGCCCTCAAGGTGAGTTATACTGACGTGGAAAATGCCGTTAAACGCGAAAATATTTCCATGTCGGGTGGTGACATCAAAATGGGAAAAATCCGCCGTACCGTACGGTTGGTAGGAGAATTCAAAAATCCGAAAGAAATTGAAAACATCATCGTCAAAAGTGAAAAAGGGAACATCATTTACATGAGGGACATTGGGTGGGTTGAATACGGATTTGCAGAGCGTGACAGTTATTCACGACTCAACAACCAACCCGTTGTCACACTTCAGGTTGTGAAAAAAAGCGGTGAAAACCTGCTTTCAACCATTGACCATGTCAACAAAATTCTGAAAGTGGCAAAAAGTAACAATACGCTTCCTGAAAAACTTGTGATTACCATTACCAATGACCAGTCTCAAACAGTCAAATTACAATTGAGCAATTTGGAAAACAGCATCATCATGGGGATGATATTTGTCATCATCATCCTGTTCCTGTTCCTCGGTACGCGCAACTCGCTGATCGTAGGGCTGGCCATTCCCATGTCCATGTTCCTCTCGTTCCTGGTCATGGGGCTGATGGATTACAAGGTGAATATGATCGTTTTGTTCGGGCTGATCCTGGCCCTGGGCATGCTTGTGGATAATGCCATTGTGGTAACGGAAAATATGTTCAGGTACGTACAGCGGGGATATTCCAAATTTGAAGCTGCCCGGCAGGCGACGGGTGAGGTGGCGGTACCCATCATTTCATCCACAGCCACTACTTTGGCTGCTTTTGTCCCCTTGCTGTTCTGGGACACAATCGTGGGTAAATTCATGAGTTACCTGCCTGTAACCCTGATCATTGTGCTTTCCTCATCCCTTTTTGTGGCTCTGGTGATCGTCCCGGTCGTATTCAACGACTTTTATAAAAAAGGAGCTAATGTTGTGTTACCCAAACCCCGGAAATACTTGCGTATTATCATCATTCTGGTACTGGTTGCCATGGTTTTTTATGTAATGAAAGTAAACTGGATGGGAACCTTGTTGCTCGGTTTTGCCATAATCGGATTGCTGGATTTGCTGTTTCTTTCACGGCTTGCCTTGTGGTTCCAGCGAGTCGGGTTGGTTTGGCTTGAAAACACTTACCTGAGATTCATCCGTTTCGCCCTGCACGGGATAACTCCTTACATGTTGATCCTCGGAACCTTTTTACTGATGATCGTCACCATGATCTTTTACTTTTCATCAAATCCGAAAATTGTTTTCTTTCCCGACCCTGACCCCAAACTTATAAATATCCTTGTGGAAATGCCTATCAATACGGATATTGATGTTACTAATTCTGCCGTCAAACAAATTGAAAAGAGAGTTTTTGCCGTTCTCGAACCTGATATGGATATTGTTACTTCTGTACTCACTACCGTGGGTAAAGGGGCTGTAGGTGAAAGTGAAGGTTTTTCGGGAAGGCAGGGTGGCTCAAACAGAGGGCTGATCACAATCAACTTTGTTGAATACGAAGACAGGAAAGGGAAAAACACGCGTATGATCCAGCATGAACTTGAAAAAGAACTTGTGGGACAATATCCCGGGGTTATCATTTCAGTTGAAAAAAAGAAACACGGCCCTCCCACCGGAAAGCCCATCAACCTGGAAATTCACGGGAAAGATTTCAGGACTTTGCTGTTTTTGTCCGATACGATCCGCTCGGTGATCAATGCTTCCGGAATACCCGGCATCGAAGCCCTGAAAATAGATCTGGATGTTGGAAAACCGGAACTGCTTGTCAAAATAAACCGGGAAAAAGCCAGACGCTATGGCCTTTCAACAGCACAGATTGGTGATGCCATCCGCACTGCCCTGTTCGGGAAAGAAATCTCCGACTTCAAACAAGGTGAAGATGAATATAAAATCAGGATGAAACTGGATGACAAATACAGGTATAACCTGGAAGATCTGATCAACCAGCGGATCACTTTCCGCAGTCAGGCTACGGGTAAAATCGTTCAGGTACCAATCTCTGCCGTCTCTGATTTTACATACAGCTCCACTTATGGAGCCATTAACCGCATTGACCGCGACCGTGTGATCACAATCTATTCCAATGTTCTGGAAGGATATAATGCCAACAGCATCAATGTGGAACTTAAAAAGATCATGAAAAATTTCAGGCTTCCCGCCGGGGTTACTTATAAATTTACAGGTGAGCAGGAGGATCAGCAGGAGTCAATGGCATTTCTCGAAACTGCACTGTTGATCGCTGTGGCACTGATCGCCCTGATACTTGTTACCCAGTTTAACTCTTTTGTAAAACCGGCCATGATCATTTTTACCGTATTGCTCAGCACTATAGGTGTGTTTGGCGGTCTGGCCACGTTCAAAATGGATTTCATTGTTGTGATGACCGGTATTGGGATCGTCTCGCTGGCAGGAGTGGTAGTCAATAACGGCATCGTGCTGATTGATTACATTGGCTTACTGAAATTACGGAAACGGAAAGAGTTGGGGTTAACCGAAAGAGCCAATCTGCCGGAAGATATTGCCAAAGAATGTATTGTTGAAGGCGGAAAAACCCGTTTGCGCCCGGTGTTACTCACAGCCATCACAACTATCCTGGGACTTTTCCCGCTGGCTATCGGACTGAACATTGACTTTGTTTCGTTCCTGAACACGTTTGACCCGAAGATCTATTTCGGAGGCGACAATGTGGCTTTCTGGGGCCCGCTGAGCTGGACTGTTATTTTCGGTTTGAGCTTTGCCACCTTCCTTACGCTGATCATTGTACCTTCGATGTATCATGTGCTGGTTGTTGGGCAGACCAAAATGAAGAATGTCTTCAATAATAATAAAACGCGAAAATAGTGCGTGTTTTTGTCACGGTTATATCTGGGAATGTTTTTCTGAACAGTTAACAATTAACTCGTACTTTTCTGTCTGGTGATGATAAATTTGTTTTGGATGCAAATTTTAAAGATTAATTATCTCAGCCTCATAATTAAAGTAGTCGAATAGAGATTTCCTGCAAAAATTTGTAAGGCGTTTTGTTTGTTGAATGGTATAATGCTTAAAAGTTGCAAATTTTTCAGTCTCCCTGATAAGGTTAATTATAAAGTTAATCTCCGGGAGAATTTTATTTATCAGGCCAAGTTCATAGGCTTCATCAGCAGTAAAATGCTCTTTCATTTGAAATTCCATGGCCATTGAATGGGAAAGGGAATTAGAAAGGAAAAAAGGTAACCCACCGCTTGGATGCAATCCGTATTTGTTATGGGCCATGATAAAGTTTGTTCCTTCCCGGGCATAGATTAGGTCAGCAACAAAAGCTAAGCCAATAAAAGGAGTAACGATTGAACCCTGTAAACCTGAAACAACAATAATATTGAGATTTGCTAAAGGTTTTAACAAAACGATTAAGCATAGTAATCTCACGAAACCTTACATTTTTTTGATTAAAACCAAGCGTTAACGAATGATCTGTTTTTTTGGATTCAGTCATAAACCGTTTTGAAAATCTTGCATAATTGGTTTCATTTACACAATCAGGATCATTATAAAATACAAGTGCTTTAATTTCTGTATTACCTGAAAGTGTATTGAGAAAATCCATTAACTTGCCACTTAGATCAATGTCAGAAATAAAGTCAAATACATTATTTTTAATTTTGATGATCGAAATTGCATCCTTTTTGGATATTTCGAAGAATTCTGTTGTAGTAATTGTTTCCATGGTCTGTAACCTTTTGAAATAGATTTTTATAAAAAATTTTGATCTTATTTTACTGAAATATTTTTCATTCTTCAATTGATATTGATTTAGTTCGCTATTTAACAATGACGCTTAATGAAAAATTAATCATCTTCCTTATTTGGGATAAAATAGACAAACCAAATCACCCAGGCAAGCCACAATAAGTCAATCCAGTTTTTTGTGTAAAAATACCTTATACCAAAAAAACACATAAAGCCCAAAAAACCGAACATCCAATATTTCCCGGATTGTTTATTCATTTAATATGTCTGTTTTTCAATATAATCTTTAGAAGCTATACTTCAGATT
>CAZMOS010000160.1:0-8190 GCA_964567945.1 uncultured Lentimicrobiaceae bacterium
AATTTATACTATTGTAATACAGCTATTTAATTCTACATGTAATTACAAATGTAACATCTCAATCATAAGGTTACAAATGTAAACTTTTTAACTTGTTTTCAAAGACCTAGGTAAACAACATAGATTTTTTAAAAAAAACCAGGCATACAAAAAGTGGAAAAATCATCCGGATGAGATTTACCGCCGGAGAGAATGCAATCTCTGCCCTACCCTTTTTGTAAGTAACAGGTTATTTCGCTACACAGCAAATAATAAAAGAAATTTCCGGAAAACCTGCTATCCCCTTTGCCTTACTGCCTCATACATCAGCACCCCGGCGGCTACCGACACATTCAGCGACATGATTTCTCCCAACATGGGTATTCTGACTTTCATATCGGCTTTTTTCAGGTATTCTCCCGAGATACCCTCCCCTTCCGAACCAAGCAGTAACGCCAGCGGCCCGGTAAAGTCAGCCTCAAAACAGGTTTGGTCCGCTTTTTCAGTAGCTGCAACGATCTTCAGCCCGCTTTGTTGTAAGAATCCGAGGGTTGTCTTCAGGTTATCGCTCCGGCAGATAGGGACTTTGAAAATGGCCCCGGCAGAAGATTTCACAGTTCCGGAATTCAACTGTGCCGAATTTTTAGAGGGGATTATCACGGCATCCGCCCCGGCACATTCGGCAGTCCGCAGAATAGCCCCAAAGTTCCGAACATCGGTAATCCTGTCGAGGACAACGACAAACGGCATTCTCCCCCGTTCGTAAATTCCCGGCAGGATATCTTCAATACGGAAAAACACCACCGGTGATATGTAAGCCACGATCCCCTGGTGGTTTTTGCGGGTGAGGCGGTTCAGTTTTTCTACAGGTACAAACTGATATGGTATGGAACGCTCTTTGAGCAGGCGCATCAGTTCCGTAAAGTTCTCACTGCGTAACCCTTTCTGAATGAATACCTTTTCCGCCTCCTTGCCCGAAGTGACGGCTTCAATCACGGGACGGAGACCATAGATTATTTCCTGTTTTGGTTTTTCTTCCATTTTATTCAGGTGTCTCAAGGTATTCAGATGGTAAACTTTTCTTTGTGATCACCCCCATGGATTTCAGTTGCTCAGCCTGCGAGATCAGGTCACCTCTGCCGGAAGTCAGTTTTTTATGTGCTTCTTCATAAGCTTTTTCGGCACGTCCAAGGCTGGCGCCAACGGCTTCAAGGTCTTTCACAAAGCTGACGAATTTATCGTACAACAGTCCTCCCCTGCGGGCGATCTCCTGGGCATTCTGCGATTGTTTTTCGTATTTCCAGATCGAGGCGATGGTACGCAGGGTAGCCAGCAGCGTGGTGGGGCTGACAATAACCACTTTCCGCCGCCAGGCATAGTTAAACAGTTCGTGGTCGGCCTGAACAGCCAGGCCGAATGCCGGCTCGATGGGCATGAACATCAAAACAAAATCGGGCGAGTTGATACCCAGTAGTTTGGAATAGTCCTTTTCGCTCAGTTCATTAACGTGTTTTTTGATGGAATCCAGATGTCGTTTCAAAGCAATCTCCCGTTCATTATCACTTTCTGCTGATGAATACTCGGTGTAAGCTGTCAGTGAAACTTTGGAATCCACCACCAGGTGCTTTTCTTCGGGCAGGCGGATGACCACATCGGGGCGCAGGGTGGCGCCATCATCCGATTTGGCGGTATATTGTAAATAATACTCCTCGTTTTTGATCAGGCCGCTGCGCTCGAGCACCCGCTCAAGGATGATCTCTCCCCAGTTACCTTGCTTTTTGCTGTCGGCTTTCAGCGCATTGGTCAGGTCTTTGGCATCTTTGTCAAGCGCCATACTCAACTCGTAAAGTTTTTTTAATTCAACTTTTATATCCGTTTGATCTTTCAGACCCTTTTCATAGGTTTCCTCCACCTTTTTCTCAAAACTGGTGATCTTTTCTTTTAGCGGGTTCAGCAGGTCACTCATGTTTTTGGCACTGGTCTGGCTGAACTCCAGCGTATTCTGTTTCAGTATCTTATTGGCGATGTTTTCAAATTCAGTCTGAAATCTTTTTTGAAGTTCCTCTAACTGTTTGCGCTCGGTTTCCAGTTTTTCCAGAAGGTTATCATAATCCGTTTTCAGCGTGGCAACCCGCAGTTCCGCCTCATGCCTCCCGCCGGATTCCTCATTGTATTTCTCTTCCAGCTTTTCATATTCCTTTTTCAGTTCCTCAAGCCGGGTCTGCAAAACTGCATTTTGCTGTTGCAGGTCACCCCTGACCTCTGACAGACGGGATTTAAAGCCAAGTCTGCCAATTAAATAGCCAATCACAGCACCGGCAACCAAACCCGCAATAAGATATAATGTCTCCATAAAAATAAAATTTTGAGTAAAATTATCAAATTAATATGACAATTCCTGCCGTTGCCCCCCTGACTTTTAAAAAAAGAATTGACAACACTGCATTTAATCACTATCTTTAGGCTCTCAACTTGCAGGAAGATGATTTTCAACAGATATTTTTTTGCTTTGGTGTTTATCCTGTTCATGCAAAATGTTCAGGGGCAGGAATACGACCCCCCTGCCACACGCATGCCGGGCAACCTGGTAGATGATTTTATCCGAATGCACATAGTCTATCCGGAAGAAGCCGTAAAAAATGACGAGCAGGGCGTTGTGATCATTTCTTATGATATCAACAAAGAAGGGAAGATCACACATACAGGTATTTTGCGTTCCGTCTCACCGTCGGTTGACAGTGCGGCTCTCCGCCTTTTCAGGCTTATTCTCTGGAAACCAGCTAAAAAGTTGGGAAAACCCGTAAACGGCCGGGGTGAATTTAAGATCAAATACAACATCAAACGATACCGATCGCTTGTAAGAAAACGGGGATACGACACAATATCACTGCCCGGCCTCTCTGTTTCGCCTTCCCTGAAAATATGTTCACTAAAAGATGTGGACAAGGCCCCTGTTCCCATCATTGATCCCAAATACAAGTCGTTGCAGGATTATATCACCGCGAATCTTGTTATGCCCGAAGCCGCATTTAAACTGCATCTCACAGGAGTCGTAAAACTCCGTTTTGTGGTTGAAACCAATGGCTTGCCTTCCAACATCATAGTGATTGAACCGCTGGGCGGCGGTTGCACCGAAGAGGCTGTCCGCGTCGTGCAACTCATCAGGTGGAACCCGGCAGTCAAAAACAATCAGGCCGTTCGCTGTTGCTACAACCTTTCATTCAAATTTGAACCTCCCGGTGAGATCAAAAACAAGAACATTGTAAATCAGTCAAATTCAGGTATTTAAAAACTTGTTTTTATTTTTTTATCTCTTTGTGATTCAAACTTGACACATATTATTTTTCAATTATCTTTGCCGCAATTTTTTTAACTCAATAATCACAAATATGAAAAGAATCTTACTCATTGCCATCTTATTGGGGGCAATTACAACCTATTCACAAGACACCATCAGGGTAGGTAACTGGATGATCACCGGAAAAGTCAGTTTTAACATTTCGCAGTCTTATTTCTCAAACTGGTCTGCCGGAGGGATAAGCAGTCTGACCACAGTTGGAAAATACACCATGTCAGCCAACTACCACAAGGACAGGCATAGCTGGACCAACTGGCTCGACCTGGCTTTGGGATATTCGCTCTATCTTGATGTAGATCCCATGAAAACAGATGATAAAATCGAATACATTACCAGTTACCAGTATCAACTGAAAAACAAAAACTGGAACTTCACAGTATTGGGGAGGTTTGCTACACAATTTGCCAAGGGATATGATTACGGCATTGATTCCAGTACTTACATATCAAAGTTTTTTGCACCTGCCTATGCCGACATCGGCCCGGGTATAATGTACAAACCCAATGACTGGTTTTTGATCAACTTTTCACCTGTTACAGGTTCCTGGATCATCGTCAATGATGAACGCCTGGCTGACGACGGGTCTTTCGGAATTGATCCGGCTGTAAGAGACACGGCGGGCAATATCATCACGCATGCCAAAAGAGTCAGGACCATGTTCGGTGCCAAAATGATGATGGTTATCAATTATGAAATCGTGAAAAACATAACCGTTGGCACCAAACTCGAGTTGTTTTCCGATTACCTTCAAAACCCGCAAAACATTGATGTCAACTGGCAGGTGCTGATAGGTCTGAAAGTCAACGACTGGCTGAATGTTGACCTGCAAACCACTTTATTGTATGATGATGATGTGATGATCACCGACAAGGACGGAAACATCGGACCGCGTACGCAATTCAGGCAATTTCTGATGATCAGCGTCGGGTACGCATTTTAAACTCTGATGAAACGTATCGGCTTGTTGTCAGACACGCATGGATTTATTCATCCAAAGGTGTCTGTTTTTTTTCAGAACTGTGATGAAATCTGGCATGCCGGCGACATCGGCAATCCGGAAACTGCTGACAAGCTTGCTGCTTTAAAACCATTCAAAGCCGTTTATGGTAACATAGACGGTGCGGATTTAAGGTCCGTTTACAAGGAGTACGAGGTTTTTAATTGCGAAGAAGTTACGGTTCTGATGATACACATTGGCGGTTATCCCGGCAGGTACAATCCGTTCGCAAGGCAGCTTATCGAAAAATACCGTCCCGAATTGTTCATAACAGGTCATTCGCACATCCTGAAAGTCATGCCTGACAAAAAATACAACCTGCTTCACATAAATCCCGGTGCTGCCGGAAAACAGGGGTTGCATAAAGTGCTCACTGCCGTCAGGTTCGTGATTGACGGGATCGACATCAAGGATCTTGAAGTGCTGGAAATTACACGGAACCGGATCACCCGCTGAATGGCCCCGGCTACAATACGGATCAACGTAACCGGTCTGCTGACCGGATCAGTTTCTCATCATGAATAATACCCCGGTAAGCCAAAATGAAAAAGATAAAAGAAACAACCGGCAGATAAGACCCGGTTTCGTATCCCACAATGCCATCGGCCACCACTCCCAGTTCTTTCTCATAATAAAAGAAAAACAAGGCGATCATAAGGATCAGCGCGATGATGGCAAACCTGACAATGTTAAGCTGACGCCTGCGGTTTTTAAAAAGAAATATTGCTGCGATACCCAGAATGATAGTCAGTATCGTCAGGGTCAGCAGCGGCCATAAAAAATAATCCGGAAGGGCAATAACACTATCCGGGACAAGGGATTCTATTTTATAGGTGTAAAGCACCAATGAATCGGCATTGCCATAAACCGTGGCCAGCGGGAAAAAGTAAGTAGCCCCCATGGCCAGTACCGCAATGAAAAGATAAACCGTTTGTATTCTCTGGATCATAATGTCTGACTTAAAAATTTTAAGCAAAAGTAATCAATAACGGGTTTTTGAATAAAAGATTCGTAAATTCTTTAAAATGATTTACAAAAAATAAATAAAAGATGGTTTCCTTTAAAAATTAAGCTCTTTTAACAGAATATTTTTTGGCATAAACGCTTTGAAATACAAATAAATTATATATTTGCAATCGCAAAGGAAAAAGAATCCGCAAGATTTCCTCCAAATCGTTCAAAATTACTTACTCAAAATCTCGGTAATTTTCAAAAATCAAAAATCTGAATTTATAAATTCATTCTTATATGTATAATATTGTTGAGCTAAACAGCATGCTGGTAGCCGAATTAAGGAAAATAGCAAAAGACCTTAACATTCCCAAAGCAGAAAAGCTGATAAAAAAAGACCTGGTCTATAAAATACTGGATAGCCAGGCACTGAATCCTACAAAAGGTCAGTTACAAAAAGAAACAAAAGTAAATAAGCCCAGGGGCAGGAAAAAGAAAACTGAAATGAAAACTGATAAACACGAAAACAAGACTTCCACCAGACCGGAAGGCAAAACGGAAGTAAAAACCGAAAAACAGGAGACTTCCCAGCCCAGGCGGCGGGGTCGTCCCAGAAAAAGTTCACCCGTTGCCAGTTCGTCGGTAGAAAGCGGTAGCAAAAGGCCGGCATTAACACCGCTGGAAGATGAATCCATTTCAACTACCCCCGATGCGTTAAAAGAACCTGCCAAAAAAGAAATGGCAACGACAACAGTTTCCGAAAAGAAGCCGGAAGAAAAACAACCGGAAAGGGAAATAAAACAAGTAAAGAAAGAAGAACCTCCCATCAGGGAAGAAAAGAAACCCGCTGAAAGCAGGCAGGAAAGGCCGGAAAGGAGCGAATCGAAACAGGATAAAGCACAACATGAGCAAGCCAGGCAAAAAAACAACTATCCTTTCGAATTTGAGGGGATGGTCACTGCCGAGGGCGTTCTGGAAATCATGCCCGACGGATACGGCTTTTTGCGTTCCTCCGATTATTACTACCTGAACTCTCCCGATGATATTTACGTTTCGCAGTCGCAGATCAAACTCTTCGGCCTCAAAACAGGCGACACCGTAAACGGAACTGTCAGACCCCCAAAGGAAAGTGAAAAATATTTCCCGCTGATCAAAGTAGTGAAAATCAACGGCAGGCAACCCGAAGAAGTGCGCGACCGCATTCCTTTCGATTTCCTGACTCCGCTTTTTCCGGAAGAAAAATTTAAAATTACCGGACACAACGAAGAAAGCATATCGGTAAGGATCATGGATATGTTTGCACCCATCGGAAAAGGCCAGCGCGGACTCATTGTTTCCCAACCCAAAACCGGTAAAACTGTTTTATTAAAAGAAATTGCCAATGCTATTGCGGCCAATCATCCCGAGGTTTACCTGATCATCCTTTTGATTGACGAAAGGCCTGAAGAAGTCACCGATATGGAGCGCAGCGTAAATGCAGAAGTGGTGGCATCCACTTTTGACGAACCTGCCGAAAAACATGTTAAAATCGCCAACCTCGTTCTGGAAAAATCAAAAAGGCTGGTCGAAAGCGGCCACGATGTGGTCATCCTTCTCGACTCAATCACAAGGCTGGCAAGGGCATACAACACCATGTCGCCGGCATCCGGCAAAGTATTGTCGGGAGGTGTGGAAGCCAACGCTTTGCAAAAACCCAAACGTTTCTTTGGCGCCGCACGTCAGATCGAAAACGGCGGATCGCTGACTATCCTGGCTACGGCACTGATTGATACCGGTTCCAAAATGGATGAAGTGATCTTTGAAGAGTTTAAGGGAACCGGAAATATGGAACTTCAGCTTGACCGCAAACTGGCTAACAAACGAGTCTATCCGGCCATTGACATTGTCGCCTCCAGCACCCGCCGCGAGGACCTGCTCCTTGATAAAGAAACCCTCCAGCGTATCTGGATACTGCGGAACCACCTGGCTGATATGAATCCCATGGAAGCCATGCAGTTTTTGTTGGATAAAATGAAGTTCACGCAAAGCAATCAGGAATTCCTGATCTCAATGAATAGTTAGAAAATATTAAGATTTTTCGAGAAGATCCGGTTATCTGTAACAGAAGCCGGATTTTTTCTTGCTTGGCGAATGTTGCTTAACCGATCCGTGCAATCCCAGGATAATCAACGGATTCACGGGATCATTTGACACAACACGTATCATCAGGTGCTGTATTCCGTAATTTCCGAAAGTCCTTACTTTTACAACAATACTTCCGGTACCGCCCGGGGGTAAGACTTTAGCCGGTTCATTCAGTATCTTACACCCTTCTGAAGGGATAATATGACTGATAACCAACTCTTTCGATCCCATGTTGCTGAACAAAAAGCGGTGTACGAACGATTTACCACGCCAGGTATATCCGAAATCATAATTATAATGATTGAAAATCAACCGGGGAACAGTATCTATGATCTTTACTGTTTGGGGGTCCTGCACCTCTCCTTCTTTGACATCTATGATCATATAAAGAAATTTGAAAGGATTCTCGCTATCATCCGACTCAATGGCAATTTCCTGCTGTGTGGTTCCCACAGGCATTTCACTAACCACTTCATAAGCAATCTTTGCCTTTCCTGCCTGCCCGGGCTGAAGAACAGGAGGATCATAGATAATCTCGGTAAACCGGTCTGTCTTTCCGTCTTTAAATGTCACGGGTTTTTTTCCGAAATTAAAAAGACCCAGTTCATGATCTATTGATTGCCCGCGCGAAACCTGCCCTCCGTAAAACTCCATATTGTCACCGGCAACACCAATATGGCCGAACCGGTAAGAATCCGTTTTAATATTAGTGTCATAATAAGGCTGTCTTTGCAAGCTCACAAGTGCAAAAGAAAAAAGCAACAATATGGTAATTTTGTTT
>CAZMOS010000161.1:0-8164 GCA_964567945.1 uncultured Lentimicrobiaceae bacterium
TCCTTAACGGACCTAGTGGAGGTTGTTTAAGATATTCTATTGGTAAAAACGGTGTTCATACATTAAGTGATGTTGTACGTCTGACCCCTCGTACGGGACCCCCGTCGAATCCAACATTAGGCATGCTTTACGTAAATTCAGCTGATAAACACATTTATTTTTATAATGGAACAACGTGGATCAGGTTAGATTAAAAGCCTGAATAGATAGACATGAAGTTATTTCCCGATACAGAATCGGGAAAATATATTGCCAAGAATCTCGTTCGTAGTGATTTCACCGGTTATGGATCCAAGATAATGTAAAGCTTGTCGGATGTCAATAGAGACCAAGTCTGTAGGGAGATTATCCTGAAACCCTTTTTTAACTTGTTGAAGTGATTCCATTGTTTGTAGCAATGCCTCATAATGCCTTGAGTTACTGACCATAATATCATCCGATATGGATTTCTCTTTCACTTTGCTTACCAGCGTTTCAGCAAGCAGATGAATGTTCTCTTTTCGCTTGGCAGATACAAATATTGTATCCAGTTCCAGCATTTCTTTCAAATGCGGGGGTATTTCAGAAAGCTTATCAATCTTATTGGCAACAAGGATAAAATCCTTGTCATCGTCTTCAATATACTGCCTGAAATCTCTTAATATTTCAGTGATTTCCTTTTTATTCATATTACTGATATCACATACATAGAGAATTAAAGATGCTTTTTCAATTTTATCGTATGTGCGTTCTATTCCGATATTTTCAATTTTACATTCCGTTTTTCTTAATCCGGCCGTGTCAATAAAACGGAAAGCGTAACCCTCAATTACAATAGTGTCTTCAATACTGTCACGTGTTGTCCCAGGAATATCCGATACAATAGCCTTTTCTTCATTCAATATTGCATTGAGCAGAGTAGATTTTCCTGTATTCGGTTTTCCAATAATAGCAACCGGGATTCCTTTTTTCAGGACATTCCCAACCTTAAACGATTGTATGAGTACTGACAATTCATTTTCAATTTGATCTATTAATTTAAAAAACTGTTCCCGGTCGGCAAAAACAACGTCCTCCTCACTGAAATCCAGTTCCAGTTCTATAAGGGATGAAAAATTCAACAACCGATTCCTCAATTCATTGATTTTTTCCGAGTATCCCCCTCTCATCTGATTCATCGCTACACGATGAGCTGTTTTTGATTGACTCGCAATCAAATCGGCAACGGCTTCTGCCTGAGACAAATCCAATTTGCCATTAAAAAAAGCTCTCATGGTAAATTCTCCGGGTTTTGCTAACCTGGCTCCGCTTTCCATCAGGGTTTCCAAAAGTTTTTGCTGTACATATTGCGACCCATGACATGATATTTCAACGACATCTTCACCGGTGTAAGAATGAGGCGCCTTAAAATAGCTTAACAGCACTTCATCTATGATTTGTCCTTTGTATTGAATGGTTCCAAAATAAAGATGGTGGCTTTTAATATTTTCCTTATTTAATTCTCTGTTTTCATGGTTAAATAATGAAAAAGCAACTGGCAGACTATTTCTGCCAGATAGCCGGATTATAGCAATGGCACTCGTCCCGGGTGGTGTAGCCACTGCGCAGATCGTATCGTCAGTAAGGGAATATAAAATGTTGGCAGGCATGATCAGATGTTTTATTAAAATTATACAAAATTACATTTTCATCCTTTATGATTTGTATAAAAAGATATTACCTTTGGCGCTTGTTTTTTCACAATTAAATTTAACATATAAATGAGCGTTTTGGTCAATAAGGACTCAAAAATAATAGTCCAGGGATTTACGGGTAACGAAGGTACTTTTCATGCCCAACAAATGATTGAATACGGCACCAATGTAGTTGGTGGGGTTACACCGGGTAAAGGCGGGCAGGAACATCTTGAAAAGCCTGTCTTTAATACAGTGAAGGAGGCCGTTGACAAAGTTGCGGCCAATGTTTCAGTAATATTTGTTCCGCCGGCATTTGCAGCAGATGCCATTATGGAGGCAACTGAAGCTGGGATTAAAGTAATTGTTTGTATTACAGAAGGAATTCCGACAGAAGATATGGTCACAGTTAAAGATTACCTGAAAGGTTATAATGCACGGCTGGTCGGCCCAAACTGTCCCGGGGTAATTACTCCTGATGAGGCCAAGGTGGGGATCATGCCCGGATTTATTCACAAAAAGGGCAGGGTAGGCATTGTCTCCCGTTCAGGCACCCTGACCTATGAAGCTGTGGACCAGTTGACAAAGATCGGGTTGGGACAAACAACAGCCATCGGTATTGGAGGAGATCCGATAATCGGCACAACTACAAAAGATGCTGTGGAACTGTTCATGAGCGACCCTGAAACCGAAGGTATAGTAATGATCGGTGAAATTGGTGGAAACATGGAAGCTGATGCTGCGCACTGGATCAGGGAACACGGTACAAAGCCTGTTGTTGCTTTCATAGCAGGAGCCACCGCCCCTCCGGGGAGGACAATGGGACATGCCGGAGCTATTATAGGAGGGAAATCGGATACGGCTGACGCAAAAAAAGCGATATTAAAAGAATGTGGTGTTCATGTTGTGGATTCTCCGGCTGATATCGGGAAGAAAATGGCAGAAGTTCTGGAATAATCTTTCAGATAAAAACTCAAAAAGGCTCGTTGTCAATGCAACGGGCCTTTTTTATGTCACTTTTAATAAACATCTTGTTTCAGTCTGATGTTTTTCTCATCACAGTGCTTAATATTAAATTAACGTGAATTCGGTTAAAGGAGAAGAAAAGGAATGTATTGACTTTTATCAACTTAATGACGAACACCTTGGTAAAAAACCTTTGTGCCTTCAAGTCTTGATGGCAATTATTTCGGCCACATAAGCAACAAAACACCAGGAAAACACAAAGAATTATATTTTAAAGTTATAAGCTGTTTAAGTTCAAAAACTTATTATCCCGAATCAATGTTAAATTAATTATTTTATGTACATTTGATAAATGCAAAAAACCCAATCAAATGCCGTAACACATTGTGATGAACAAGTTTGATGACAGGATAAATGTGAAGGCACATGTGTACCGCATGAAAACCGTGCACAAGAACTTGCCCGACCGATTTACGAATTGCCGTTGATGTAAGTGAGTCTGAATTTCAGTTTCAAAGGCCATGACTTCTATCTTGTACTAACTGCCGGTTTTGCTGATTAAAAGCCCGGGATATTTGTCCTGTCCACCTGATTCATGAGGCGATAGTGAATTTCCTTAAAAAACTATGGAATAAACTTCTGTTTTGATTATTAGTTTTAACCTTTTAAATTTTAAACCGATGAAAAAACAATTATCTACCTTGCTCTTTCTCGCCCTTATGACATTGTCTTACGGGCAGATAGTGATTACAGACAACGACCTTGCCCCGGTGGGCACTACCATTTTTATGGCTAACGACACCCTGCCTGCCAACGATATCGTCCCGGGCGAATCCGGAGCGGACAAAACCTGGGATTTTACCAATGTGGTCGCACACACCCTTGACACAATGGATTTCGTTTTACCGGCTTCAACGCCTTTTGCCAGTGAGTTCCCCGAAGCTAATTTTGCCATAACCTTCGTCAACGAGAACTTTTATCTTTATATGATAAGGAATGCTGATAAACTATCAAGGATAGGAATGACCGGATTTACAGAAGATGGCGATACACTATTTATGCATGTTGATCCGGAAGACATTCTACTTGATTTTCCGGTAACATACGGCGACAGCTACGAGGAGACTTATGTCACTGAATTTAAGCTCCCCTTGCCGGAACAGGAAGTAGATTCGGTGTGGATAAAAAATACAATTAACAAAGAAACCGATGTTGATGCCTGGGGCTCGGTTACCATTCCCATGGGTACTTTTGATGCCTTGCGCCAGCGCGTTGATATAGTGGAAGCAGACAGCACCTTTATAATGATGAACGGGACTAACATCTGGATATTATTTTCAGCTACCCTGGACAGCTCAACTAATTATTCCTGGTTGACCGACGCTGTGAATATTGGTTTCGAATTGTGTGAAATGGATGTTGACAGAGTTAGTAGTGATGTGACTCATGTTTGGTTTATGAATAGTCTTCCGGTGGACCTGTTTGAGAACAAAAGCTTGGAGACCAGGGTATTTCCCAATCCGGTTACCGATGTCATGAATATTGAGTTTGAAGAAGCACAAACAGGAGAACTGACCCTGTTAAATCAAATGGGACAAATTGTACACGTTGAAAAACTCGAAGGACAAAACCGTGTTCAGCTTCAACTTTCCATGCTTCCTGCGGGAATTTATATTTATAGATTGAGTAATGCTTTCGGCGAAATAGCTGGCACCGGCAAATTTGTTAAACGCTAAGCACTTGCAAAGATTTTTAAAACTTTTAATGTTAATAAGTATGTTGAAACACATCGTAATGGTTAAGTTTAATGACCGTGGAAAAGGAAAGGACTTATCCATTGAGTTCAAATCAAAATTGCTTGAACTTATAAAAAAAATTCCTGAACTGAAGAATATGGAGGTGGGGGTAAATATCAGTACGAAACCTTCAGCATATGACCTGGTGCTGATTGCCTCATTTGACGATGAGGAAGGATTAAATAAATACCGCATTCATCCGGCTCATGTGAAAGTACTTGATTTTATGAAAAATGTTTTGGAAAAAACAGCCGTCGTTGATTACAATACCGACTAAAGGGGACTAAGCTATTTGTAAAAAGGAGCTGTTGGCATACATCAGGTTTCATTAATTTCGTTTTCTATCATCCCGAGGTCGGTGAGTAATTGTTGTTGCAGTTGAACCGGTTTTAAACCATAAATGATGTCTCCCTGTGTACAGTATGATATTTTCCCGTTTTCTTCGGAAACAACAATAGCGATGGCATCCGACATCTCGGTTACACCGATGGCCGCACGATGCCTCAAACCAAATGAAATACGCACTTTCTTTTTCGTTACCGGAAGAATACATGCAGCCGCTTTTATCCGGTTGTTGGTGATGATCATGGCACCATCATGCAACGGCGAATTGACGAAAAAGATATTTTCTATCAAAGCAGCGGAAATTTCTGCATCTATTAACTGCCCTGTTGATATAAACTGCAACAATTCATTTTGCCTTGTAATGACTATCAGGGCACCTTCTTTCATCTCTGACATTTTCTGACAGGCTGCCACAACTGCATCCACGTTCAATCCACTTTTTACTTTCAGAAATTTCCTTAAAATGGAAGGGCGAATACCGTATTGTTTAAAAACATTGGCATTGCCCATTGCAAATAAAAACTGCCTGATTTCCGGTTGAAAAATAATAATGAGCGCTACCAAACCTACACTGATAAATGCACCCAGAATACTGGATAACAATTCCATCTGAAGGGCTAAAACGATTCGCCAGATAAGGAACAGCAAGACCAATCCCAGAAAAATATTGATCGCAACGGTTCCTTTTATCAGCTTGTACAGGGTAAAAAGTAAAACTGCAACCAGAAAGACATCAACGATGTCCAGTAAACGTATTTCTATAAATAAAGGAATCAACGCTTAAAGTTTTGCTCAAAATTAATAATTCCCTGTAACCTTTACGAAAATCAGAAAAATGATTTCAGTTCAGTCTATAAAATATCCTTTTTTGAAAAGCCGATCAATTTTAAATTGGTCAGGCAGCATTTAATTTGTAACAATAAATATGATAAAGACCAATGCAGATTTTAATTTCATATCATTGGGTTTACAGTGTTCAGTTATAAAATTAGAAAATTAACTTTATTATTGCGAAGATTTTTTTGTTCACAATAACTTTGCTTTTTTTATATACGGTTGTAATAATTAAAAATTTGAAATAATATTTTGCTGAATACGCCGATAAAAAACCTTATATGTCGTCTAATTTTAGATTTTATCACCAATCTGCTCTAAATATTTTTTAAAAAATGCAACACCTATGTGGTTTATGCCGTATAATCCCCCAACAGTTTTTAATCTTTTTTCACTAGCGGTGATTCAAGACGATGGGATAAAAAGAAGAATTTATTAACATTATTAATAATAGGCTGTTAATAACTTGTTTTAAACCCATTATAAAGGCATTAAAAAAAAGATTCTTTTTGATAAGCAGATTGATTTTATATATATTTGCCGAAAATTAACAGATTGTTTAATCTAAAAATTATTGTATGATGAAAAAACTACTCCTTCTTAGCGCGATTTTATTTTTCGCGATTTCAGCTTTTTCCCAATCCCGGACTGCTTATACAGCAGTGGCTACGGGAAATTGGTCATCTACATCCACATGGAACCCTTCAGGGGTGCCAGTTGATGGAGATGATGTAACTATCCCTTCACCTTACAATGTAACAGTTGCTACGGGAAGTCGTGCAGCATCTACGATTACGGTGAACTCCGGCGCTACATTAACAATTAGTTCAGGCGCTACTCTTACAACTTCCGGAAATGTTGTTGTTGAAGGCACTATGGACCTTACAGGAACCTGTACTGTTGGTAATGCAGTAACAGACTATTTAAACGTTAATGGAGGAACATTGTACTTAAATGATGCTGCCGTTCTTAACGTTGCCGGTTATTATCAGCAAAATTATGTTGACGCAACGCATGTTGGCTTTCTTGGTTCTACACTTACCAATATAACAGCAACAATGAATATTGCTACTGCAGGACCATTAAATGATAACACAAATAATATTTTCAAAATCTCTGATAATTGTGAGGTCAAATTTGGCACAAGTGCGCTTGATAATGTAAATGTTGCTGTGAATATTCAAAACGGGAATTCGGGAACTGCTGCCGAAATTTTCATCGGGTCAATACCTCAATATTACCCTGGCGTCGGAACAACTACAATAGGAACAGGCTCAAGTACTGTCACGGACTGGTATATGACCAACAACAGTTCAATGGGTCATGTAAAACTGGATATCGGTGCAGCCAATACTTTCCATTTTTCACATACTGTTTCACGTACTACAAAAACGATTATATTTTTCTCACTTACCATAACAAGCGGGAAATTCCAGGTAGAACCAACAGCCGGGCTGAAAATTTCGAGTTCAAACGGGCTTTCAGTTGGCGCAAGCGGACAGTTGATTCTGGCTTCAGATAATACAGGAACAGGAGAATTACATTTTTCAGGTTTTAACACCGTTGCCGGCACTTCAAATCTTTACATAGCAGGCAACCAATGGCACCAGATCACTCCGGTCACAACAGGGGTTACAACCGCTGATATTTTTCAGAATCACAGCCCCAATATCTGGTTAATGGAGTTTAATACAACCACCCAAACATTTGATTATATTATTGATCCAAGCCTTACCCAGGCATTGAATGTGGGACAGGGTTATGACGTTATTGGCGGGACGCTGACCGGTTCAGGTGACAATTTCACAATTACGACAAACGGAAACCTTAGGTCACAAGATTTTGCAGTAACCTTTACTGCCGGGACTAATCAACATCAACTGATTGGAAATCCTTTTTCAACTTCTTTTAATGTTGATAATTCCTTAACCGCAGCTACGGATGTTTACGGACAAATCTGGGTTTGGGACCCTGTAAATGATAATTATGCTTTTCATACTACAGGTGGTGGTGGTGGTCATTCTGGTGTTGTAGCCGAAGGCCAGGGCTTCTTTGTTGAGGTCAGTGGTGCTTCCCCTGCACTTACACTTGCAAGCGCCAACAGAGAGTTCGGAACACCCGGTGGTTTTTATAAAAAAGGCGGATTGCTGGATTGGGACAACAATTATGGCAAGGGCGTTTATGCTATGATCAAAGTCAGCGACGGTAAGAGGACAGATGCAGCTTTTGTTACTTTTGGTGAAAGCGGTACCCCCGGTTTTGAAAACGGGTACGACGGTTTCAAAATGTTTGGCAATGAAAATGCCCCCCAACTTTACTTAATTGAAAACGAACAACAGTTAAGCCTTGATTACATTCAGTCACTGACAGAAGAATCAGAACGTATAGTACAAATGAATCTGCAACCAGGAGTAACAGGTGAACACACACTGGCCATTAACCTGGACAGCCTGCCTGACACGAAGGTTACACTTGAAGATCTGGTTACCGGTACAATACATAACTTCAACGATGACCCTTTCTATACTTTCAATGCCAGTAAAGGTGATGATCCGGCACGTTTCCTCCTGC
>CAZMOS010000162.1:0-7842 GCA_964567945.1 uncultured Lentimicrobiaceae bacterium
TTTTAAAATACAAAGGTAAGAAAAAGTGTTAAATCCAAATAACAAAAATGTGAAAAAATGTAAAATAGAATTAACACTATTGACACAAAAGTGTAAAGTAAGAATAACACTTTTAAAGGAAATCTGCATAAGATGTCCGGAAAGTTCAGAATTTTTGTCTCAGCACAGCCCTCAATATCTCCCTTTTCCCCGGCGGGCCGGGAAGTTTTTCAATTTTAAATCCGTTGGCTTTCAGTGCCCGTCTGACATCGCCTTTGGTGGAATAGGTTGTTAAAATACCACCCGTTTTCATCGCGTAAGCTATTTTGCCAAAGTTTTCTTCCGTCCACATATCAGGCTGGGTGCCGGGGGAAAAAGCATCGAAAAAGACTACATCAAACGTATCTGAAGGCAAACGGGCGTCCCGGAGTGCAACTTCATGTTTCTGAAAAGTGAAATATTCCGAAAGCACGGTTTTTTCATTCCCTGCCTTGTGCATTTTCCAAAAAAGCTGCTCGTCCACATTCAGCAGCCGGGGATAATTGAGATGCTTTACGGTTTCGAAAGGAACAGGATAAAGTTCTATTGTTTTGTACTGTACCGGGACTTTGTTTTTTCCGGCCCACAAATAAGTCAGCAAAGCATTGAGGCCGCTACCAAAACCCACTTCAAAGATATGGATCGCTGTTTCGGAGTTTTTGAAAAGGTCAAGGCCCTTCCTGATGAAAACATGTTCCGATTCCTGAATGGCACCATGGACGGAATGATAGGTTTCCCCGGTATTCATGTCAAGCAAGGTGTGAGAACCGTCTTCCGTAAGGATGATCTTCGGTGGTTTCAATTGATGTTGTTTAATAATAATACCTTAATTCAATGGCTTTTACCGGAGCGCCGGAAGGCAATTCCGCAAGCAGTTCCATGTCAGGATAAGCGAATATCCTCACCCGGTTTTTTCCGGCAATAAAAACCCGGCTGTTTTCCGCATCCAGCGCCATGTCAACTATTTCCTCTTCAAACTGTTTGACTTTTACTATCATTTTGGTTACAAGGTCAAAGCGGTACAATGCTTTTTCATCCGTAACTAAAAACAGCCGATAATCCACACGTGCAGTATGAGTCAGTATTCCTGTTTTCAGCGATGTTTCTTCCGAAATAAAATTACCGTCGAGGTTATAAATACCAAATAATCCTTTACCGTTTTCGTACCCGAAAACATAAAAGCCGGAATTGCCCGTGAAAGAATAGAAATCAGTTACGTTGATAAAAGTCGAAAACCGGTGATAAACATTTCCCGTGGATTTATAAAAAGTGATCCAGGCCCGTTGCTGGGCATGACGTAACCGGAAATCGCCAATGAAAAAATCATTGCTCACACCAATCCTGTCGGGTATGGTATCAAATAATAATTCCGTGCTGACTTTCTGATAACCGGACTGTTGGAACAAAAGAGATATCCGTTCGTTGTCAGTTGCAACATAAAGGAGGTTTTCATCAGCATTCAGGTAGTTGTATTCGGGATAGGGTTGTTCGGGTGTTTTTGTCCATTGCAGATACTGGTCTTCAAACTCAAAAGCATAGAGTCGCGAAGGGATTGTTGTGGCAATAAACAACAGGTCGTTAAAAGATGAAAAAGCCGTATGAACCAGTTCACCGTTCAGGTCGGCGAAAAGATTCGGGATATTTGTACTGTCGTAATATTCAATGCCGGTTTCGTTTATGCCCGGCCGGGTGAAAAGGTAAAAACCTTTGTAATGAACGGGTGCATCCTCAAACCGGATATCACGGTAAACGCGGGTTATCTGTTTACCATCGTCAACGGCCACCTGAAAAATAAAAGGGCCCGTTTCACCCGGAGGAATGTTGCTGATGAATTCATCATACTCAATGAGCGTATCACGTACGGTAGGGTAAATGAATTTTTGTCCCAGCACGGGAATCATCTCCTCGTTGTCGAAACTGATACGTACATAGTTGATCCGGGCAGGACTTTTGATCTTTACACTTATCCTGACCGTCCCGGGCAATTTATAAAGGTTATTGTTTAACGGAGAAATAATTTCAATTTCAGGCGGAATATACGTATCCTCCTTCTTGCAGCCGGGAGACAGCATGATAAACAACAAGGCGGATATGAAAATGAAGATCTTCAAAATCAATTTCTTTTGATATGAGCTAAAGTAACGTATTTTTTGTACCTTTAATGTTAAAATCAGAAGCTATGCTTAACAAGCTGAACATTGCCGATATCCTTTTTATTGACATAGAAACGGTACCTGCCGTTGCATCTTTTGATGACCTGCCGGACAGGTTTAAAAAGTTGTGGGAAAAGAAAGCCGAACAACTACGCCGGAACGAGCCGGATATGACGGCTGATCAATTGTACACGAGGGCAGGTATTTATTCCGAATTCGGGAAGATCATTTGTATTTCCTGCGGGTTCACAAAGGGTAAAGAATTCAGGATCAAATCCTATTATGGGGATGATGAGCGTGAATTGCTGGTGGAATTTGCCGGATTGCTGAACAAATATTTCAGCAGAGAGAGACATCTGTTATGTGCTCACAACGGAAAAGAATTCGACTTTCCCTATCTCGCCCGCAGGATGCTTGTTCACGGGATCGAACTGCCGGAAATTCTGAAAATGGCGGGTAAAAAACCCTGGGAGATCAAACATCTCGACACCATGGAATTATGGAAATTCGGCGATTACAAGCATTACACTTCACTTGACCTGCTGGCAGCCATTTTTGATATTCCCACACCCAAAGATGATATTGACGGCAGCATGGTCGGTCAGATATATTGGGAGGAAAAAGACCTTGAACGCATTGTAATCTATTGCCAGAAAGATACATTGACCGTAGCCCAGCTTTTGAGGAGATACATGGGGTTGCCGCTGATCAGGGAGGAAGATGTTATTATCCCGGGGAAATGAGAATCGCAGGTTGCGGAATTAAAGTCCGAACGTGAGTTTTATCCCTTCTGTTGCCATACCCACACCGATAATGGTCAGTATCAACCCCATAAGCTTTGAGATAACAGCAATAATTCCTTTCCCGACTTTTTCAATAATCTTTTCACTACCGACAAATGCCAGATAGGTCAGCACGATCATTAAGGCAAAAATCGCAATGACAATACCCGTCCTGATGTAATCTCCCTTCGTTATATAATTCATAGCCGTAACTATGGTTCCCGGGCCTGCCAGAATAGGGATCGCCAACGGGGTAATGGCAATATCCGTGTTAGATTCATTGTTATTCGTCACGGTTTCATTGCTTTCGGATTTCTGCTGACGGTGAATACTGGATCTTTTCGATTGAAGCATCTCAAAACCAACATAAAATACGAGTATTCCGCCGGCAATCTTGAAAGCAGGAATAGTAATATTAAATGCCATAAAAATCAGGTTGCCCATTACGATAAAAGTAACGACGATCACAAAGGCCACAAAAGTGGAAATCCGGGCAACTTTTTTCTTTTCCACATCACTAAAACTGTCTGTTAACCCGAGAAATATCGGTGCATTGGCAATGGGATTCATGATGGCAAAAAAGCCTGTAAATACACTAATTGAAAAGGTCAGTAATTCGTGGGACATGGTCAGGGAAATATTTGATTATTAGTTTGCAATTTCATTCACAAGCAAAAGTAGAAAATTTTTCAGGCCGTCCGCACCTGACGAAACTCCATAACTCGTACCCGGCTGCAATGAGAATGCTTTATTTTACCAATTGTAATGACGAATTGTTTTCTTTGTCAGTGTGTCCGGCTGATGAAGTTGCCTGCACAATCTAACGGGATGTTTTATTTTCGGTTCAATAATACTCAACATTTAACTGCCAACTCCAAATATTTCCTAACTTTATCACATGGAAAAACACGTGCTGTCCAAGTCCACTTTCATCCGCGGGACGCAATGTCTCAAATCGTTGTATCTGAATAAGAAACGTCCGTTTTTACGGGATAAATTGAGCCCCGAACAACTGGCAAAATTCAGGCGGGGACACAAAGTGGGTACGCTGGCGCAGAAGCTTTTTCCCGGTGGGATTGACATCGGACCCAGGTCTCCGGCGCTGTACCGGAAAGCGTTGTCACAAACGCAGGAAATCATCCGGACCAACACATTCAATATTTTATATGAAGCGGGTTTCCAATTTGACCGATTACTTGTTTTTCTGGATATCCTGGTCAGGGAAAACGAAAAATGGCATGCCTACGAAGTAAAAAGTTCTTACAAAATTTCAGACACTTTTCTTCTGGATGCAGCTTTCCAGTATTATGTGATCACACATTCGGGTCTGCTGCTGGAAGATTTTTTCATTGTTTATGCCAGCGAACAACTGGATTATGAAAAACTTGATGAATATGAAAATCTTGAACCTCTGTTTATCCGTGAAAATGTGCTCAACCGTATCCTGCCGTTGCAGGATTTTGTCAAAGAACAGATAATCAGGGAAAAAGAAGCTTTGGTACTTGACAAATCGCCGGATATCCCTATGGGGCCGTATTGTTACGAACCTTATCCCTGCGATTTTATCGGTCATTGCACCCGGCAGGCACGACAAAAATAGTTATTAACAATATAATTTGACTTTTGCTTAATTCTTAATTTTGGCCCTATGGAAGATGCCACCAAAAGTAACCGTAAAACATCTGTGGGAAAATTAAAAAATGAGCCAAACCAGCCCTATCTGGAGCATGGTAAAATCCCACCCCAGGCCGTAGACCTTGAAGAAGCTGTACTCGGTTCAATGATGCTGGAAAAGGACGCCGTAGCCGCTGTGATTGACATTCTGAAACCCGAGGTATTTTATAAAGAAATTCATCAGAAGATATTTGAAGCTATTCGCGATCTTTTTGCCAGGTCGGAGCCGGTAGATATTTTAACTGTCACCAATGAGTTGAAAAGCAAAGGAATGCTTGAAATGGTCGGAGGGCCATATTACATAACCATGCTGACCAGCCGCATTGCTTCCACTGCCAATGTGGAATTTCATGCCAGGATCGTATTGCAGAAACACATCCAACGTGAGTTGATCAGAATATCTTCGGAAATTATCAAAGATGCCTTTGAAGAAACTACCGACGTTTTCGATTTATTGGACAAGGCGGAGCAGGGACTGTTCAGCGTTTCGGAAACAAACCTTCGCAGGAACTGGGAAGATATGAATGCCTTGATCAAACAGGCCATCGAAGACATTGAAGCGGCTAAAAACATCAAAGGCCACCTGCGTGGGGTACCATCGGGTTTTGTCAGCCTCGACCGCATAACTTCAGGTTGGCAAAAGTCTGACCTGATCATCCTGGCTGCCCGCCCCTCGATGGGTAAAACGGCCCTTGCCCTGACAATGGCACGTAACGTAGCCGTGGATTTTGAAAAACCGGTGGCTGTCTTTTCGCTGGAAATGTCGTCAGTACAGCTCGTAACCCGATTGATAGCCAGTGAGTCGGAACTGAAATCCGAAAAGCTGAAAAAGGGTGAACTGGCCGATTATGAATGGGAACAATTGCATGACAAGATCAAGAACCTGATCAACGCAAAAATATTTATTGACGATACACCGGCGCTTACCATATTTGAATTGCGGGCCAAATGCCGAAGGTTAAAACAACAGCACAACATCGAGATGGTGTTTGTTGACTACCTGCAATTAATGTCGGGTGGAGGAGATAACAAAGGCAACCGTGAACAGGAGATCAGCCAGATATCCCGTTCGCTGAAGGCACTGGCCAAAGAGCTGGATATTCCCGTACTTGCCCTTTCACAGCTAAGTCGTGCCGTGGAAACCCGCCCCGGGCAATCAAAAAGACCAATACTTTCCGACCTTCGCGAGTCGGGCGCCATTGAACAGGATGCCGACCTGGTGCTGTTTATTTACCGGCCTGAATATTATGGTATTACAGAAGATGAGAGCGGGCATTCTACCAAACGGATGGCGGAAGTTATCATTGCCAAACACCGGAACGGCCCGACAGGTTCGGTCAGGTTGCGGTTTATTGATACCTTTGCCCGGTTTGAGGACTACGACGCAAGCACGCCCCCGGGAGAAACGGATCATCCTGATTCTGCGCAGGGCATCGCTACGTTTCAATCGCGCCTCAATGACATGACAGAAGATGAAAACCCTGAATTTTAATCAACCTTAATTTTTTTAATATGAATTTACTAAAAATGAACCTGACCCTGGCGGTCGTATTTTTATTCTCTTCGCCGGCGGTTTTTTCACAAAAAAGCATTGACCTGAAATATAAAGTTTCTGTTGGAAATCAATATGATTATGATATAAAAACGGATCAGGATATTACGTTTGATGCCAACGGGCAAACAATGGCTTTGAATCAGGTTATTGAGTTTAAACTGCTTTCAACCATTGCCAAAGTTGACCATGACAGTATTGAAGTGGAATCAAAGATCAAAAAAATAAAAATGATTCAGAGCATATTCGGGATGCAGCTTGTTTACGATTCGGACGACCCGGCTTCCGCACAAAATCCGATGGTGGCCAAAATTGCAGAAACAATGGGGGCCATGATTGATAAATCTTATTCTGTGGTCATGGATAAGAGAGGAAATATACTTAAGGTCAACATGAGCGAACTCGTTGAAAATGATAACCTGTCCAATAACCTGAGCAGCGGTATGCAGTTTGGAACATATCCCGCTCATAAAGTGAAAATCGGGGATAGCTGGGAAAAGGAGATTTCGCCTTTAAAAACAAGTGATATGAAAGTAAAAATGAAATACACTTTGGTGAAAATATCCGGTAAGAAAGCAACGCTGGGAGTTGACGGTATGATCACGGCCAACACTATTGAAGGTACGGATATGAAAATGACCGGTACGCAAAAAGGAGAAATGATCGTGAATACGGAAACCGGCTGGCTCATCGAATCGAAGATTGATCAGGATATTCAGATGGATATTGACCAGAACGGCGTGAAAGTGCCCGCAACTATTTCGGGAACGACTACTACTGTTGCCAATAAACTGAATTGATCTGCCGGAGGCGGATTATGTTTGGTGCAGTCGTTGCAGTTGACTCTCCGTTGTTAATTTTCAGATTTTAGGCTATAAACCCATGCAGTGAATATCGTGCTTCGGACTTCCAACAATCAACCATTTACATTTTATTTTTATCCACTCATTTCAACATACCATAAGGAATAGCCATGTCCGGCGAGATATGTTTGAAATTGTATTTATTTTTTGTCACGGTTTCGTAATGCTCCAGTTCTTCCGTAATAAACTTTTTCAGTTTTTTGTTCATTTTGTCAATCTTTGACTGCGGGATGCTGACCGGGGGCTTTTCGCTGACTAACATTCTCGCACGATCAAACAGGTCGGTTTTGCTTTCGTCAATGGGCGTCAGCCCGACATGCGCTTTCCAGAAACCCTCGATAACATCCACAATCACAATGTATATACCGCCTTCTTTCAGGTCGGCAGTCAGGAATTCCTTATTTTCAGATGAAGCCCAGAACAGATTCTTTCCGGGATTGCATTCATAACGCATGTAATTTTTCCCTTTGAAAGCCCCGATGAACTTGTCCTGATGGAAAAAATCGAAGGAAACAGCCGAACCCCAGGAAGACACCCTGATAAAATAGACAACGGCTTTGCCTTTGGCAGGGGGTTGAAAACCCTGTGAAAACAAAGGCATCGAAAAAGCTGATAAAAACAGCACCGTAAATAAAATCCTTAACTTTTTCATCGCAGAATGGTTTTTTTGATTGTTTAATTTGAAAACACAATTTTATAAAAATTATCATAAAATGTCAAGGAGAGATTTCTAAAGAAATCTAAAATTTTTAATATAGTTACCTTTTGTGGTAACTTTTATTATTTTTGCAAGAGAATGA
>CAZMOS010000163.1:0-7774 GCA_964567945.1 uncultured Lentimicrobiaceae bacterium
TAAAATGAGTACTCTATTTTATAAAAGTATAAACACAAAAAAGATGCATATTATATATTCATTTGCTTGAGTCAGATCATCTGCTGTAAAATAATCATTCCACCTTTTCTGTCAGCAAAAAGTATAATCGGTGACAATTGTATGGATCAGGTGAGCAACAAATGTGTTTCGGTTAAACGATCTGCCGGGTATCAACCTTTTTATTTTCTTTTCCCATCCTTACTATTATTACTTTCTCTTCAGGGAAGATATATAAAAATTGTCCTAAATGGCCCCAACCAGCAATAATTGAAGCAAAACTCGTATTTACGAAAGCCATTTCCCGGATTACTTCCGAACTGATGTGAAAGTGTTCACTAAAATCTACACAATAAAATAAATTCTGAAATGACAATTTATGAACAAAACGAATTCAATAACCAAAATATCTATTCTTCCTCTTCAAGATACCTCGTTGATTCTTTTATCTCACCAAAGCTAAACCGCAAAAAACCAAATGCTGCGGACACCGTAGGGTTGGTTTGCGTGAAAACAGATATCATATCGCGGGTTGCAAATCCAATTTCCCAGGTGTTCTTATCGTTTTTAAGCGGATAGAAAGTGACGCCAAACGGGACATTGGTTCCAAACTTTCCACCGGTGACTACGCTGATGGACAATTGAACCCATTTGGCCGGATTTACGCGGGTACCAATACCAAAAACAGGAGCTTCAAAATTTCCCGGAACTTTTTCCCCAAGGGGGACGTAGGCATCCAAACCGGCTTCAATAATCTCATTAAAAGTATAACTCACACCCCCCCTGAAGTTCATAGGGATTTTCAGTTTTTTCTTTGCAATTCCAACAAATGTGGTATCGAATGGTGGTGGGCCGTTGTCGGTATTGATCAGCTGTCCTTCTTCAAAAACATTATAATTGTCCAGGCCCGGTGTATCCGTCCGCCAAACACCACCGTCGGTTCCTTCGTACACATTTTTCTTCCAGGTGATAGAACCAATATCGTTTACGGCCAGTCCTATTTTTAGTTTCTGTTTGATCTCGAAGGTTGTTCCAACATCGAAACCAAAACCCGTGCCTACTGTTTTTAATCCACTACCCTCTAACTTATCCACATCCCCATCGTATATTCCGCTGCCGGAATAGTTAACTTTAAAGCCGGGACTCAATGCCGAATTCCCAATAAGTTCCCCGTTATCCTTCTGGTAATACCTAAGCATGGCCTGCCCCATCAGGTATTTAAAGTTGATCCCCAGATACCATCCAAAGTCATCATTTTTAATGACTTTGCGCCCATAACCAAGGTTAAACTCACGATACATCAACATGTGGTTGTCCGAACCCTTGTAAATTGTAGATGCTTTGCCAACCCCGGCTGCCTGGCTTCTGTAACCTACTTGTTTCCCGTTTTCAAAAGCAGTGGAATCGAAGTACGGGTCGTTATAGCCTAAAAACAGGTAGCTTGCTCCATTGTCGTTGAGTAGTGAATGCCAGACAAATCTGTCTCGAACAGTAAAGGCGAATCCTCCAATTTTTTCGTCCTGGTAAGAAAATCCTACCCACATTAAGGTAGCCGTTCCAAACATTCGCGCATTGGTAAAAGCAGCGGCGGCATCCTTTTTCCCCTGCATGTCCAGAGTAATCGGATTGCGGTAAAGGTTATTTTGGATTTGCTTTTTTGTTAAAGCTTCCGAATAAAGTGAAAAGCCAAATTCAAACAAACCAAGGTTCATCTTGTGATCATTCCTTGTCCAGCCCAGGTTGGCAGGGTTGATCCCAAGAGACTGATAGTCGTTAATCGTTGCGGTTGTATAACCCGAACCGGTTGATGTAAAAGAACTGAGTTCGGTTTGAGCATTAATTAAACCAAAATAGAATAACGTCAAAAAAAGTAAATAAAAATGTTTCATAATTTATTAGTTTAGTTAAAAGATTCACAAATATACTACTTATGTTATTCGTTGTCAAGACGATTTGATTTTATTTTAATAACAGATCGTTTTTAACAAAACTTTAACAACTTAAAAAATAAATATTACGTGATCCCGGCGGGGTTATTTTGAGTCATTTATTGACAAATTAGAATTAAGTTATTATCTTAGCGTTTTCAAATCATTTAATGAACCACTTAGTGAAAAAATTTTCCTCCATATTTTTTTTTACCTGTTTATTTTCTTGGTTACAATTAGCCGGGCAACAGGCTGATACTGTTCGCACCAGAGTAGCAGATTCCATCCGTATGGACGATCAACAGGCCGAGCTTCTATACAATAAAGCCATTGATTATTATGCGGAAGGATATGTCGATTCGGCTCTCAGGGCATTAAATTCAGCAATTTATTTAAAACCCGGTTTTGCCCTCGCATTGAATAACAGAGGTTTTGTCAAATATATTTTAAAAGATTATTCCGGGGCATTTGTCGATTTTAATGCAGTAGTTGAAATTGAACCATCCGAAAAAGCCTATTTTGGACGAGGACTTTCAAGATTGGCTTTAGATTCACTTAAAAAAGCAATAGTTGATTTTGACAAGGCAATAAGTCTGGAGCCCAATTATGCAGAAGCTTTTTATTATCGCGGCGGCGCCAATTATTTATTGGGAAACGATCAACTGGCCGTTGACGATTACACCAGGGCCATTAGCTTGAAAAACGATTACGACATTGCATACAACGACAGGGGAAGTGCTTATGTTTCTTTGGGAAAGACAGAAAAAGCGAAGAATGATTTTTACAAAGCAAGCTTGCTTGACCCCACATTGTTTTTTGCTTTCAATAATCTTGGCGGAACGAAGATGAAGCTGGGCGATGCCGAAGGTGCTCTTGCTGATTTTACAGCCGCGGTAAAAGTCAATCCCGATTATTATTACGCCTTCAACAACCGTGGAAAGGCAAACTTCCTGCTCGGGGATTACGACAAGGCTATTGGGGATTTTTCCAGAGCCCTTGAATTAGCACCCGATTACATTGCAGCACTCAATAATCGTGCGAATGCAAAATTCAAGATTGAGGACTACCAGGGGGCAATTGCCGATTACAACCGGGTTGTGAAAGCCAATCCCGGCATTGCAATTGTATATGCGAACAGGGGCAATTCAAAAGAAATGATCAGGGATGAAGAAGGCGCCTGTGCTGATTGGAAAAAGGCAGTGGAATTGGGCTATGCCAAAGCAAATGATTACCTTAAGAAATGTAAGAAATACGAATAGGCCCTGATGAAAACTTTACCAAAAATAATGTTGATTTTTTGCTCCCTGCTGTTGTTGCCGGTTTATCAGAGTTTTGCGCAAACAGATACACCCTTCGACAAAGATTATTTTTCGGATGAGCAGAAAGACGCCTTAAAGGAAGCCAAAAAACAGCTCAAAGAAGGTGACAAATACTATGAAAAAGACCCACCTCTGTATGCTCCTGCACTGGAACTATACCTGAAGGCCAACGATTTCAATCCCAATAATGCCCGGCTAAACTACCGGATCGGCAAATGTTATTTACACACGGTTCAAAAAACCAAAAGTGTGAAATATTTGGAGAAGGCCAGGCAATTAAACCCAAAGGTTCAGCCTGATCTCCTTTATCTATTAGCAAAGGGATATCACCTGAATCTAAATCTTGATAAGGCGATTGAAACTTACGAAGAATACAAAGGCTCACTCAGTCCTAAAGATTTGACGGAACAAGGCGACAGGATTGACAAAAGAATAGCCGAATGCCATGTTGCCATGGAATTGGTACAAAATCCTGTACGCATTTTTATCGACAACCTGGGCTCTGGGGTAAACACCGAATATCCCGAATACGGTCCCTACATCAATGCCGACGAAAGCGTGCTGATGTTTACTTCAACGCGCCCTTCTACTACCGGCGGGAAAAAAGACCCTGCCGATGAGATGTTTTACGAAGATATTTACATCTCGCACTTCAAAAACGAAAAATGGTCAACCGCCCAAAATCCCGGCAAGCCGTTGAATACCGATTCGCACGACGCCATTGTGGGTGTTTCCCCCGACGGAAAACACGCCCTTATTTACAAAGGCGAAGACAATGGCGGTGATCTTTTTGAATGCCGTATTGATGAAGAAGGGAAATGGCATTCGCCCAGGCGCCTCCCCAAAGAAATCAACACTAAATACCATGAAAGTTCGGCAAGCTTTTCACCCGATATGGAAGCCTTGTACTTTGTAAGCAACAAACCCGGGGGCTTCGGCGGGAAGGACATTTACTATACCGAATTAACCATCAAGGGAAACAGGGAAAAACTGGATTACGAAGACGCGGTAAATCTCGGAGCTGTAATCAATACCCCCTACGATGAAAATGGCGTGTTTATGGATATTGATGGTAAAACATTATATTTCAGCTCCAAAGGACACAACTCCATGGGTGGCTACGATGTGTTTAAAACCACTTTAATCAATGGTAAATGGTCCAAGCCGGTCAACCTGGGGTATCCAATCAACTCCGCCGACGATGATCTCTTCTTTTCCTTTTCGCGCAACGGGATGCATGCCTACTATTCTTCTTTCGATCCATCAGGCTATGGGAATCGCGACATTTACATGATTACTTTGCTCGGCCCGGAAAAACCGTTGGAATTTCTGGAAGATTACGATGCGCTGGCTTTTAAAACGGTGATGATTACCGAAAATGTAATGGAAGAACCTGTTAAAATCAAAAAAAGCCAAATTACGATTGTACGTGGAACGGTCATGGATGCGGTTACCCTTGAGCCCCTGGGAAGTGTACCTGTTGAGGTTTTTGATAATCTTATGGGAATCATGGTTGCTTCTTTTCAATCCAATTCAGAAACCGGGAAATACATGGTTTCCCTGCCATCGGGAAGAAACTATGGTTTCATCGCCAAAGCAAAAGACTATTTGTTTCATTCCGAAAACCTGACTATCCCGCAGGCAACCACTGTTCAGAAATATCAGCTTGACCTGCTGCTGCACAAGGTGAAAGTGGGAAGCAAAATTATTTTGAAAAACATCTTTTTTGATTTCGACAAAGCCACCCTGCGGCCTGAATCAACCGCCGAACTGGACAGGTTGACCAAAATGCTGAACGATATCCCCACCCTTAAAATTGAAATATCGGGGCATACCGACAATTATGGATCCGATGAATACAACTTAAAACTATCAGCCGACCGTGCCAAAGCAGTAGTTGATTACCTCATCAGCAAAGGCATCAGCAGCGACAGGCTTACCTCGGCAGGTTACGGTGAATCACAACCCATTGCCACCAACGAAACCAACGAAGGACGCCAGAAAAACCGCAGGACCGAGTTTAAGGTTTTGAGTAAATAAACAGACACATTCCCAGAGATAAATCCATATTTTCACCAAGGGGAAAAAGTGAAAACAAGAACTGCAAAAATGCCCCGTTTTTCGATTGCATCAATTTTTTAATAACCACATTGCTGTTGTTTCCAACGTTTCAGCCAAACGGTGTTTTAATACTGTTTAGCATTTTGTGTGGCGTTATTATTTTAACGAATTACTATCATTTTTTTTGTCCCAACAGTTTTATTTCCTATTCGCAGTTTGTAATAATAAATGCCAGATGTAATATTTTTTGAATTTACAGTAACAGAATATTTATTCTGCGATTGATATTTGTTTATTAAAGTTTGAACTACATTCCCAAACAGGTCATAAATTTTTAATGTAACAATATTTGAATTCGGTACATAATACGATATTTTTGTTGTTGAATTGAATGGATTAGGATAGTTCTGTTGCAACAAAAGATTATCGGAGTTGGCAAGTTCATCATGAGTTATTCCAGAAATTACAATGTAATCTGCAACAGTTAGATTATCTACCCACATAGTTTGGTCAACTGGTGAGCCATCACCAATCCACGGAGCAATCATAAATTGATTAAATTTCATATTTGGATGAATGCCGGTTCTCATCATAATATCATTGTAATTGACTATCAAATTGCCATCATACCAGTATTTTATTGTACCATCTGCAACTCCAATTCCGCCTGCAATACTGTTTAATTTAAAATAGGCTTCAATGAAATGCCAGTCATTTTTATAATATATGCCCAAACTATCTTGAAAATAGACTGCTCCTGCCCTCCATTGCTTACCATTCCGGTGTAAAGAACCTGCTAAATAACATTCACCATTGCCATAACCATCACTGTCCCCATTACATCCTGCTACCGCCCTGTCTTCTGTAACTCCTGTTAAATCAACACCAATATTCGATTCGTCAATATTTTGACCATCCTGAATGGAAAGCAAAGGCTCTCCTTCATTTTGTTCAATATATGCAGTAAGGTGAGTATAAGCAGGACCGTCCCAGATGCCATTCTCATTTGATAGTATCAAAAATTCATGTGGGTGATATGGCATATTCGACCCTTCCCAATTTGAACTGTATTTAACCCAATAACTAACATAAATTTCCTCTGTACCTGTGAACAAATGTCTTATTGCAGTTCCTGATGTTGGTGTGGTTGCTCCGGGAAGGAAATGAAATTCTACTGAACTATTACTTCCCGGTATATGTTCTATGTTTGACAAATAAAGGTTTGTATTGTCATACCAACCCCTCGAACTAAAATCTGTGTCTTCAAACAATTCCTGAAAAAATATTGTGTTATCTTTACTATTATTATTTCTATCACTAATTTGTGCTGTAGCGTTCTTACCGAATATGATTGTAAGAAAATAAAATAATAAAACAAAATAAGTTATTTTGTTTACTATTAATTCATTTGTATTTAGTTTCAATATTTTCATGATATCCTCCTTCCTAAATAATTAGACAACTATATTCGCTAGATTCAATATCCTTAATGCCACACAACGGATGGCGCTATGCTGCGTACCGCTTTAATATTCCAAATTTTTCTGCTTACAAATATATTAAATTAATAGCACTAATGTTCATGTTTACAACTAATTGCGGCATGCACTATGAGCCTTTGTTTTTTTTGTTACCCATTGTTTTTTTTCTTTCAATCAACAAATGTTTCTTTTATTACTGATTTCAATTCCTTTATTTCAGGTTTCGATAATCTTCCTAAAATTTTGATTATTCGTTGTTTATCAATTGTCCTTATTTGGTCAATTACTATCCAACCAATTTTTTTGTCATGTTTTACTTCAATTCTGGTTGGATATTTTCTTGATATCGTTGTCATTGGAGCCACTATTATTGTCCGAAGATATTTATTCATTTCATCGGGTGAAATTATCACACAAGGCCTTGTCTTTTTTATCTCACTTCCTATTGTCGGGTCAAGATTTACAAGGACTATTTGATATTGTTTTAAATCCATTCTTCAAGGTTTTCATTTTCAAATACATCATTGAATAAAAGCTGGTCATCTGCATTCTCATTCATTTCCTTAAATGCAGTTTCCCAACCTTTCCTTGGTGTTGAGATTGGTTTTAAAATCAAATATCCTTTTTCAAGAATAAGTTCAACCTTTTCTTTGATATTGTATTTCTCAATTAAGGTTTTTGGAAGTCTAACCCCTTTTGAATTCCCGATTTTTATTATTGACAATTCCATTTATCTAATTTTTAAAAATGTAATTACAAAGTTAATACTTATTTTTGATTATCATAATTAAAATTTCTATGGGTTTTTCGTTTTTTTAAATAATGGGTAACGTCAGTTTGTCTAAAAACCATCCATTTCGGTTAATTTCCGGGTAAATATACGCCGATTTGCCGAATGTTCAAAAAACAACGGGGTTGATATTACAGACTAAAACAGGTTCCTTAAAACGGCTTAAAATCGTCCTGA
>CAZMOS010000164.1:0-7755 GCA_964567945.1 uncultured Lentimicrobiaceae bacterium
GGTTTGGTGAGCATTTGCCAACATACAAACCTTCTCCGAAACCGGAAGTTTATGGGGAATTGAGAACTTCGGTGGCTACGGGAAAGGCCAAGATACTCAACGTACTGACACCCCACGGCAAGTGGCACATTCACTCCACTTACGGCGATACCTTGCGGATGCTGACGCTTTCACGCGGTATGGAACCCTGCTGGCTAAGTGAAGAGGATGCTGCCGAACTGGGCATCAAGGACAACGATTGGGTGGAAGTTTTTAATGACAACGGGGTATATTGCACCCGTGCCTGCGTGAGCGCCCGTATTCCTAAAGGTATCTGCATTGTTTACCACTCGCCCGAACGTACCTACTCGGTACCAAAATCGCAGGTCAGGGGCAACAGGCGTGCAGGCGGACACAACAGCTTCACCAGAATACACCTCAAACCAAACCTGATGGTGGGTGGATATGGTCAGTTTACTTATCATTTTAATTACTGGGGACCCGTCGGTGTAAACCGCGACACCCATGTCCTGATTCAGAAAATGGACAAAGTCGAATTTTAAAATAACGATAAACCATGGATATAAGATCACAAATAGCAATGGTATTCCATCTTGACAAATGCATCGGATGCCATACCTGTTCCATCGCCTGCAAAAATATCTGGACCGACCGCAAAGGTGCCGAGTACATGTGGTGGAATAATGTGGAAACCAAACCCGGAACCGGCTACCCGAGCAAGTGGGAAGACCAGGAAATATACAAAGGTGGCTGGGTGAAGAACGGCAAATCAATCAGTTTGAGGGGTGCAGGCAAATTCAAGGGATTAAAAAATATGTTCCATAACCCGAATATGCCAATACTTGACGACTACTACGAGCCGTGGACTTACCAGTACGAACATTTGTTCGAAGCTGAAGAAGGCGATGACCAGCCTGTTGCCAGGCCGGTTTCCCTGATCACGGGTGAACCGATGACACCAAAGGCAGGGCCTAACTGGGACGACGACCTGGGTGGAAGCCAGGAGTATGCCCGCAAAGATGTCAATTCGCGTAACCTGTCGGCTGCGGAGCAGGAAGCCATGTTCCAACTGGAAAGGATGAGTTTCCACTACCTGCCGCGCATTTGCAACCACTGCCTGAACCCGGCCTGTGTGGCTGCCTGTCCGTCGGTCGCTATTTACAAAAGGCGTGAAGACGGCATAGTCCTGATCAACCAGAAAAAATGCCGCGCCTGGCGCATGTGCGTAACGGCCTGTCCTTATAAAAAGAGTTACTACAACTGGAATACCGGTAAGTCGGAAAAATGCCTGTTGTGCTATCCACGCGTTGAATCAGGCCAGGCACCGGCATGTATGCACTCCTGCGTAGGACGCATCCGCTACCTGGGTGTATTGCTTTACGATGCCGATAAAATCGAGGCTGTTGCTTCCTGCGATGAAAGCGAACTGGTTCAAAAGCAACTGGACATCTACCTGGACCCCAACGACCCGATGGTCATCAAAATGGCCCGTGCCAACGGCATTCCAGAGTCCACATTGACTTCGGCGCAACAATCGCCGGTGTACAAATTTGTCAAGAAATGGGGACTGGCGCTGCCTCTGCATCCCGAGTTCAGAACGCTGCCCAATTTGTTTTACGTGCCGCCGCTGCTGCCTACCATGGCATTTGTGGAAAACGGTTCTTATGAAACCACCAGCGAATCTTTCTGGGGTGCAATTGAAAAATCGAGATTACCCATGAAGTACCTGGCCAACCTTTTTAGCGCAGGTAATGAAAAAACCATCGAAACAGTGTTGAAAAAGCTGATGGCTGTTCGCCTGCATCGCAGAAACGAAACCGTGGGTGACCTGCCTGAAAAAGAGGTGAGTGACCCTATGGGCGAAGTAGTGATGGACAAAAACACCGCCGATGACATTTTCAGGCTGACTTCGCTGCCATTGTTTGACGAACGTTTTGTGATTCCGGCAGCTCATCGCGAAGAAGCCATGGAAATGCTGGAAAGTACGGCAGATGTGAAAGGAAATACTGGTTTCGGTTTCAAAGAACCCCCCAAACGTGGATTGTAAAAAGTGAAAATAATGATGAAGAATTTATCACATTACCAAATATTTGCAGATGTTTTCAGGTACCCTGACGAGCGCTTTACGGAGTACGCTGACCGCTTCCTGAAACTGATTGTGGAGGAGCTCCCCCACAAAGCCGAAATGATGCAGACAATTGTTGAAAGGCAAAAAGGGCTTTCGCTTCACCGGCAACAAGAGTACTACATGAAAACCTTCGACGTACAGGCCGTTTGCTACCTAGACATCGGCTACGTACTTTTTGGCGAAGACTACAAACGGGCACAACTGCTGGTCAACCTGCAAAACGAACACAAAGTCTCCGGTGTTGACTGTGGCAGCGAGCTGGGCGATCATCTGCCTAATGTATTAACACTTCTTTCGAAAACCGCTGACAGTGAATTTGCCGAAGAGCTGGGCTTCATCATCACCACACCGGCGGTCCGTTTTATGGTTACTAAATTCAAAAACATCGACAACTACTACAAATATCTGTTGGAGATGTTACTGATTTTCCTGAAACGCGATTTCAAAGGCGACGGCCTCACGGAATACGCTGTGCCTGAGCAGGCATTTAACGGCAAAAGCGAATTTGTGATGCCTTCGCCAAAATCTGTCATTTGTGAAACACATTGTAACAAACGCAAAAGTTTTTAGATATGTTCAATAATTTCTTTTTTATCGGTTTGCCTTATGCGGCCTTAACGGTTTTGCTGGTCGGTTCCGTCTTCAGGTACTTTCGCCTTGGATTTAAAGTTTCTTCACTTTCGTCGCAGTTCCTTGAAGGACGGGAGCTTTTCTACGGTAGCCGCCCATTCCACTGGGGGGTGATTTTTCTGTTTTTCGGGCATGCTACAGCTTTTTTATTCCCAAGGACAGTACTGCTTTGGAACAGTGTACCCTTGCGGCTGATCATTCTTGAAGTTACGGCGCTCGGTTTTGCCTTCTCGGCGCTGTTCGGACTGCTGATGCTGATTCAACGGCGGTTTAAAAACAGGCGATTATGGGCCGTGACTAACAAAATGGATGTTTTTGTTTACGTGATGCTGCTCACGCAAATTGTTTCCGGCATCTGGGTGGCTTACTTTGCCCGTTGGGGATCTTCATGGTTTGCCTCATCGCTGACACCCTACCTGTGGTCGTTATTTACCTTCACACCTGACATTGCCGCCGTTACCGCCGTGCCACTGTCGGTTCAAATCCATATTGTTTCGGCCTTTGTGCTTATCGGCATGATTCCATTTACACGCTTTATTCACTTTTTGGTATATCCCTTTGCCTACCTGACAAGGAATTACCAATATGTCATCTGGAACTGGGACCGCAAAAAAATCAGGACATCACGCAAGCTGGTAAACGGTGTAAGATCCAAAAACAATTAACACTGATGTAGATGTTAAATATTTAAGACCCTGTAACCAATTATCCATTAACCAATAATAAAAAAATGGCTTTACCGGAATTACTTGATTTTAAACAAGAAAGAATCAGAACGCTGCATTATACATGGATTGCGTTTTTTATCACATTTTACGTTTGGTTCAACATGGCGCCGCTGGCAACCACCATGCTGGAAAACATCGACTGGCTCACCAGGGACCATATCAAAGTACTGGCAATCTGTAACGTGGCCCTAACCATTCCTGCAAGGATTGTCGTCGGGGCGCTTATCGACCGCTACGGACCGCGGATTGTGTTCAGCCTACTGATGATCACCATGTCCATCCCGGCATTTTTATTTGCCTTTGGGAACACGTTTTTGCAGTTACTTATCTCGCGGCTGATCCTTGGTTCCATCGGTGCCGGCTTTGTCATCGGCATCAGAATGGTAGCCCAGTGGTTCCCACCCAAAATGGTTGGCAGGGCCGAAGGCTTTTATGCAGGCTGGGGTAATTTTGGCTCGGCCTGGGCCGCTATGACACTTCCATGGATCGCCATCCACTTTTTTGGTGGTGAAAACGGGTGGAGATATGCCCTCGCAATCAACGCCGGCGTTTCGCTGGCTTACGGCATTGCCTATTATTTCCTTGTAAGGGATGTCCCCAAAGAAGGAGCAACCAAAGCATACCATTTTAAAAGGGCGAAAAAAACACAGCCCATGATCGTTACCTCTTATAAAGATTTAATCCAATATCTTGTCTGGTCCTTTCCCCTTGTGGGAGCAATGGGCATACTGGCGTGGAAGATCGGAAGCGTGAGAGTTAGTGGCGAAGAGATATTGCCTGCCTATGCATTGGACATTATCTACGGAATACTGGCTATGATTTTTATCGCTCATGTGATAAAAGTTTTACAAATCAATTTGCCTGTGCTACGGGCGGGGGTCCCCGAAAATGAAAGATACAGATGGGGGAATGTGGCAGCGCTCAACAGCACTTATTTTGCAAACTTCGGTGCTGAGCTGGCTGTGGTGTCCATGCTGCCCATGTTTTTTGAAAATGTATTCCGAAACGTCACCAACAGTCAGGGCGATTACATCATGACCGCCACCTTTGCGGGAATTATAGCTTCCTCTTTTGCCTTTGTAAACCTTTTTGCCAGGCCGTTGGGGGGACTGCTATCCGATAAGATGAACAACCGGAAACGTACAATGCTGATCTACATGTTCGGCATTGCACTTGGCTTCTTTTTCATGGCCATCATTGCCAAATACGGGCCCATGGGAGAGGGCGGTATCAGAACACTGGACCCCTTGTTCGAGGGCATGTGGTGGCTGGTCGTGGCTGTCATCATCACCATTGGCACTTCCATTTTTGTGCAGGGTGCCGAAGGAGCCACCTTTGCCATCATTCCCATGATTAAGAAAGAACAGACGGGCCAGATTGCCGGTATGGCAGGGGCTTACGGAAATGTGGGAGCTGTTGTTTACCTGGTACTTTACTCACTGGTTGACGATAAAACGTTCTTCTATATTTTGTCTGCCGGTGCCTTTGCCAGCTTTGTCTTCTGCTGGATCATGCTTCGCGAACCCAAAGGCTCGTTTGCTGAAGAGTAACAAGATTAAATGAACATTTAACAAAAGCAATTTACGAACGACGAAAAAGCAAATAACAAAACCCAAAAATAATATGTTGAAAATAAACTTATCACCCTGGAATGTTGAGGACGACCAATTCTGGAGCCAAACCGGCAAAAAAATAGCTATTAAAAACCTGTGGATTTCCATTCCTGCGCTTTTGCTGGCCTTTGCAGTATGGATCATGTGGAGCATCATCGCCACCAAGCTCAAGGAGTTTGGCTTTAATTTCGGGATGATCACCCCGGAAATGAGTCCCGAACAGGTGACAGCCAAATTGAAAGAGATCAACAGTTTGTATTACACGCTTCCTGCCATCGCAGGATTAGCCGGCGCAACATTGCGGATACCAAATTCATTCCTTATTTCATTGGGAGGTGGCAGGAATGTGATTTTTGTGACAACACTTTTATTGTTGATTCCGGCCATCGGGGTAGGCTTTGCCCTTCAAAATGTCAACACACCGTATTTTACGTTCGCCGTTTATGCTGCCCTTTCGGGGTTTGGCGGTGGCAACTTCTCTTCCTCCATGAGCAACATCAGCTTCTTTTTCCCGAAACGTATGCAGGGCACTTCCCTGGGGCTTAATGCAGGCATTGGAAACCTGGGGGTGGGGGTTATGCAGAAAACCATTCCATGGGTCATTGGTTTTTACCTGTTTTGTGCCATCGGCCCCGATGGAACCAAAGTCTGTGGCGAAGCCCTTTCCGGCCTTCAAAACGCAGGCTGGGTGTGGGTACCTTTGTTGTCACTGGCTGCCATTGCCGCATTTTTCGGAATGAACAACGTGGTAACAGGAACACCCAAACTGCCCACTACCCTTCAGGGCGTTTCTAAAACTTTGTATATGGTTTTGCTTGGGTTGGTTGCGGCAGGCATTGGCGCCTACATGTTGATCGGACTTCAAATTAACATGTGGATTGTGCTACCTGTGGTCATTGTCCTGACGGTGATGATGATGAAGTATGCCACGCCGGGTGAAATAAAAGCCAACCTGAATAAACAATTTGCCATTTTCAGAAACAAACACAACTGGGTGATGACCATTATCTACACCATGACCTTCGGCTCGTTCATCGGGTTTTCGGCCGCATTCCCCAAACTGACCCAGGACATTTTTGTTTACAGCAATCCAAACGATCCCAGTTTCATCAATCCCAATGCCCCGAATTTCCTGATGTGGGTATTTCTCGGCCCGGTTATCGGCGCACTGATACGTCCTGTAGGAGGATGGTTTTCAGACAAAATCAACAGCGGTGCCAAAGTAACGGCAATCAGTACCATTGCGCAGATTCTGGCAACTCTCGCCGTTGCCTATTTTGTGATCCAGGCACGTAACAGCGATACTCCCGAAAAATACTGGTGGCCCTATTTCATCTTTTTCATGATCCTGTTTTTAACTACGGGAATCGGCAACGGATCCACTTTCCGGAGTATTCCTTACATTTTCAGTAAAGAACAGGCCGGGCCGGTACTTGGCTGGACAGCCGCTATCGCTGCTTACGGTGCATTCATCATCCCGAAAGTATTTGGTCAACAAATTAAAAACGGAACGCCCGAGTATGCGCTTTACGGTTTTGCCATTTATTATTTCGTTTGTCTGGTACTGAACTGGTGGTTCTACCAGGGCCCTAAAGCGGAAATCAAAAATCCATAAATCAAACACAACAGAAAACTATATCCGGTATTACGCCGGTTAAAACTTATATTTTTTAGCATAAATACTATTAAAAAACAAAAAAATTGCAGCAGTCAACAGACTGCAAGTAAGGATTAAGAAGCTATGGCACCTCCAAAAAGATTATGTGAGACATGTAAGCATTACAATTGTTTTATTAACAAATATTGTTCTGATGAGTGGAAACCGATAATCACATTAAACAAAACAACAACAGATTATCCGGCAGGAGCCACAATATTTTCGGAAGGCGAGCCGGTAAGAGGAATTTACGAAATATATTACGGAAAAATTAAGGTTGTATCCTCTTTTGGAAATCATAAAGAAAGGATTTTATGTCTGTTGACCCAGGAACAGATGCTGGGCTTTAACGGACTGGGAGGGAATATGATCTATCCGGTTACTGCCATAACCCTGGTGCCTTCGCAAATAACTTTCATACCGATTGATATTTTTTATAAAGCGGTAAAAGCAAATCCCGATATGGCTATTTTCATGATGGGATATTATGCCGATCAGTTAAGAGCCAGCAACTTACGCCTGAAAATGTATTCGCTGATGTCAGCCAAAGGAAAAGTATCTTCTGCGTTAATGACGATTATTGATTCATTTGGCTTTAAAAAACAAGACGACACTTTGTTGGATTTCACACCGCCAAGAAAGGATATAGCAAGCCTTGCCGGAACGACCTATGAAACTGTGATCAGGGTACTCGGGGAGTTGGAAAAAGAAAACATTATCAAATTGGAAGGAAAGTCTATCAGGGTGCTTGATCTTCATTCCCTTCAAAAACTTTCCGGAGAATATAATTCCTGATCTCGATGGCCATGCTTAAAGACTGGATACAGGTGTGTGACCAATGTGTTAAATCTTTCAATATGTTGTCAGTTACCTGATCTATTTTTGGATCGAACATCTTTCTGATCTCTTTAAAATTTATATTATAATTTCGGTTATATTGCCAATGAGAAATTTAGCTTATTTAAATTTATAAACAATCTAAATAAAGTTTTAAAATTC
>CAZMOS010000165.1:0-7699 GCA_964567945.1 uncultured Lentimicrobiaceae bacterium
TTTTCAAGCATCAGTGTTTATTGTACTTTTGAAACTGCGAAACTTGAGTAAATTACACTGGTAGTTTTGCCAGTAAAAAATACGGAAAATCAATTAAAGACAACCCGTTTTATGTATTGAAAACATTGCATGACTCGATGATGAACCTGTCGTATGACAACTCCGGCAGAAAAAAGTGGTTTAAAGAAGTATTGGAAAAACTGGAGGTCAAACCACAGAACATCCCCATACTGGAAGATGGGATCATTGAGCCCGGCCGTTTGATCCAGATCATGCAAGGAGAATTACCAAAAGAATCCATATTGTTTGTTGACTCGGGAAATCATCGTGTCTTTGCAGGGTTTCACTGGAGGGTACCTGCTCCGGAAAAGTACTATTCCGCCTCCATTATAGCACCTCTTGGCTGGGCACTTGCCGCAGGAGTTGGAAGCAAATTCTATCGTAATGAGCCTGTTGTGATTTTTACCGGTGATGGATGTATGCAGATGCACGGAATTGAACTCAAAACATCAATTAAACATGATAAACCCGTGCTGGTGATCATAACAAACAATAACGCTTTCGGAAGTATTTATAAACGGTTCTCAAAAATTTCGGAAAATGCCGCTAAAATGGCAAGCATCGAAGAAATCGACTGGAATATGTTTGCTAAATCATTCGGCGCCGAGGTTTATGATATCTTTACAGAAGAAGATTTTATTGTACATATCCGTGATTTTTTTACTAAACAAAAATTAACAATCCTCAATGTCAGGACTCCTTCAGCACCTTTTATTTACGATACAAGTCTTGCCAAATCAGCATTTGCGTAAAAGTCTGCTTTTATGAAATTACTAATAACAAGCGTTGGAAGTCTTCTAGGACAAAATATCCTGGATAGTATTGAAACCAGAAGAGACCTGATTGAAGTGATCGGAACAAATTCCGTGGCTGAAAATCCGAGAAACTTCAGATGCGATACAATTTATTTTGTCTGCAATACCGAGTATCCCGATTTTATGGAAAAGTTCCTGGAAATTGTTGACAATGAGCAACCCGACCTGATTTTACCCGGCAGGGATGAGGACTGTGTTTTTTTGGCTGACCTGAAAGAAAGCAACCCGGAGAAATTTGGTAAACTGGTTCCTTTCGGCAATTCCTTTAATCCCAAAATCATGCTCGACAAATACGAAAGCTATTTGTTTTGCAAACAAAACAATCTGCCTTTTGCCGAAACATTCCTTTATAGAGATGAAAACGATAAAAAGGAATTAAATAAATTTATAAAAGAGTATGGTTTTCCACTTTTGGTCAAGCCCCGCGAAGGCTTTGCTTCAGTGGGCGTTTATTTTATACTGGATAATTACCAGGTGAATGAAACCTTAAAAAACGGTGAAACACTGTTTCAGGAATATCTTGGCAATCCTGACAAAATATTCAAATACAAAGATGTTTTCAAACAAGGAATTCCTCTGTTCTTCCAGGTACCCGAAAAAGAGCAATTTGCAGCACAAACCATCATTGCTCCCGATGGCAAAGTCGGTGAAGTGTTTTTTACAGTCAATACAATGTTACACGGCAGGGCCGAATATGGTAAACATATTCAAAATAAAGATGTGGAAGAACTGGTTAAAAGGTTTTCAAAAGTATTTTACGAAAACGGTTGGTACGGACCTGTTAATTTCCAATTGAAACAGGATGCAAAAGGCCGATGGAAAGTTTTTGAGTTAAATCCACGAATGACAGGTACAACATCGGGACGTGTTTTACTGGGTTATGACGAATTTGGCATTCTCGCAGATATTTTTATTCCCGAGTTCAATATTCCCAACCTAACGAAAAAAGAAAAAGTCAGAGGAAAACTCATCAAATATTTGTCAGACAATCTATTGTTAATCGATCATGTAAATAAGCTCAAAACAAATAAAATATGGAGAAAGTCCTAATCACGGGAAGCAGCGGATACCTGGGAGCCTGTTTCTATCATGAATTGAGCAAAAACAAAAACGTTTACCCTTTAAAAGGACGGCTGGAGGAAATCAAACCGGATTCTCTCGACTATGACACGGTTATTCATTGTGCCGGTGCCTTGCGATACAGAAAAGGGCAACATACCAAATCCAACGTAGAAGGAACAATTAAACTGATCAGAGGAATGGCAAAGCCTGCAACATTCATTTATATATCTTCAAAAAGTGTTTACGGGACAAACAGAGAAGGAGATTTTTCTGAAGAAACAGCCCACAATCCAAACGATGACTACGGCATTACCAAATACCAGGGTGAACTGGCCGTTCTCGAAAGCAACCTGCCTTATCTGATCATCAGGCCAAGTACATTGATTGGCCTCGGTTACAACAATCTCGGGCCCGCCTTTCCCTCCTTTGCTATGCATCAACTCTACAATCGCAGGGATATCAATCTTTTTACCCCCGATTTATTGCATGAATACCTGTATGTCTGGGACTTGGTGTACGTTGTGATTAAGTTGCTTGAAGATCGGAAAAACCGGAACAGCATTTTTAATGTCTCCGGTAAAAGAAGGTCATTACATGCCTTGATCAACACGATGTCAGCCTACTTTAATAAGAAAGGTATTGTCCCGGGTAATGTAATCAAGGTGCACAAAAAGCCACCAAAAAACTTTTACCTTGACACGACAAAACTTGAAAAGGCATTGGGCAAAATTGATTATACCAGCGATGAAATTGTGATTGAACGAATGGGGGATTATCTTATCAGTAGGTAATGTTTTTTTTCGGTTTTTGTTATTGAATTATCCAACAGCTCTTTATTTTTTAAGGGCTGTTTTTTATGGTGGGAAAAAGAAATTCCTGTTCTGAAACTCTTTTTATCCGGTCACTAAAAACATATTAATTTTGCCGCTGAATTTTGACCCCTTTATTATTCATTCAGGTAGGTTTGATAAAACTCTGCCAATTTGGCTGTAATCGTTGATTGGCAAATATTTTGCTATTCAGGAGTGGTTTAAATTGATAAACTGAAAAGATGAAACATAACGAGAAGAAAAATATATCAGAGGAAGAAGTCCGGGAGAATCCTGAAAACAAAGACAAAAAAACGCAGGAAGAAAGCAAAAACTCACAAAAAAAACACAGGAAAACAAAATCGGAAGAAATTACAGAGCTAAAAGAACAGCTCGCTGAATTGAATGATAAATACCTGCGCTTGTTTTCAGATTTTGACAATTACCGTAAAAGATCGAATGCCGAAAAGCTTGAATTGATCAAAACGGCATCCAGGGAAGTTATCGAAGGATTACTTTCGGTACTGGATGATTTTGACCGCGCTTTGCAGCATTTAAAAGAACAGGGTGCAGATGAGCAAACCATTCAAGGGGTTGAACTGATTTACAATAAGTTGTTTACTTTTCTAAAACAAAAAGGCCTCGAGCCAATGGATTCGCAAGGAAAGGAATTCAATACGGATTATCATGATGCCGTAACCCAGATTCCGGCACCGTCAGAAGATATGAAGGGGAAGGTTGTGGATGTCATTCAAAAAGGCTATTTGCTCAACGGCAACATTATCCGTCATGCCAAAGTAGTTGTTGGGCAGTAAAATAATGGATCGAAAAAAGTTAAAATGGGAAAGAGGGATTATTACGATATTCTGGGCGTTTCGCGAAATGCTTCTAAAGATGAATTGAAAAAAGCCTACAGGAAGATGGCTCTGAAGTATCACCCGGACAAAAATCCGGGTGACAAAGAATCTGAAGAAAAATTCAAGGAAGCAGCCGAAGCTTATGAGGTATTGAGTGACGACCAGAAAAGAAGCCGTTATGACCAGTTCGGACATGCCGGTGTAGGGGGAGCATCTGGCGGAGGATTCAGCAGTTTTAGCAGCATGGAAGACATATTCTCGACCTTCGGGGATATTTTCGGCGGGCATTTTGGCAGCTTCGGCGGTTTTGGCGATTCGTTCGGAGGTTCCGGAACACGCCGTCGTGTAAACAGGGGTTCAAACCTCCGCGTGAAAGTCAAACTGAATTTATATGAAATTGCCCATGGCGCCGAGAAAAAGATAAAACTGCACAAATATGTCCCCTGTAAGGCCTGTAACGGAACAGGTGCCGAAAAAGGGAGCAGCAAGACAACCTGCCCCACTTGCCACGGCCGCGGACAAACAATCAGAATTACTAATACTTTCCTCGGGCAAATGCAAACCACCTCAACCTGTCCAACCTGTGGCGGCGAAGGTCATACCATCGCTCATAAATGTCATGTCTGTCACGGCAACGGCATTGTAAAAGGTGAAGAGGTTGTTTCGTTTAAGATCCCTGCCGGCGTTACCGAAGGAATGCAACTATCCATCAGCGGAAAGGGAAATGCGGCAGCCCGCGGGGGTATTCCGGGTGACTTGCTGGTCGTCATCGAAGAGGAAAGACATCCCGAATTAACACGTGATGGTATCAACCTGCTTTATGACCTGTATATCAGTTTCACCGAAGCCGCCTTGGGCACTGTGGAAGATATCCCTACCATTGACGGAAAAGCACGAATCAAAATTACACCGGGAACACAAGGTGGTAAGGTGCTGCGCCTAAAAGGTAAAGGACTGCCGGATGTGAATGGTTACGGACGAGGCGACCTGTTGGTGAACATTAACATCTGGACACCAAAGAATTTGAGCAAAGAAGAAAAATCAATATTGGAAAAACTGAGCAAATCACCCAATTTTAAACCCAACCCTTCATCCAAAGACAAAAGTTACTTTGAAAGGATGAGGGAGTTTTTCTCATAACCTGTTATGGCTGCTGCTTTACAAACTGTCAACGTCTCAAAAACCTTTACCAACGTCAAGGCACTTGAAAAAGTATCCATTGAGGTTGAAGAGCAAAGTATTTTCGGTTTACTCGGCCCCAATGGCGCCGGAAAAACAACACTGATCCGTATTATCAACATGATTACTTCCATGGACGAAGGCCTCGTTTTACTGAACGGACATCCGTTAAAACAACATGACATCCGGTATATCGGTTACCTGCCCGAAGAACGCGGTTTGTATAAAAAAATGAAAGTCGGCGAACAGGTTGTCTATCTGGCACGGCTGAAAGGACTTTCAAAACAGGAAGCTATGAAACGCCTGAAAGTCTGGTTTGAAAAGTTCGACATCACCTCGTGGTGGAACAAAAAAGTGGAAGAGCTGTCCAAAGGGATGCAGCAAAAAGTACAGTTTATCGTTACCGTTCTTCATGACCCGAAATTGCTGATCTTCGATGAACCTTTCAGCGGTTTCGATCCCATTAATGTCAATTTACTCAAAGAAGAAATATTGAAATTGCGGGAAGAAGGAGCAACCATCATCTTTTCCACCCACAACATGGCTTCGGTGGAAGAGTTGTGCGACCATATTGCCCTGATCAACAACAGTAAACTGATCCTGACCGGCGAAATTCACGACATCAAACAGCAATTTAAATCAAATATTTTTGAAGTGGTTTACCGGTCACCAAAAGAACTGTTACTGGACACCCCAACGTTTGAAATAATTGACCGCCAAAGTAAAAATGGTGAACGTTTGGCGAAAATCAGGATCAGGGAAAACGCCAATGCCAACGAACTGATAAAAAATGTTTTACCACAGGCCGAGGTGGTTTCTTTCCGGGAAATATTGCCATCGGTCAACGATATATTTATTCAGGAAGTAGAAAAATCAAGTAATAATCTATGAACAAGATCGGGCTCATCATAAGGCGTGAATATTTGACACGGGTAAAAAAGAAGTCCTTTATCGTCATGTCCATCCTGGGCCCTGTTCTGATTGCTGCTATGATCATTTTACCGGCACTTTTTTCACAATGGAGTGAAGGGACAAAAAAACGCATTGCCGTTCTTGATGAAACAGGCCTGTTCATGGGGAAATTCAAAAACCAGGATAATCTTGAATTTTACCCTGTTTACAACAACCTTGACTCTGAAAAAGAGATTGCTTTATACCAGAGGGGTGACTTACTGCTCTATATCCCGCTGACCCAATTAAGTCTTCCCACAAAAGCGCAACTTTTCTCAACGAAACAACCCGGATTGAATGTGACGGTTTACATCAAATCGGTGATGAAAAACGTTATTGAGAATGAAAAACTGAAAGCCAAAGGAATTGATCCCGAAGTGATTAAATCGGTAAAGGCGGAGATTGACCTGGCAACCATTCGTGTGGATGAAAGCGGCAAAGAGAAAAAAAGCTTTACCGAAGTTGAAGTCGGGCTTTCCATTTTTGCCGGCATTTTAATCTACTTTTTCATTTTTATGTTCGGGGCTCAGGTTCTCAAAGGTGTAATGGAAGAAAAGCAAAACCGCATTGTGGAGGTGATCATTTCGTCGGTTAAACCTTTCCAATTGATGATGGGAAAGATTGTGGGTATTGCCCTGGTGGGCCTTACGCAATTTATGCTCTGGATCCTGCTCACCGGTTTTTTCCTTGTCCTGTTCCAGACAAGCGCCGGTTCCGATTTTAAAGAAAGTTTCAGTACGCTGACCGAGCAAAACCAGGTTATGAATCAGGGTGGTGCGGATGCGACTGCTATCAACAGTCAGAAACTGGCTATGGTTTCCGAGATCATCAACAGCATTGACCTGAAAGCCATGGTGTTCAGCTTTATCTTTTATTTCCTCGGTGGCTACCTGCTTTATGCTTCGCTGTTTGCAGCCATCGGCGGAGCAGTGGATCACGATGCCGACACCCAGCAGTTTATGCTGCCGGTTTCCATCCCGCTGGTCTTTTCGGTCGTCATGTCCAGTGTAATTGTCAACCAACCCGACAGCAACCTGGTATTCTGGTTGTCAATGATACCTTTTACTTCTCCCGTCACTATGATGATGCGCATTCCTTTTGGTGTCCCCTATTGGCAGGTTGGCTTGTCTGCAGCCCTTCTTATCTTTGGATTTATCGGCACTACCTGGCTGGCTGGAAAAATTTACCGTACCGGTATTCTCATGTACGGCCAGAAGGTGAACTATGCCGTGATGTGGAAATGGCTGAAGCAGAAAAATTAGTTGCTCATCGCACTAAAGATCATCACTGGAAAAAGGATATTTTATTACTTTATTTGAAATAAACACTTCTTTTTCTTTCGTATTTTTCAGCATTGTAACGCCCGCTCCAATGACACAGGATTTGGCGAGGTGAACTGATTCGCGTATCGTTGAATTCATCCCTAGAAAACAGTATTCGCTTACGTAAGACCCGCCACCCACAGCCGAACCCGCAGCTAAAAAACAATGATCACCGACAACAGCATCATGGCCAATAAAAACGTTTCCTCTGATAAGTACATTATTACCGATTTTTACTCCGGGCTGGATAAAGGTGAATGGCCCTATGTTGCTGTTGTCGCCGATTACTAAACCCGGATAAGTACATGCTTTTGAATTGATGATTGCCGGTAGTGTATAGCCCCTTTTCTTTGCTTCAAGATATCTTTCTGCTCTCAAACGGTTGGTTTTGTAAAATCCGACAGCAATAAACATCTGATATTCTGACGGAGGAAAGCTTTTTTCCACATTTCGAAAGAAACAAGCGGCAACCCCAAAAATTCATCATCTTTAATCAGCTTTTCGTCCACTGTAAAACCGGAAACATCTAGGCCATTATCATATTTGAAAGCATAATAGGCCACTTTGGCAACAGCAGCGTTTCCGAATATTATTAATTTTTTGTCCATCGGTTTTTATTATTAAAAAGACTTTTATATGATTTT
>CAZMOS010000166.1:0-7465 GCA_964567945.1 uncultured Lentimicrobiaceae bacterium
CTTGCTCCCATACTTCCCATGGTTGAAGGGATCAAAAAAGCAGGGAACAGGGTTATCACCGTCCTGGCTGAACGAAGCAAAGACCTCATTATCCTCGAAGATCAGATGCGTGAGTTTTCCGATGAGGTGATCGTCATGACCGATGACGGTTCTTATGGAAAAAAAGGACTGGTTACGGCCGGAATGGAAGAAGTGATCAACCGGGAGAAGGTTGACCTGTGTTTCGTTATCGGTCCTGCCATCATGATGAAGTTCGGCGCCCTGACCACCAAAAAGTACAACATTCCTACCATGGCCAGCTTAAATACCATCATGGTTGACGGTACGGGAATGTGCGGTGCCTGCCGTGTCCACATCGGAGGAAAAACACGGTTCGTTTGTGTTGACGGACCGGAGTTTGATGCCCACCAGGTTGATTTCGATGAAATGATGACCCGCCTGGGAGCATACAAAGAGCAGGAATATGAAGCTTATCAAAAGTATTTGCAAACTGTTGAAGCATAAAAGAAATGGAAAATATAGTAGAATATCTGAAAGCTGAAAGAAGCAAGGAGTGGCGGGCGGAAATACGCAAACAGATGAAAGCCAAAGAGCGTACAAGCCTCGAAAGGATCAACATGCCGGAAGAAGACCCTGAGGTCAGAAATAAAAACAGTGTGGAAGTCAACAGGGGGCTTGCTCCCGAAATGGCCATTGCCGAAGCGCACCGCTGCCTTGACTGTGCCGACCCGACATGCATAACAGGCTGTCCTGTAGGAATAAACATCCCCAAATTCATCAAACAGATCGAAACGGAAGATTTCGCAGGAGCAGCCGTGACTTTGAAAGAAACCAACGCCTTGCCGGCGGTTTGCGGACGGGTTTGCCCGCAGGAAAAACAGTGTGAACTGCAATGTTTTTACACGCAAAAACTGAACAAACCGCCCATTGCCATTGGTTACCTTGAGCGTTTTGCCGCAGACTGGGAACGCAACAGCGGAATGATGTCCGTTCCAAAGACGGAACAACACAATAAGATCCAAGTAGGTGTTGTTGGTTCAGGCCCCGCCGGACTGGCTGCCGCAGGAGACCTCGCAAAATACGGTTATGATGTTACCGTTTTTGAAGCCCTGCACGAAGTTGGCGGCGTTCTGAAATATGGCATCCCCGAGTTCAGGTTGCCCAACGAACTGGTGGACACCGAAATTGAAACCATGCGGAAAATGGGGATAAAATTCCGTACTGACTTTATCGTTGGGAAGACCGCTACTTTCGACGACCTGAAAAAAGAAGGTTTTCAGGCATTTTTCGTAGGAAGTGGCGCCGGTTTGCCCCGGTTCATGAACATTCCCGGCGAAAACCTCAACGGGATATTTTCATCCAACGAATACCTGACAAGGATCAACCTGATGCATGCAGCAAGCGACGAATACGATACGCCCGTTATCAGCGGTAAAAAGGTGGCCGTGATCGGTGGTGGCAATACAGCCATGGACTCGGTGAGGACAGCCAAACGGCTGGGTGCCGACAAAGCCATGATCATTTATCGCCGTTCCGAAGCCGAAATGCCTGCCCGTATCGAAGAGATCAAACATGCCAAAGAAGAAGGGATCATCTTCATGAACCTTCACAACCCGCTGGAATATTACAGTGATGAAAACGGACGCGTAAAACAGGCTAAACTTCAGAAAATGGAGCTGGGTGAACCCGATGCCTCGGGCAGAAGAAGGCCTATCCCCATTGAAGGCTCTGAATTTATCATTGACGTGGATACAGTAGTAGTCAGCGTCGGAGTTTCTCCCAACCCGTTGATCCCAAAAGCACTGAAAGACCTTAAAGTTACGGATTGGGGAACCATTGTGGTCAATCCCGATACGATGCAATCTTCGGTACCCGAAATATTTGCCGGCGGCGATATCGTCAGGGGCGGGGCAACAGTTATCCTGGCTATGGGCGACGGAAGAAAAGCCGCCGCCGGAATGCACAAATACATTCAGGAAAAGATAAAAGCGAATTAATGTTAATTTTTCTTTTTAGAAAAGAGTAAACGTTATTTTCGTACAAAAATCAAAATATGAGTCCTAAAATCAAACTTCTAACTTCAAATTTCAAAAAATGGCAGAATTAAACACAAAATATCTCGGCTTATCATTAAGTAATCCTCTTGTTATCGGAAGCTCCGGGTTGACAGGCTCGGTAAAGGAAATTGTCGAACTGGCTGAAAACGGCGCAGGTGCGGTTGTGCTTAAATCCATTTTTGAAGAACAGATCATGCTGGAAGCAGATTACCGTATGAAAAAAGCCGAAGAAAACGGTTTGTTATACACCGAATATTCGGAAACCCTGGATTATATTGATGTACATATCAAGGAAAAAGAACTTGGCAGCTATCTTGATATGATCAGGGAAACCAAAAACAAGGTGATGATCCCTGTTGTTGCAAGCATCAACGCCATTTCCAGCCTGGAATGGATAACATTTGCAAAACAAATTGAAGAAGCCGGAGCCGACGCACTCGAACTGAATATCTTCGTCATGCCTTTCAATATGGACAAAAGTTGCACTGACAATGAAGAAACTTATTACAACGTGTTGAAAAAAATAAAGTCTGTGGTCAGCATTCCGGTTTCTGTAAAAATATCTCCTTACTTCGCCAACCTGGGCAGTGTGATCATGAACCTGGAAAAATACGGTGCTGACGGCGTGGTTATGTTCAACCGTTTTTCAAGCCCCGATATTGACATCAATACACTGACAGTGACCCATGCTGAAAGGCTTTCACATGCCAACGAAATCTACAACACTTTACGGTGGATCGCCATCATGGCCAATCGCGTTAAGATGGACCTGGCTGCTTCAACAGGGATTCATGACGGTGAAGCCGTCGTTAAACAGTTGCTGGCAGGCGCTACGGTAACACAGGTCACTTCGGCGATTTACACACACGGAGCCGGATACATTCCCACTATCCTGAATTTTGTCAAAGACTGGATGGATGAGCACGGGTTTAATTACATAGACCAGTTCCGCGGAAGGTTGAGCCAGTCAGCCTCGCAAAACCCGGAAGCTTATGAGCGTGTTCAGTTCATGAAATATTTCAGCGAGATCAAATAGCCTGGATTTTACGTCCCAGCGACCGAAGTCGCCTGTACGGCAGGCAAGACTTTAACATATCTAGAAAAATAATTTTTCCAGTTTTTCAATTACTTCTTCGGGCTTCGGATCAATATCGAATACCAGGGATGGATTCAGGTAATACAGTTTCTTTTCTTTTTTAAATTTCTCCTCACCCCCGCCGGTGATGTTCAAAAGGATCAGGGCATCCTTGTCAATATCGCCTTCATTGATCACATTGATCAGTGAGGCGACAGCCACAGCCGCAGCAGGATGCAGGTCGTTGCCTTCTGTTTCAAGGAATAATTTCCCGGCTTCTTTGGCCTGCCGGTTGTTGGCAAGGATCACATGCCCGCCGGTATCTTTCAGGGCATCATACAATCCACCCGCCAGTGGATAAGGTGGTTTACGGTTGGATAAAACTTTGGCATCAATTTCTTCAACCTGTTTCCTGGCCAGTTGATCATCCAGCGGAAGCATAGCTCTCGAGTCGTTCTTCCAGGCATTGTATATGGGTGTGAAAGGTATGTTTTGCGAAACCATCAGTTTCATTTTGCAGTTACCGAAACGTCCGTCTTCAAGAAAACGCAAATTGGCTTCCCATGCCGCTATGGCACCTGTTCCGCTGCCCACAGCCTGGAAGTAATATTCCGGTATTTCACCAATGGTCGTCACTGCCGATAGCACCGTTGTTCCCATCCCGTCACGGCGGGCCACATTTTTCGCCCCGCCTTCTGCAATAAAATGTTCCGATTCACAAGCCAGGTTTGACAAATGGATGGCATCAAAATAATCGCTGCCCGAGCGGCTCACGATCAGTTTCACACAATCGTCAATGGGTTCGTCAAACCACAGGACGTTGATGTTGTCTTCCGGCACCGATAGCAGTAACGGGATTTTATTATCGGAACAGACCCTGGCAAACGACCGTGCGGTGTTGCCGGCAGAAGCCACAACCAGCACTTTATCCCAGCCGTCATCCATACGGGCACAAACCGAATAAGCTTCGGTTTCCTTGAAAGAACAGGTTTTCATTTCGGCGCCTTTTTCGGGCCAGTAACCGCTGAATGTGATCCACAGGTTACTCAGGCCGAGTTTTTTGGCCAGTCCTTCACTTTTGTATGTCACAGGTGCACCCGACCCTTTCAGTGTGCGCTGAATGGGAAGCCAGTCGGCAAAGATGTAAAAGCCATATTCCGGGCCTTTCAAATTCAATTGTTTGTTTTCATAAACCGCCCTTATCAGAGTAGGTTCCGTTTCTCCCGGAGCATCAAGCAACCATCCGGTATCCTCAAAAATCTTTCCCGAAGCAACGGATTGTAGTTTGTACCTCGTCCTGGGAATGTCTGGGGTTGTCATAATTTGGTCTTTGATATCAGAGCACAAAAATATAACTATTCAGTAATATTACTCTTTTATAAAATCCCGAATATAAAGTATTGACCAATAAAGTTAAGAAAATTCAAAAAAACATACCCCCCACTGGCGCAAGTCTTCCTGCCCGGCCGGTGCGTTGGCAGGACTTGGGCCAGGCTAAACAGACCGAAACTTTTATAACCGACAAATCAATGCTAACCGGACAGATATTTTTATTTTTGTGGAATGAGCAGTAAATGTAGGTTTGAAGTTTTAGCCCGGCACAAGTCAGTATCAAGGGCACGAAGGAATACCTGATCATCAAACAAAAGGAACAATTAGCTAACCTAATTAGAAAAGAGGTAACAAGAAGGGAATATTATCGTAAAAAATTAATAAAATGTTTTCTACATATTTTTAAAAGATATCAACCTACCCTTTCGCATAGGATAAAAACTACTATTTCGCTACCTTGACGACGGATTACTTTTTTAAAATATTTGAGGTAACTTTTTTACAAAACCGAAATTATCAAATAATGAAGGATTAACCGCCTGATTAATGTTTATCGCTATGATCACACAACCCCTTGAACACATAGAGAGAGAAAAAGAGAGAATAAATTCATTTCCATTTTTCTCCGCTCCATGTTTTTACTGTTACTTATTAAAAGGCCGCCCCCCTCCTAAATATAATGATTGATAATTTATAACGAATCGTTTTATGCAAGACTATTTGTGTTAGCTGTTTATTATAAAATTATTTAAATCATAGAACTTCTTAACGGTACAACAACAAATTTACAAATAAATCCAACTTATTGAATTTATGCAACCATTAACCAACAAAGATTTCTCACAAAAAGTAATTATTTTTATAACGTTAATCTTTCTAAGTTTCATCTTCCCAAAGAAAATTAAATCACAGGAAAACGAAAAACTGGGGTTTAACAGGATCGAATTACCACCAGCTCCAAATGCTGCATCTTTAGGGGAATATGGAATTTTTCCGGTTAGCAAAGCATCCGGAACAATTAATATCTCTGTTCCTATTACAAAAATTACCGCAGGAAACATAAACATTCCCGTTTACCTTTCATACAATTCCGGAGGAATAAAAGTTCAGGACGAGCCGGGCTGCGTTGGCCTGGGCTGGACACTTAATGCAGGCGGGGTAATAACCAGAACAGTACGAGGTAAAGCGGATGAGAAATTCGGTTATCTATACAATGCCTCAAAAGTGCCAACTACAGAATCTGTTAATGCTGCCTATAACCAAGATGAAGAAAAAACATTTTCATTTATAGACCGGAATTCCAAAGGCCTTACTGATTTTGAGCCCGACCTGTTTAGTTTCAATTTCGGTAATTATAGCGGCACTTTTTATATCTCCCAACAAGGCATCCCTGAATTATTTCCGCCACAGGATTTAAATATTCAGTTTGTAAAGGTTGCTAATTCAATTGACTATTTTGTTATCCGTGATAATTCCGGGCTTATATATTATTTCGGAAGATTTGGGGATGACACAACAAATGTTGCCGTTGAAGAAAGTATACCTAGATTTTCCGGAGGTGGAGAGGGAGCCCAACCTTCAGCTTACACGTCGGCTTGGTATCTTGTTAAAGTAATTGACCCTTTAACGGGTAATGAAGTGAATTATGAATATACAGAAAAAACATACAGTAATTCAACAACCTACTCATCTTCGGCAACATGGGAAAATGATTACGGAGCGGAGGGATTTATATTAAAACAAGCTGAAGAAATAAACACGCTACAGTTAACTACAAATGTACAATTTCTTAAAAAAATAACCTGGAACAATGAAGTTTTGGATTTTTATTCCAGCAATACAATCACAGGGTGTACTTTAAAGCTTGATAGTATTATCCATAAAAATACTATTGACAATAAACAAAGAAAAACCATATTTGGTTATACGGATTTTAGTACTGACAAAGAAAATTTCAGATATAAACTTGATTCACTTGTCTTTAAAGAACCGGGGAGCAACGGCGAACAGACCTACTTCTTTAGCTATGTTGACCAAAAACTACCGTCAAAAGACTCAAAAGCTATTGACCATTGGGGATATTATAACGGTAAATCCAATTCAACCTTACTGCCAGATGTTGACATAGAAGGAATTAGCAGGGAATATGTGCCCATAGCAGACAGAAACTCGGACGGGGCATATAGCGGGGCAGAAATGCTAAAATCCATTACTTATCCCACAGGCGGGACGACAACTTTTGAGTTTGAAAGTAATACTTATAAGCGAAAAGCTACGCCAGAAGAAAAACCAAATTATACTGTGAACACTGACAACGTTATTTCTCATAGCATGGCTGAGTGGGATACATTAAACCTTGACAGCTATTTTGATGATGATTCTTTTGAGTATTATAACTTTTCTTTATATGCATCTCTACATGGTAATGGCGGCACAGAACAGGTACAGGGTTCAATTAAGTTATTAAAAAACAATACTGAACCTCCGATACAAATAATTAATTTATCATGTGATCCTAATGCTAATACAAACAAAACGCTTAAAATTGGTGACCTAGAGGTAAAAAACAATTCTTACTCGTTGATCGCTTATCTTGATGCGAGTAGCGGGAATGATTCTATTTTTGGCCACCTGACATTCACCTATTACGACCCTGATGCCCCACCCGATTCAGTGATGCAGGATGCCGGTGGACAAAGGATAAAGAAAATCACAAGCTATGACCCTGTTACGAAAATGACAACTTACAAAGAATATGATTACTTGCAAAGCGGATATCTGACCTCCAACAAACTACCAGAGTATTTAAATTCTATGAGCAGGTATCATATTTGCCCATATAACTATTGTCCATATTATGACATAGTTATAACAATAACTTCAAGCAATCATTATTACTTAGGTTCGGTAGCTTATACACATGTCAGGGAGTATCACGGAACTTATGAAAATAACATAGGTTATATTGATTCTTATTTTAAAAAATTAGAGAAAAAAGAGA
>CAZMOS010000167.1:0-7426 GCA_964567945.1 uncultured Lentimicrobiaceae bacterium
TCCTGATCCTGCTCAACCTTCACCTCAAAACCGTTATGGGTTAGTAGCTTTTTAAGAAAACTCAATCTTTTTTTCGAAATGTTTTCTTCCACCACGCGGCATTTTGCGCCATCAATTTCTTTTTCAATATGATTTCCTTTATTCAGTGGCATTTTCGCATTTTTAATTAAAACAGCAAACTGCTTAAAGACATAATGTATTCAAATATTCCGCTGACAAAGCCGACAAAAAAGATGCCGAGGGAACAGATCAAAAGACTGATCCGCATGGTTACGGGGCTTTTAAATGCAGCAACCGGCTGATCGTTTTTATCAATAAACATCGCCTTAACCACCCGCAGATAATAATACAACGAGATGGTGGCATTAATAACGGCAATCAGTATCAGGATATAATATCCCTCGCTTGCGGCTGAAGTGAAAAGAAAGAACTTTCCGAAAAAACCCGCCACAGGGGGGATGCCCGCCAAAGAAAACAAGGCAAGCATCATCACGAGGCTTAATTTGGGGTTGGTGGAATAAAGCCCTTTATAACCCGAAATGGTCTCAACACCAGAGGCATCGTAAATTGCGGCAGCCACACCAAAGGCGGCAAGGTTTGTGAAAACGTAGATCAGCAAAAAATAAACGATGGTGGTCATTCCCAGGCTCCCCGTTCCCATAATTCCCAGCAGGATAAATCCCGCCTGGGCTATGGAAGAAAAAGCCAGGAACCGTTTGATATTATCCTGGCGGATGGCAAACAGGTTACCGATGGTCATGGTAAGGACGGCAAGCGCATACAAAACATTTTCCCAGACGTGAATGATGTTTTTAAATACCGTGAAAAGAATGATGGCAAAGATAAAGACGGCCGCTCCCTTTGAAACCACTGACAAATAAGCCGTTACATTGACGGGAGCGCCTTCGTAAACATCCGCAGTCCACAGGTGGAAAGGCACCAGCGAAATTTTAAAACCCATTCCGCTTACAAAGAAGATGAATCCTAAAATAATCAAAGGCGACGAGGAAATGTGGGGCGCAATGTCTTTGAAATAGATTGACCCGGTAGCGCCGTAGATCATTGAAATGCCATAAAGCAGCACGCCGGAAGAAAGGGCGGTCAGCAGGATGAGCTTGACACCGGCTTCGGCAGAACGGCTTTTAAACTGGTCATAAGCCACTAACCCGGCAAGGGGAATGCTGGCTGTTTCAAGGCCGATGAAAAAAGTCAGGAAATCACCGGAAGAGATCATAAAATCCATTCCGACCAGTGTAAAAATTATCAAAACGAAAAACTCACTCATTTTACGGGCATTTGACTTTTGTCTCAAATACCCGCCCGCCTGAAGGAAAACGATAAACACAGCCAGATTCAGAATGTCCTTCATAAAACCGGTCAGCTTATTCTCCTGAAAAGAACCGCCGAACAATTCCCCGGATCTGACGGGAAAAAGGCCAAGCAGGAAAACTACTCCGAAAAGTATCAGGGAAAAATGGATGATCTTTATTTTTTTATCTGCGGGCAATAAAAGATCATAAATAATTATTGCCACTGCTGCTACGATCAGTAACAACTCATGGCGCAAAAGCAAAACAGATTCAAATCCGGTCATTTTATCAAAATTATATTTTCTCCAACTCAACAGATTTTATATTAATGCAAATACACTGACAACCTGTCCATAATGGGTTGCAGGCTTCCCAATATGGTATCGGACAACCACAGAGGGAAAATGCCGATGCCGACAATGCCGGCCATCAGGGTAATGGTGCTCAACTTTTCATGCCATTTTGCATCCCGCAATTTAAGATGTTCTTCATGCTTGATCTGTCCCAGTAAAAAGATACCGATCACCCGCAAAATATAAACTGCCGTAACCACAATGGATGAAGCGACCAGAATGGTGGCCACACGATAGAAAAGGTCCTGGTGCTCGAACGCTCCGAAAAAGATCGTCATTTCTGCAACAAAGCCGCTGAACCCCGGCAAGCCCAAAGAGGCAAGACCGGCTAACATGTACATTGTACCCAGGAAAGGGATCACTTTCATGAGACCACCCATTTCATAAATATTACGGGTATGTGTTCGTCCGTAGATCATCCCGATCAGTGCGAAGAACAAGGCCGTCATCAGCCCGTGAGAGATCATTTGCAGGATCGCCCCGTCAATGGCCGTTTTATTCATCATCAGCAAGGCAAACAAGATCAGGCCGACATGGCTCACCGATGAGTAAGCGTTAATGTATTTTAAGTCCTTCTGCATGATGGCACCAAAGGCACCGTAAACCACACTGATTGATGTTAAAATGATAAATATCCACGCCATCTCGGTAGCTGCTTCCGGCATGAGGAATATGGCAACTCTGAAACATCCGTAGGCCCCCAGTTTCATAAGTACACCGGCATGGAGCATAGATACGGCTGTGGGCGCTGAAGCATGACCGTCGGGTGACCATGTGTGAAACGGGAAAAGTGCACCAAGCACACCAAAACCGACAAACGTAAGCGGAAAAAAGAACCGCTGGGCTTCGTAAGGCATGTGCACTTTGGCAAGTTCAAGGATATTGAACGTATGCGGGCCGCCATCAGGAGCCGAGTAAAAATAAAGTCCCAGTAAGCCCACCAGCAGCAGAGCAGAGCCACCCATCAGCATCAGGGTCAGTTTCATGGCGGCCATTTCCTTCGGGCCGCTTCCCCAAATGCCAATTAATAAATACATGGGAATTACCGCCAGTTCATAAAAAAGGAACAAGGTGAACAAGTCCAGTGAGATGAAAAATCCAAACACACCCGTTGCCAGCAAGATCAGGGTGATAAAAAACTCACGCGGGAGATAGTCCATCCCCCATGAAGCGAATACTCCGGCGAAGATCACTATGGCAGTCAATGCGATCAATGAAACCGAAATACCATCCACACCCACAGTATAACGGATATTCAGGCTGGGGAACCAGGTGTAATCCGACACCAGGATCATTTCGTGCAAGTCGCCGGTTCCTTTTACCGAAAGGTAATAAAACACCAGCCAGGCAGCCAGCAACAACTGAATCGCCATTCCGACAGCCGCAACGGTCCGTGTTCCTTTCAGACCCCGGGTAAACATGATGGCGATTACCGTTAAAACGGGGACCAGTACAAACAAACTCAATATATCCACCTTTTCACTTTTTTAAAGTTTATAAAATATTCCTTTTTTATCCCTTCCTGTTTCATTCGCCCAGATAATAAAGAAAGGCCAAAACAAACAGGATGACTCCGGCAACATACACAAACGCATACTGCTGCAGTTCTCCGGTCTGTAAACGTTTGATCTTTTTTGAAATCGCCACAGTCATTGCACCTATGCCCATCATTGTTCCATCCACAATATGACGGTCGAACCAGGCAACAGGCCGGGCAACCCCGTTAAAAAGTATTTTTTTGGTTACAAACAAGTAGATTTCGTCAATATAGAATTTTCGATACGTCATGGTATAAAGCCATCCCATCCAGGTAGCAATTCTTTCCGGAATGTCGTTTTCCTTTTTGTACAATACCCAGGCACCTGCAATACCCAGCAAACCTATAAATACAGAAGCGGTGATGAGTATGGGTTCCGATTGTATGTCAAAAGGCTTCATCTCCGGTGATATCAGGTTGTGAAACGGAATAAAACCCACAAATGCAGAAGCCAGCGCCAGAAAGATCAGCGGAATGGTCATACTAACCGGTGCCTCATGCGGCTTGTGTTTGTATTGCGGGTTTTTTCCCCAGAAAACAGAAAAATAAAGCCTGAAAATGTAAAATGAAGTTATGCCGGCCGTAATGTATTCCGTGTAAAAAAGCAGTTTGTTGGAGTGATATGCGGCTGCCAGTATTTCATCTTTACTAAAGAATCCTGAAAAGGGAGGAATGCCCGAGATGGCAAGCGCCGCAGCCAGAAATGTAATGTGCGTGATGGGAAGATATTTTCTCAAACCACCCATATCCTGCATATAGTTGGAATGAACGGCATGGATAATGGCGCCGGCAGTGAGGAACAACAAAGCTTTGAACATAGCGTGGGTAAACAGATGGAACATAGAAGCCGTGTAACCCAGACCGGCTTCGCCACCATATCCCGAAACCCCCAAACCAACCATCATATAACCTATTTGCGACAGGGTTGAATAGGCGAGGATCCTTTTGATGTCATACTGGGTAATGGCAATGATGGCTGCAAAAAAGGAAGTAAAACCACCTACATAACCAATGAAGATCAATACATCCGGAGTATAAAAATGATAAATTGGGAACAAACGGGCCACTGTAAACACACCGGCGACAACCATAGTGGCGGCGTGGATCAGTGCCGAAACGGGTGTCGGGCCTTCCATGGCGTCAGGCAGCCAGATATGAAACGGGAACATGGCAGATTTCCCTGCCGCTCCCACAAAGATAAGTCCCATGGCCCAGGAGAGGGTTGAAAGCCCCATAAAACTTAAACCGGCAATGTTGGTGAAAATGTCCGAACCGGGCCGTGTCAACTGATCGAAGTCGAAAGTTCCCGTGTAAAACGATAAGATCAGGATGCCGATCAAAAATCCCAGGTCAGCAAAACGCGTTACGATGAAAGCTTTTTTTGCGGCGGCCACGGCAGAAGGTTTCTGATAATAAAACCCGATCAATAAAAAAGAACAGGCCCCGACCAGTTCGTAAAAAATGAACATCTCGAAAATATTGGTGGACAAAACCAATCCCAGCATGGAAAAAGTAAACAGGGAAAGAAAAGCATAAAAACGCTCAAAACCTTTTTCACCTTTCATATATCCGAGGCTGTAAATGTGAACCATAAGCGAAATGGTTGTAACCACCACCAACATCATGACAGAAATAGGATCCAGTAAAATACCCATCTTGATTTGCAGGTTATCCGAAAAAGTCAGCCAATGCCAGTCAAACGGGATAATAGATTGAAAACTTTCCGTGGCATTTGCAAAAAAATACTGATACCCGGCTATCAGCGACAGCACAAAAGAAATTACCAGGCCCACCGTTCCCATCAAACCGGAAACAATGGGCTTCCATTTCATCCCGAAAAGTCCCGTAACAATAAATACGATCAACGGAATGAGTGGGATGAGAAGGGTATATGAATAATCAGACATTTCTAATATATTTTCATTTAAAACTTCATTTCATTGACATTATCCGCATTGATATTATGTATTCGCCTGTATATGTTGATGATCAGGGCAATGGCAACCGAAGCTTCCGCGGCAGCTATGCCAATAATGAAAAGGGAGAAAAAATGCCCCTGCAATTGATCGGGATAAAGAAACCGGTTGAAAACCAGAAAATTTATAACCACTGAATTTAATATCAGTTCAACAGACAACAGGATTGTGATCAGGTTTTGCCGGATAATAAAACCCGTGATCCCGATAAAAAACATCAGTGTGCTGAGCACAAGAAAATGATAAATAGTTAGTCCCTGAATCATATCAAATATTAATTTTAGTTACTTTCTTTTTTTGCTACAATGATTGCAGCGATCATCGCTGCGATCAATAAAACACTGATCAGCTCAAACGGCAATACATAACCGTTCTTCCCCAAACCAAGAAGCTGGTTTCCAATTAAGTGCATCGTAACGGGCACTTCTTTGACCGCGGGGTCCCTTGAAAACGGTTGCATAAGGATCACCCACAAAGCCGTACAGCTTCCAAACACAAACACGGTGATACCCATCCACAATTTCCATGCGGCAGGTCTTTTAAATTTCTGGCTGATGTGGCTTGTCAGTAAAATACTGAAGATGATCAGCACAACGATGCCCCCGGCATAAAGGGTTATCTGTACCCCGGCAAGGAATTGGTAATTCAACAGAAAATACAATCCGGAAGTGGCGATCAAAACAAAGAGCAGATAGACCGCAGACCGGAGCATTTTAGGTGAAACTATGGTCAAAACAGAAAACAATAAAATGGCGGCAGCCAACAAATAAAACATAAAAACACCCAGCGTCATGACTTTATCTCCTTCTTTTTTAATGAAGAACCCGGTTTGTTCAACACCTTTGTCAGTCGTGTACGGTCAAACACAGCGTGTTCAAAATCCTGTCCCCAGGTAATTGCATTGAACGGGCAGGTTTTAATGCATAATTCGCAAAATGTACACATAGCCAAATGATAAATGTGTTTATCAATGGCCCTTACCATTTTCCCCTCTTCATTGGGGACTTTTTTGGTTATAATTTCAATGGATCCGTTAGGGCAGTTCACCTCACAAATGCCACATCCCGTACACTTGTGCTGGTTGTTTTCATCGTGAGGCATGATCACTTCTCCTTTAAAACGGTCTTCCATTTTCAGGGTAGCACGGTTCTCGGGATATTGTTCCGTAACTATTTCTCCCGGACTTATAAAATATTTTCCCGTAACCTGCATCCCCGTCCAAAGGGAGCGAACACCTTTATAAATACCGGTAACATATCTTACTACACTGTTCATTTTTTACTTACTATTTAAAGTACAATCCCATCAAGACCACAAAAGAAATAATCACTGTATTTATCAAATTGAGTGGCAGCAGGTATTTCCATTCCAGATTCAACAACTGGTCAATTCTCAAACGCGGGAAAGTCCATTTGAACCACATGATAATATAGATGATCACGAAAGTTTTCCCGAAAAACCAAATAATGGAAGGGATGTAATCCATGATCCGGTTAAAGCCTTCCCAGCCGTCAATGTGCAGGGGCATCCACCCGCCAAAAAAGAGAGTTGCAGCAATGGCCGCCACAATAAACATGTTTATGTATTCAGCCAAAAAGAAAAATGCGAATTTTATCCCTGAATACTCGGTGTGGAAACCGGCTGTCAATTCCGATTCGGCTTCTGCCAGGTCGAAAGGTCCTCTGTTAATTTCGGCCGTAGCAGAGATCACATATAAAACAAAAGCAAAAAAAGCAGGAATATGACCTTTGAATATCCACCATCCGTTGGCCTGGCTTTCAACAATGGTGGAAAGTTGCATGCTGCCCGAAAAGATAACTATCGCCAGCAACGACAAACCAACCGAAAGTTCATAGCTTATAATCTGCGCACCGCTGCGCATGGCACCGATAAGCGAGTATTTACTGTTACTCGACCATCCTGCAATAAGAATCCCGACCACACCCAGAGACGAAACGGCAATGACATAAAATATCCCTATATTCAGATCAATGGCTTGCAACCCTTTGGCAAAAGGGAGGGCAGCCATAGCCATAAACGAGGCAATGATCACAACAAACGGAGCCAGGTTAAACAAAAATTTATCTGCATTTTTGACAGTGATCAACTCTTTCATTAAAAGCTTGATCAGGTCGGCAATGGTTTGGAGCAGCCCCCATTTTCCCACACGGTTCGGCCCGATCCGGTTTTGAATAACCGCACAGACTTTCCTTTCGAGGTAAACAAGGAACAATCCGAGCAGAGCATAAA
>CAZMOS010000168.1:0-7342 GCA_964567945.1 uncultured Lentimicrobiaceae bacterium
CTTTTTTACAGTCCATCATCCCGGCGCCGGTACGTTTACGCAGTTCGTTTACTTGTTGAGCTGTGATTTTCATTGTATTTCAATATTTTTAATAAACAACTTATTTTTTCGAAATGGTCTTTCTTGGCCTTTTGGGCTTGACCTCTTCTTCTTTGTCACGAAGCTTGTGAATCTTGGGTTCGCTTTTTTTCTTTCTAATCAGTTTTTCTTCTTCAGTTTCCTCAATATCCAGAACCTCTTTAGCTTCTTCCTTAGCCCTCTCGGCTTCTTCGGCAGCTTGTTTTTCTTCGGCAGCCTGTTTTTCGCGGGCGGCTTTCCTTTCTTTCAGCCCCTCGGCAACGGCCTGGGTCATGGCATTTACGATCAGTGCGATTGATTTCGAAGCATCATCATTGGCCGGAATGGGGAAATCAACGATCGTAGGGTCTGTATTCGTATCTACCATAGCGAAAACAGGAATATTCAGTTTCCGGGCTTCAGCAACCGCTATTTTTTCTTTGTTGATATCCACAACAAAAAGTGCTGCCGGCAGGCGGCTCATATCGGAAATGCTGCCCAGGTTCTTTTCCAGTTTGGCACGTTCGCGGGTGATGTGCAGCCGTTCCCTTTTCGAGAGGTTCTTATATGAATTTGTTGTCATCATTTTATCAATGCTTGACATTTTACGGACAGCCTTGCGGATGGTAGCAAAGTTGGTTAGCATACCACCCGGCCATCGTTCGGTAACGTATGGCATATTCACTTTTTTAACAGCTTCGGCAACAATGTCTTTGGCTTGTTTTTTAGTGGCAACAAAAAGAATCCGGCGTCCGGATTTGGCAATTTGTTTGATCGCCTTTTGCGCTTCCTGAAGCTTGGCTTCGGTTTTGTAAAGGTCAATAATGTGAATGCCGTTGCGCTCCATGAAAATATAAGGAGCCATGTTGGGATTCCATTTGCGTCGGAGGTGGCCAAAATGCACACCTGCATCAAGCAAATCCTGAAAACTTACTTTTGTCATTTTGTTTAATTTAATTGTTTACATTCTCTAAATCAATCATCAAATAGTCCCGGGGGAGTTTTGATGATTTGGATACTAAACACGTTCCGGTGTAAATGAATTTAACGTTTACTAAACTGGAATTTCTTGCGTGCTTTGGGTTGTCCCGGCTTTTTACGTTCAACCATCCGGGGATCTCTTTTGAGTAAACCGTTTTCTTTCAGAACAGGGCGAAACTCGGGGTCAATTTTGAGCAGGGCGCGGGATATTGCCAGGCGAAGTGCTTCTGCCTGTCCGGTAATACCACCACCTTTAAGGGTCACCTTGATGTCGTACTTCCCCATGTTATCGGTAAGCTGGAGAGGCTGTTCCACAACGTAGTGAAGTGTTTCCACAGGGAAAAATTCTTTGTAATCACGTTTGTTTATAACAATGCCACCTTTACCTTCTTTTAAATAAATTCTTGCGATAGCGGTTTTTCTTCTGCCGATAGTGTGAATTACGTCCATTGCTGTTTATCTGATTTCGTTAATATTAATTTTCCGGGGTTTTTGAGCTTCGTGGTTGTGCTCATTTCCGGCATACACTTTCAAATTACGGAACAACTCCGCGCCCAGTTTGTTTTTGGGCAGCATTCCTTTGATGGCTTTTTCAACCATTGCGGTCGGTTTTTTCCTCATCATCTCACGAGCGGTTGTAAAACGTTGCCCGCCCGGATAGCCGGTGTGGCGTACATATATCTTGTCGTCCCATTTGTTGCCGGTAAGCCTGATCTTGTCGGCATTGATGATGATCACGTTATCACCACAATCAACATGCAGGGTAAAATTGGTTTTGTGTTTTCCACGAAGCATCTTAGCAGCCACTGATGCCAGCCTGCCCAATACCTGGTTCTCGGCATCAATCAAAACCCACTCTTTGTTGACTGTGTTTTTGTTTGCACTAACCGTCTTGTAACTCAAAGTATTCATCTATCTATTTGTTTCTTAAGCAGTTTTCTAAATTTGCCCTGAAAATTGGGCTGCAAAAATAGAAACTTTTTTTGATTTGCCAATGGGAATTACTTAAAAAGACTAAATTTTGTGGGAATCTAAAAAAACCGGATAGAATAAGTTAGGTTGTTTTTCATATTTTTGCCTTCCTTTTAGCATCAGGATAATGTCAACCATTGAAATAAAAAATATCACCAAATATTACGGCACACAAAAAGCGCTTGACGATGTGAGCGTAAGTATCAACAAGGGTGAAGTGGTTGGTTTGCTTGGCCCTAATGGTGCGGGCAAGTCCACGCTGATGAAGATCATCACCTCCTTTATACCCCCGACCTCCGGTAAAATTACCGTGAATGGTTTTGATGTTCAGGATGATTCAATAAAAACCCGGCAGACGATCGGCTATTTACCCGAAAACAATCCGCTTTACCCGGATATGTATGTTAAGGAATATCTGCGTTTTGTCCAGGGTATTTATCACCGGAGCAACAACAGGGATGCATTAGTCAGGGATATGATCGAGCTTACCGGGCTCGGGCCGGAGCAAAATAAAAAGATCGGTGCATTGTCAAAAGGTTACCGCCAGCGGGTAGGGCTGGCACAGGCGCTGATCCACGATCCTGAGTTCCTTATCCTGGACGAACCTACCTCCGGACTCGATCCGAACCAGCTTGTTGAAATCCGGAAGATCATTGCTGAACTCGGAAAGCGAAAAACAGTGATCTTATCCACTCACATTATGCAGGAAGTTGAGGCAATATGCGGACGGGTGGTAATCATTGACCGGGGGAAAATTGTTGCGGACGATAGTACCGAAGCGCTTTCAAAACTTTCAGGCAGCACTTTGCGGTTTAAAGTTGAGTTTAAGGAAAAGGTAAAGATGGCCGTATTGAAAAAATTACATTTTGTAAAAGAAGCAGTTCAATTGAAAGAAACGGAATGGCTGCTTGAGGCTGAAGGGAATCAAGATATCCGTCAGGATATTTTCCAGTTTGCCGTGGATAACAACTACCATGTGCTTTCGCTTTCGCAGACCGAACAAAAAATGGAAGACATTTTCAGAAGGTTGACAAAAGGGCTCTAATAAATCACGGCTGATCAGGATTTGCAATCCTGACCCAAAAATCAAACTGTAATCTTGGCTACAGTAAATCTTCCGGATTACTCCAAAGGAGTGCCTTTGGCACAAATCCGGAAGAGCGTAAAACAGGTGTCTAATAATTTAACCTTGTCCCTTCCTTTGGAAGATAATAAATTTATTTACCTTTGCGCATTCGTTTTGAAAAACGAAAGTGTGGAAGGATTTGATTGCTTGCAACCACAAAAAAAATGCTAAAAACAATTTTTATCCTGCCCGGCGACGTTTTTCCAAAGAGTGCTTATTGGCTTAATGAGTAATCGGGAAAAACAATTAATTAATTTTTAAACAATAAAAAAGAATTTTATATGTCATATTTATTTACCTCGGAATCTGTTTCGGAAGGCCATCCCGATAAAGTGGCGGATCAGATTTCAGATGCAGTGCTCGACGAATTGTTAAGACAGGACCCCAACTCAAAAGTGGCTTGCGAAACATTGGTAACCACCGGTCTGGTGGTTGTGGCAGGGGAAGTGAATTCCAATGCCTTTGTTGATCTTCAGGAAGTGGCCAGAAAAGTGATCAGCAAGATCGGATACACCAAAGCAGAATATCGTTTTGATGCTGACTCTTGCGCCGTTATCTCCGCTTTACACGAACAATCGCCCGACATTCGGCAGGGGGTTGAGCGTAACTCTGAAGAACACCAGGGGGCAGGCGATCAGGGAATGATGTTTGGCTATGCAACCCGCGAAATGGAAAATCTCATGCCGCTGACCACGGAGCTGGCGCATGACCTGCTGTTCGAACTATCGAATATCCGCCATGAAGGTCAGATTATGACCTATTTACGACCTGATGCAAAATCGCAGGTGACGCTGGAGTACAATGATGAAGGAACGCCGAAAAGGATTGACACCATTGTGATTTCTACACAGCATGATGAGTTTGATGAAGAAAAAGCCATGCAGGAAAAGATCAAAAAGGATATTCAGCAATATCTTATCCCGCGTGTCAAAAAACAATATCCCGATCGTATTCAGGAATTGTTCGACCATGGATACAAGCTTCTTGTTAATCCTACGGGAAAGTTTGTTATCGGCGGGCCACACGGCGATACAGGCCTGACCGGCCGGAAGATTATTGTGGATACGTATGGCGGTCACGGTGCGCATGGGGGCGGAGCATTCTCGGGAAAAGATGCTTCAAAAGTTGACCGCTCGGCAGCTTATGCAGCAAGACATATTGCCAAAAACCTGGTAGCTGCAGGCGTTGCCGACAGGGTCCTTGTACAGGTGGCCTATGCCATTGGTGTGGATGAACCCGTAGGTTTCCTGGTAGATACTTTTGGGACAGCCCGTGTTAAAGATGAAAATGGGAAAACACTCTCAAACAATGAAATTGCCGATAAGGTAAAAGAACTTTTCAAAATGAGTCCTTATGAGATCATCTCTCGTTTCGGGCTGAAATATCCAATTTTCTCAAAAACTGCTTCGTACGGCCATTTCGGAAGAAAGCCTTATGAAGCAGAAGTGGAACTGGCCTATCAGGATAACGGTTCTGTTGAAAAAACAGGCACCAACGGGAAAAAAGTTTATGTCAAAAAAGTCAAATTTTTCGCCTGGGAAGAACTGAACATGGTGAATGATGTGAAAAAAGCGTTTAACCTGTAGTTTTATACGGAAACAAAAAACCCGGTCAATTGCCGGCCGGGTTTTTTTATTCTGTAATGTATGGCTTATCTTTGAATAACAAGTTTTTTTGTCTTGTAAATATCGCCGTTAATCAAAACGGAATAAAAGTAAATCCCGTTGTTCAGATCGGAAACATCCAGTTTAAGATTGTGGCTTCCTCTTTCCATTATAGCTTCTTTTACGGTTGACCCCAGCAGGTTAAAAATCTTGACACGGGCCGTGTTGACTTTTGTCGTAAGCTGGTAGTCAATGTTAACAGAATAATTTGCCGGATTAGGATAAATTTCGGATATGCTGCCTCCTGACATGGCTTCTTCGGCAATGCCTTGCGGTGATGCCCAGTAATTGACAACAATCTCAACTCTTTGATCAGGGTTATCCAAATTATAAAAAGCATATTTAACTATTGATGTGCCGATGACGCCATTGGGCATGTAATCCCCCGAAAAATCACCTTCTGCGCTGGAACCTCCTGCCGGAATAAACTGGTATTTGGATGAAGTATCCACCGTCGGGCTGTAACATGATCCTCCCCAGCAAAAAGTGCTCAAAGTGTTTTCAAGCATTTCTACTTCATCTCTCACTACCAGAACATTCATCCCGTTACTGGTATTGTTATGAAGAATGGCATCGAATACAATCTGGGAAATCGTGGGTTCACCCCAGACATAAACCGTATCACCCAGTTTTTCTCCGTCCCAGGTCAGGTAAAGGTCCTGTGCGGGGAGAAAAGATGCGGCGGAAATCAGAATAATTAATGAGAGTAAAAATTTTTTCATTATAAATAATTTATTGGTTGATAACTGATTTAATTCAAAAAGTTACGTTTAAATTCGGTCTGCAAAGGTATAATAATTCACAACATGGATTCATAAATTTTTTTGTTTTCCACCTTATACAAAAGATGTATTTATCATTAACAGACAACTTTATTTGTTTTTGGATGTCTGGTAAAATATTAAAATCAGAAATTTTTGAATGATTATTGATACATTTGCATACAAATCAGGTTTAATTAAAAAAGAAAGAGATGAAAAAGTTTACCCTTTTACTAATCGGTGTTTTACTGACCGTCATGGCGACATCCCAATCGCAACGCATGGTCCTTGCCGAAGAATGTACCAGTGCAACCTGCTGGCCCTGCGGACAGCAAAATCCGGCTTTTGACGCTTTACTGCAATCCAACTCCGACATCATTACATCCATCAAATACCATGTCTGGTGGCCGGCTCCGGGGAATGACCCGATGTATCTGGACAACAAAGCCGACAATGCCAACCGCACCAATTATTACGGAGTGAACAGTGTGCCTCACGTGATGATTGACGGAATTTATTTTGATGGACAACCTTATCAGGTTTCACAATCGCTGATCAACAATGCCGCCGCCGTGCCGTCACCTTTTGAAATACAGGTGTATCAGGAACTTTCCCCGGATGAGGACACGATATACCTGACAACACTTGTGCATGCCACCGACCAGGTAAGCGGAAACCTGGTAACTCATGTGGTTGTTATCGAAAAGCATATTCACTTTAACTCACCACCCGGCACCAACGGTGAGAAAGATTTTTATAATGTCATGAAAAAGCTGTTGCCGGGTCAGGGAGGTGCTTCCATGCCTTCCTCGATGGATGACGGGGATTATGTTATCTTACAAAATTCGTGGGCGCTGGAAAATGTTTACGATAATAACGAACTGGCTGCCGTATGTTTTGTTCAGAATCACAATACCAAAGAAATTTTTCAGGCTGCCAACAGCAGTACCGACCCCATCACACCGGTTTATGCGCTTGACGCCGAAATTCTAAATGTGATGGATGTTACGACTTATAACTGCAGCGGTTCCGTAACACCAATTGTCGTCATCCGCAACAACGGCAGCACTGACCTGACCTCATTTACGTTACATTATTCTGTGAATGACGGTGAGCAGCAAACCTATGAATGGACGGGCGACCTCGCTTTTCTTGAAACAGCCGAAATCCAGCTTTCAACACTTGATTTCACGGTTCAGGATACCAACCATGTTGTGATCTCCTGCGACAATCCCAACGGCGCCACTGACGATTACCCCTCCAACAACACTTCGAGCCTGCCCATGTATGAAGCGGAATTAATATCGGGGAATGTGGTTCTGGCACTTATTCTGGATGATCATCCCGAGGAAACCACATGGGAGATCTATAATTCAAACGGTGACGTTGTTCAGGATGGCGGTCCTTACGACACGCCGGGGCAGTTGATTATTCCGATAGAACTGGATTACAGCGATTGTTTCCAGTTTGTTATCCACGATGCCGGCGGCAACGGCACGGATTATTATGCCCTGGTTTACGGCGGCAGCAACATCATATTTGAAGGAAGTGATTTCGGAAGTATTGAAAGAAATGAGTTCCAGTATAACATCGTCGGGATCAACGAACAGAAAATGATCAGTGAGGTAAATGTATTTCCCAACCCGGCGTCCGGTGTGCTGAATGTTGATTTTTCCCTTTCGGATTACACACCGGTAAATATCAGTATTACAGATATGGTCGGAAAAGTGGTTTACAGTGAGCGCATTGAGGAAGCGACACCCGGCCCGAAACAGTTTAAA
>CAZMOS010000169.1:0-7221 GCA_964567945.1 uncultured Lentimicrobiaceae bacterium
TTCGTGGATACACATTCTTGATGAAGTCAGGGCCATACGTTTTCTGCTGGAAAAAGAATCGGCTTCCGGAGCATTTAACCTGACGGCACCCAATCCGGTCAGGCAGAAAGAATTCGCCAAAGCGCTGGGCAAGGCGATTCACCGTCCTACGGCGATAACCACACCTGCTTCTTTCCTGAAAATGATGATGGGCCCTATGGCCGGTGAATTACTATTGGGCGGACTGAAGATCATACCCAAACGCCTAATGGAGGCAGGTTTTCAGTTTCAATACCCTACCATCGAAGAAGCGTTCGGTGATATCTATCATTAACCTAAACCTACAGGTGACTTTAGTCGCCGTTTCTTTAACCTATATGTACAGATGACTTTTGTCGCCGTTTCATTAACTTATATGTACAGGTGACTTCGGTCGCCGTTTTTAAGCCTTTTCCAAATGATTACTGACCCGGCGACTTCAGTCACCGTTACTTTTTTGAATTTTTCTGCCTGATAATGAAACCTTTTTGAAAAAAATTCGTGAGAGTATATTGAACAGACTGAAATAACCAATGGAAACGGAAAAGACTGTCAGGAAGTTTTTTCAAACCCTAAATTGCAACAACATGGAAAAACAGTCAAAAAAAATCATTCTCCTCATTGTGCTCTTATTTCTGAGTACAGTTGGATTTTCTCAGCATTTTCAGCCGGTTTGGGGAGATCAGAATCCACAATACTGGATGAGTTTTGTGGTATTGTCAACCAATATTGACGGCATCAATATTGATGTCAGTGACGAAATTGCAGTATTTGATGTAGATGGAACAGGTAATGAAGTTTGTGTTGGTGTTAAAATAATTACAAGTACAACGCCGCCCTTTACTTTTTCAGCCGGTGAAGACGATGGCAATGGGGGGTTTACACCCGGTGATTCCATCATTTACCGCCTTTGGGATTCAAGCCAGTCAAAAGAAATCACTTTGATAGAAAGAAGCTATTCCTCTTCGTCAGATTCAGTTTACACATCGGGAGGGTCTGCTATACTGACTTTAATCAAAGGATATTCGGCCGACACGTGGACCGGCTCCAGTGACGGTGACTGGAATAACACATCCAACTGGAACACCGGATTAATCCCCAACGCCGGGGCAGATGTGATCATCCCAACAACGGGAGTTACAAATTATCCCACATTAACATCCTCTGTAGAATGCAACAACATCACCATCGAATCCAATTCATCGGGTGATGCTTCAATTCTTGGTGATCAATATCTTACCGTAAACGGTAATTCTACCGTTCAGCGTTACATTACCGGCGGGAAATGGCACGATATTTCCGCATCTGCAAACAACCAGACTGTCAATAGTTTGTATTTTAACGGCAATCCCGATGTGTGGCTGCGTGTTTACAATGAACCGGATAACAGCAGGACTTACATTACAGACCCGGCCACAGCCATGCCGCCGGGAGCAGGTTTCGAAGTATGGGTAGATAACGGATACAATGTAATTGCCAATTTTACCGGGCCGCTACAGACTGCCGATCTTACCCTGACAACTACTACAACCCCTGCTTTGAGCTACACAACAGGAACACCCCAATCAAATTTCGGTTATAACTTAATCGGTAATCCGTATGCCAGTCCGCTGGACCTGGATAACGGAACATGGACATCCACCGATGTTTCTACCTCATTCTGGGTGTGGAGTGACGGGGCCGGAACCTATGCCGATTACAATACAGCCACAACCCTGGGGTCGCTGACGAACGGGATCATTCCCATGGGGCAGGGATTCTTCATCCAGGCAACAGGCCCCTCCCCTTCTATTACCATTCCAATGGATGCAAGGGTTCATTCCACACAGGGCTATTATAAAAGCATGCAGGCTACAAACGATACGCCTGTCCATATTTCATTACAGGTGATGAATGATGGAGGCAGCAACGAAACCAATATCGCTTTCCTTGAAGGCGCCACGGAAGGATTTGACATTTATGACACGCGGAAGATGTTCTCCTTTTCGGGCAATGCGCCCCAGATCTATTCCATCCAGGCAGGGGAAGAACTGGGAATAAACGGCTTACCGGTTATACCGGCAGAAGGTACCGAGGTAAAAATAGGTTTCAAAGCAGGCATGAACGGAGAACAAACCCTCACTGCCAACCTGGAATATCTTCCCGAAACCACAGTTTTGCTCGAAGACCTTGTTACAGGTGATGTTCAGGATTTGGTTGAAAATCCTGTTTACGAATTCAACGCCACAGTTGATGATGAACCGGAACGTTTCATCCTGTATTTTAACCAGACCATAACAGGAAACGAAGATAAACCTGTCGAAACAGGTCTGCATGTTTATGCCTTTGATAACGCCATTTACATCCGCAGCGAAGGAGAAATTTCCAAAGAGAAAAAAGAAGTCCTGATCTATGATATGCTTGGCAGGAAAATTTTGAAAACAACGGCTTATCCTGCCACCTTAAACAGGATTCCTTTCAATGGTAATCAAGGGTATTATGTGGTGAAGGTAAAAAGTACAACATATATTGCAGCAAAAAAGGTTTATATAAATTAATCAGTATTTCATTTTATATCAATAAACCAGCCTGTGCATTCAGGCTGGTTTTTTTTATTAAACCTTATTTTTCCATTCCTTCTTTTGATATTGAACCGGCAGGACCGGGAATAGAAATCGCCGGTCAGGTAATACTTTTTGAACTAAACTCATTTTAACAAATAATATCCATCTTAACTAACTGCTTATCAACAGATATCTTTTTTTCAGAATTTTTTTCAATTTACTTATGATTTTAGAAACCTTATTGCCCGGAAATCGTATGAACTATTTGAAAGTAACAACCTTAAAATGTTACGGCCATGTTACAAAAAATATTTTTACGGTTATTGATCCCCGCTCTGGTATCGGGAATCTTTGTTCAGGGCACGGTTTCCGGGCAAACCGTAATAGATGATTCATTTTATAGCCCGTCTCTGGACCAAACCAGGTATGTGGATGTTTATCTGCCCCCGGGTTATTATAATGATACTACGATGCATTATCCTGTGATCTTTTACCTGCATGGCTGGGGTGGAAGTCAAAATGATCTGGCTAATATCGTTAGCTATACCGAGCAAAAAATAAACAACGGGGAGATTGATCCTGTGATCATGGTTTGCGCCAGCAACTACACCACTCCTTTTGATGGAAGTATGTATGTAAATTCACCCGTATGGGGAAATTTTGAGGATTACATGGTCAATGACCTGATCGCCTGGCTGGATACCACCTACCGGACGGTTCCGGCAAGGGACTATCGCAGCTTGTTCGGACATTCAATGGGCGCCTACGGTGCTTTCAGATACGGCAGTTTGCACAACGACAAATTCTGTGCCCTGTCGGCTTATGCGGCTCCTGCCAATATGGAGTTGATCATCAGTGATTATCAGACTAAAGTTAAATCTGAAAACTCAGGTCCTCCTTATTCTTATGATTACAACAATACGGGCAGTTACACAAAAATGATGTTTCTGGGTTCGGGTGCATGGTCGCCGAACCTGAACAGCCCGCAGGATTATGTGACACCACAGATCGTGGAATTTCCCTTCGACCAACAGGGAAGCCTTATTGATACGGTATTTGAGAAATGGTACTCCGGACAAGTTACCACACTTGTCCAGTCAATATCTCCGTCTGACAGCGTAGCAATCCTTTTCGGTTGTGGCAGCAGTGACGAACTGTATTTTTATCAGCCTAATCTGGCTTTGAAAGACACTTTGGACACCCTGGGTCTGACTTACGATTTTATCAGCTATACGGGTGGACACGCCATGCCCACAGCATATAAAAATGAAACATTACTTTTTCTGGACTCAATCATGCCGGGACCGGTTGATATGTATTGCCCCGATCCTTCAGGATTGCTGGCAGACAACGTTACAGATTCTTCAGCCGACCTGTCGTGGACGGAAAACGGAACCAATACAACCTGGCAGATCATGCTTGATATATCAGGTTTCGATACAACCGGGTTTACGCCGGTCAGTGTCACTGATAATCCTTACACTTTTTCCGGCCTGAGCGGATATACCACCTATGACTGGTACGTGAGGTCAGCCAACGAATGGGGATATTACAGCAACTGGGTAGGACCGGTTACTTTTACCACCCTTCCACAGGATACCACACAGACTATTCAGTTGATCGCAGGATGGAATATCAACTCTTTCTTTGTCACACCGGATACGATGAATATACTGAATATCTATGATCCGCTTGTCAGTTCGGGTGAACTGATCAAGATCATTGACGAAGTCGGGGGATTTGTGCAATATATTCCGGGTGTGGGATGGATCAACTCCATAGGTGATATGGCCCTGACCGAAGGTTATTATGTGAAAGTTGATACTGCCACACAGTTACAGGTTACAGGAACGCCTCAGTTGTCATTCTATGACATCCCTTTGATCACCGGATGGAACATCATGGGATACCCGCTAAATGAAAGCCAGAATGCCATTACGGCCGTGCAGCCGCTCATTGATTCGGGCCTCCTGATCAAAGTGATTGATGAAACAGGTGGTTTCATCCAAAACATAGAAGGTTATGGCTGGATAAATACCATCGGCAGCTTTGCACCTGGAGAAGGCTATTACATCAAAGTATCGGACACTACAACCCTTACACTTGATTATCCGGCCGCTTCAAACCTGATCACACATAACAATACGGCTCCCGAACCGGTACTGTTCAATGTGCCGTTTGAAGGCAACCCCTACAAGCCTATGAACATTGTTGTAAATGACATCAACATCAACAATATGCCTGTTAACGAAGGGGACGAGATTGCGGTCTTTGATAATGGAATTTGTGTGGGTGCCGGAGTCATAACAAGAGATGAAGAAGGAATGTACGTCATAATGACAGCCACGATGGACGATCCGACCACAGAAGCACTTGACGGATATTTGCCGGGTGACCTGCTTACATTCAAATACATGAGTACACACATGAGTAATCCCGTTGAACTTGAAGATATTGAAATAGCAGGTACCGCTGAATACCAGCCGTTCGGGACTTACGTTTGCTCTCTGGCCGGATCGGTTACCGGTATCGGAGAAAGCATAGCACAGGTCATCGAGCTGAGCTGTTATCCTAACCCGGTAAACAACAAACTGGCCATTGCTTTCAACAGCCCTGCCGGAGAAGCTACTATCATCATTTCCGACATCAGCGGGCATGAAGTGGCGCGTTTGACAAACCGGTTCGGGGATAATGGCAACCATACTGTTATCTATCCCGCAAGTCAGCTTTCAAGCGGATTTTATGTGATCAAAGTACAAACGAACACCAATAAAGGAACATTTACAGGACACAAAAAGTTTATAAAGATGTAGTAGTAGGGCGATTATAACAGTATTAAAAATCTGTTGCAATTGGGAGAGAAGGGGTTCGGTCAGCAAGATGCTGACCGGCCCCTTCGTTGTTAAAGAAAACCTGTCTATAAATTTTGATGAATTCCAATTTCCCGATAGAAAACCCAACGCCGGCTCGAATGACCAACATATACGGGTCGCAAATCAAACAGGAAGGGGCATCGTGGTGATTTTAAAACGGCTTTGAGGAAGACCTGACGAAACAGTTACCATGAAAAAACAGTATAATATAATATCTAATTATAAAGATTATGAGGGTAATATTATTCCTGATCTTCTTCATTTTAAATCTTGTAACCTGTGCCTTTGGTCAGGAGAATGAACTCTCTATGGCTGAACTGCAAAAGAAATATTCCGGAAAACGTGTGATTGTCAAAACATTATTTGTCAGAAATGGAAAACAATTTGACTGGAATGAAGCAAAACAAAACGGAGACTATTATGTATATGATGTGCTGAAATATATACCGGTAACATATATTGGCCGGGAAGCAGAGATCATTGCTATACAACTCAATAAAAAAGAAAGAGAAGAGATAATTGAAAAAACCAATGCTTTCGGCGAAAAGACAGACGTCTCCCTGATGGTCAATCCGTTTTTTGAAATTGTGGTCAGGTTCAGTGATGGAAAAATTGCCCTGATAACTACTTACCAAAGTACGCTGGATTACAAAATCGAACTGGTCAGCCATCGTGAAGCCCGGGAAAAGACACTCGCCGGTTTTATTTCAACGATCAACGGAGATACTGTTTATGCCACCTGCTATTCACGTGTTTTCAAACCGATTGCCAACATAGATGATATGCTGTCGGATAATCATATTATGATGGCCAGGGATTTTCCCCGGCTGGAACCATTGATCATTGTGGCTTCAAAATTTATTCCTCAAAAAAATATAATCATCCTGAAACTGAAGGATGCGAAGGATCATGTTTATCTTTCTTACTCCAATGCTGAAAAGGAGTTATATCTGGATGACTATGAGCATCTGTCGGAAACCATTGCAAAAGACATCAGAATGGAAACCGAAATACCGGATTACCTGACACAGGAAGAGATCAATGCCATTAAGATCGGAGCAGTTTTTAAAGGCATGTCCGTTGCGGCATTACATTTCTCCATCGGCTTTCCCGATAAGAAAAAAGAATTCTCCAGCGGCGGAAACCAACTGATATACAACGACTGGTTAAATATCAGGCTGGACAACCAAAATGATCATATCATCAGTTGTCAGATCATTGACAGCGATAACGAACGGCACTGAAATTTTCGTCCCTCGCTCGAGTCTTCCCGCTCAGCTAATACGTTGGAGAGACCTGGGCGATGTTTTATAGATCTGAACTATAAGAATCGTTAAGGAAAGTTTTTTGGCTTCGGCCCAGGTCTGCTGCGCACAAGGCTGATTCACAAGACCTGAGCCAGGATTGGTAAGGTGAGACGGGGTGCAGGGGACGGTTTCCAGGGTACGGGTTGCGAGGTGCGGATACTAACCTGATAGTCTCCAAAAGCCCGGCTCTTTCAAACCGGGCACTTCTGCTCTTATCTGTGATCCGGGCGGGATTCGAACCCACGACCCGCAGCTTAGAAGGCTGCTGCTCTATCCAGCTGAGCTACCGGACCAAAATCTCTATACCTCTGCGTCTCTGCGTCTCTGCGTGAATCAAAACCTTAAAGACAACCGAAATTCTCGTTTCAAAAACGGCTGCAAAGATAATTATAAAACACACAAGATAAAAGTAGAAAGATAAAAGATAAAAGTATCTGTGCAAGTGACTGATTTACAATTTTCCAAGGAGACGATCAGGCA
>CAZMOS010000170.1:0-2637 GCA_964567945.1 uncultured Lentimicrobiaceae bacterium
CTTTATTACCGACCCCAAATTTGGGAACTGTATTTTTGTAAACAAATTTGGCGATAATAAAGTGAGTGTTAGTAAAGCAAGAGATCTTACAACAGAATCAAATTTTAATAAAATATCAGGTGATACTTTATGTTTCGAAATGTTTTCCAAATACAGGAAAATTTTAAAAAGTGCGAATATGGACAAGATGAAATTCAGTTCCACATTCGGCAAAGATATGATGGCCTCTTTTATTTTAGCCCCCAACATTGAAGAAAAAAATGGTAATCCTGGAATGATTTATAAAACCGGTGTTATTATTTTCAAAAATCCTGATAAATACACCATATTGCAGATTGATGAAAAAACAATTCCCAAAGACTACGTTGTTTATCCCGGATTTTTTTCCGAATACGATCAGGATTATTATATTCAATTGGCAAATGTTAACAGGACTATTGATGATCAGTATCTTTTTGGAAAATTTACTTTAAAGCATGAACGACTGGTCTTTTCAGGATTTCCTGCTTATAAAATTCCTGTGGAATACCTTCCGGCCGGTAAGTTCAAGAGTTTAAGAAAAGTATTGATCTCTGCTAATCCTTTTATCTTTTTACAATACAGTCTTTCGTATTATGATTCAGATAATAATCACATCAACCTGCTTCCTCTCGATAGTGTCAGTTTACAATTTGAGTTTCCGGATCAGGATGTTAGTTTGTTGAAATTTGAATACACTTTCAGAATCTTTGATGCTTATGTGTCAGAGAAATCCATACAGGTTTTGTATGAAAAGTCAGGCAAGTATTACGTCGCCGATATAGATAGAAATGATAAGAGTCTGATCAAAAGATTGGAAGTTTTCATTCCGATAGATTCCATTAAAACCGACATGCGCTTTTATTCTGCTGACAAGCTGTTTTATTTAACTAAAGACAATAAGATTGTGGTAGAAAAAATCAATTACAGGTGAGTAACAGCTACCCGGATTTGAAATGCCGGAGTTTCGCTGCTCAATTTGTATTATTCAGACAGGAATTTCATCTGCGTGGGTATTATTTGTAAACCATTTCGTTGATCTCATTATACCTGAAACAGGTTGTCAAATGATCATTCACCATACCGGCTGCCTGCATAAAAGCATAACAAATGGTGCTTCCCACAAATTTAAACCCTCTTTTTTTCAGGTCATGGCTCATGGCGTCGGACTCTTTACTCCTTACCGGGATTTCGTTTAAAGTTTTCCACGAACCGGCCACCGTAATCCCACCGGTAAACTGCCAGATATATTGATCGAAACTGCCAAATTCTTTTTGTACCTCCAAAAATTTTTGCGCATTGCTGACTGTTGCCCTTATTTTCAATTTGTTTCGGATAATACCGGAGTCCATCAAAAGATTCTGAATTTTAGCTTCACTGTAGGATGCGATGACATCTGGTTGGAAATTATCCAGCACTTTTCTGAAATTCTCGCGTTTCTTCAAAACGATTGACCAACTCAACCCGGCCTGAAACGCGTCCAGCACCATGAACTCAAACAACTTACGGTCGTCATGTACCGGCACGCCCCACTCTTCATCATGATACCGGATCATTAACGGATCGCTGCCCGGCCAGTTGCAACGGTTATCCTGGTTATCATTCATTCTCCGTCAACAATTTAGTGATTGCCCGGTGGTGTGCTTTGATGATACCGTGTTCTGTTATAATTCCTGTAATGTATTTTGCGGGGGTAATGTCGAAAGCCGGATTCAGGGCATCCGATCCCGGCGAACAGACCAGCACTTTCACTTTGTTGTTGTTGGCATCTATTCCTGTTTGGTACAATACTTCTTCAGGACTACGGTACTCGATGGGGATGTCTTTTCCCGTTTTACAATCTTTATCGAAAGTGGATAACGGTGCGGCCACATAAAATGGAATTTTGTACTCTTTGGCCAAGATCGCCTTTTCCAGTGTTCCGATTTTGTTGGCCACATCTCCGTTGGCTGCAATACGGTCAGCTCCGACAATGACCATGTCAATTTTTCCGTCGGCCATCAGTGTGGCTGCAGCATTGTCGGGAATGATCACATGCGGCACATTGTCGTTGTGCAGTTCCCATGCTGTCAGACGTGCTCCCTGGCTGCGCGGGCGTGTTTCGTCAACATAGACAAATACCTCCTTACCCTGCCTCCTGGCCAGATAAACCGGAGCCAGTGCTGTACCGTAATCCACAAAAGCCAGCCAGCCGGCATTGCAATGAGTAAGGATGCTGGTTTTTTTACCAAAAAGTTCACTGCCGTACTCTCCTATTTTTTTGGAATCGCGGGCATCTTCAGCGGCCACTTTCTGGGCTTCTATCAGGGCATTTTCAGGAGAGATCAACCCGGCCTGATAAACTCTTTCGACGGCGTAGAATAAGTTTTTTGCCGTCGGCCTGGTATTTTCAATGTCTGCCCTGGCTTCACGGATGGTGATGGCTTTTGTTTTTTTCCTCGACATCAGAAAGGCCTGCGCCATGGCATAGCCGGCGGCGGCGCCAATGGCTCCCGCTCCCCGTACCGTCATATCCGTTATGGCCATGCAGGTGTCCCAGTAAGTTTTGCATTCGTGTATTTTAAACTCAAAGGGCAGCAGATTCTGCTGGATTATAAAGACGGATGTTTCTTCCATCCA
>CAZMOS010000170.1:2737-7106 GCA_964567945.1 uncultured Lentimicrobiaceae bacterium
ACTCAAAGGGCAGCAGATTCTGCTGGATTATAAAGACGGATGTTTCTTCCATCCAGACAGTTTGATATGATTTGCCTTCTACAAGCATAGAGTTTTGAGTTTGACCCCTCTATCCGTCAGTTGACGGACATCTCCCCCTGAGGGGGAGAAGGGTTGTTGTGTTATTTATTGATTTCTATGTTTCATTTCTGGCCCCCTCTGTGTCTCCCCCAAGGGGGGAGAGAATCGTTGTTTCATTTATTAATTTATTCAACTTTATGGCCTTCCATATTTCATGTCTTAAGTCTTTTGTCTTATGTCTTATGGTCTTTTGTCTTTTGTCCTTTGTCTTTTGTCCTTTGTCTTGTCAACTGCTCAAAAGCCAGCCATGCCATCAGTCCTGTTCCGGTTTCCAGGCTGCTTTCGTCCACATCAAAGGTGGGTGTGTGGAGGCCGGAAACGATACCCTTTTTCCTGTTGCCGGTTCCCAGACGGTAAAAACAGGCAGGAACAATATGCGAATAATGTGCAAAATCTTCAGCGGTCATCCTGGGTTCAAGTTCCACCACATTTTCTTTACTGATAAATTCGATGGCGGCCTGCCTTGCCTGCTGTGTAAGTTGTTCGTCATTAACAAGAAAAGGATATCCTTTTTCAACCACGGCTTCGCAGATGCAGCCGTACGCTTTCGCCGTGTTTCGGGCTACATCTGCAATCAGTTTATGTGCTTTTTTGCGCCACTGTTCGTCAAAGGTTCTGAAAGTGCCGTGAACCGAAACTTTTCCCGGGATAACATTCATGGCTCCTCCGTCGGTTATGATCTGCCCGAAAGATAAAACCGAGGGTGTCATCGGGTTGGCAGCCCGGCTTACTATGCGTTGCAAAGCAGTTAAAATATGGGCTGTAGCCAGTACCGTGTCATCAATTTTATCCGGCATGGCGGCATGGCCTCCTTTTCCGTGAACGAACAAACTGATCTCATCGGAAGAAGCCATATATTTTCCGCTTCTGAATCCCACCTTCCCCGCTTCCAGATCGGGAAAGACGTGCTGTCCGAAGATGGCATTTACTCCGGGGTTCTCCAGCACACCCTCTTCGATCATCTTCAATGCACCGCCGGGAGCTTTTTCTTCGGCGGGCTGGAAAATAAGTTTTACGGTTCCTTCAAAATTGTCTTTCAGTTCATTCAGGATCGTTGCAGCACCCAGCAGGCAGGCCATGTGCACATCGTGGCCGCAGGCATGCATTACCCCAGGATTTTGCGATTTGTATTCAGCCCGGTTTTCTTCACTGACGGGCAGGGCATCCATGTCGGCACGGAGGGCAATGACTCTTTTACCGGGATTTTTCCCTTCGATTAACCCGGCAATGCCATAGCCGCCCACATTTTTACGGTGTGAGATACCCCGTTCAGTAAGCCACGCAGAAATCATATCTGCCGTGTTTTTCTCATGGTAGCTCAATTCAGGATGGGCATGTAAACTGCGCCGGATTTCAATTATATCCGGTAACATATTATGTGCCAGCTCTTTAATTTTTTCTGAAAAGATCAATATTTTGTTTTATGAATACACAAATTTACGATAATAAAAATACAATGCCCTGCTGTCAGGAAATATGTCTTTTAATAAAAGAAAGATTTTCAGGTTTTCCTTGTTTTGATAAAAGGGGCTTTTTACATTTGCAGCGATGCATAAACCAGTATTCAGGAAAAAAAAATTTCGCTTTCCGGTTAATACGTTAATCGGGAGTTACTACTCCAATTTTATTACCGTAACCCGTAAATTCAGGATTGATAAAAACTACCGCAGGAAGTATTACTTTTCAAAATGGGTATGCCGGATATTGAATTTGTTTGCATCAATTGAAAAGAAAAAACAAAATTACATTCTTGAACATTCAGAGATTCAGCATCCTCCGGTTTTTATCATCGGATTCTGGAGATCGGGAACCACTTTACTGCACAATTTACTTTGCCAGAATCCTCTTTTCGCATACGTTACAACATTTCATTCGGTATTCCCTAACCATGTCATGATGAATCAACTGTGGCTTAAACCCCTGATGACCCCTCTTTTGCCTGAAGCACGTCCGGGCGATAACATGAAGTTTGATTTTGACTATCCGCAAGAGGAAGAGATCGCTCTCGGAAATATGCAACCTTACAGTTTTTACAACTTTTTTTATTTTCCCGATGATACCGAAAAGATCATTAACGAGAGTCTGTTATTTAAAAATTTGACGGATGATGATTTGAAAAAATGGAAAAGAGAATATCTAAGGCTGATCAAAACGGCCATGGTCAATACCAGCGGGAAATGTTTTGTTTCAAAAAGCCCTTCCAACACATTCAGGATAAAAATCCTGCTGGAAATGTTTCCTGGTGCCCGTTTTATATATCTGCAACGCAACGGGTATGATACGCTTACGTCTTTCAGGAATTTTGTCCATGAAGTGGATGCGGGAATCACATTACAGGATTATGACCGCGGGCATCTTGACCGGGAGATCATCAGGTTATACAAGTTGCTGCATGAAAAATATGATGAAGATAAGCTTCTGATCCCCGAAGGCCAGTTGGTGGAAGTTGATTTTCAGGAACTTGAAAATGATAAGCTGAAAGAAGTTGCCCGGATTTACAAAGAATTGGGATTGAAAGGATTTAACGAAGCGTTGCCGGCAATGAAAAAATATCTGGAAACGATCAGTGGATATGAGAGGATACCCCACAAAAATGACGGGGATTTCAGGAAAATAATTGACCAGGAACTCCGGGATTTTAAGCGGAAAGATTGATATTATCATCGGTCTTTAAAATTCAATATTTTTGCGGCATGAAAACGAAGCGACAGCAAAGAGTATCGAAACAAATTCAGAAAGACCTGGGTGAGATCATGCAAAGGGAAATTCACCATGTTACGCGGGGGGCTATGGTTACCGTAACAAAAGTCCACGTGACGCCGGATCTGCTGATCGCAAAAGTCTATCTGAGTCTGTTTGCCACAAAAGATAAAAAAGTGTTGCTGGAAAATATCAGAAAACATGCGGGCGAAATACGGGGCAAACTCGGCAACCGCATAAAACACCAGATGAGATCGGTCCCCGAACTTCATTTTTATGAAGACGATTCGTTGGATTATATCGAACGGATTGAAGAGATTTTGAAGTGATTGATGATTAGTGATTTGTGAACAATCGAACCATTGAACAATCGAACCAGTGAACAATCGGAAAAAGGAAACCTTGAACCTTGAACATTAAACATTAAACTGACTTCAAACATGCAATACGATCCCATAAAACGCAAACTGGGTGTTTTTTTCAACATTACTCCCCTTTTCAGAAAAATGTTTTACCGCATGCTCGACCTGTTGCTATTGCGGTCGTGGCATGTGAGAAAAGCCGTCAGACAATGGGAAAAGCAGGCCACCGGGCCTCAAGCCGTTCTGGACGCCGGTTCAGGATTCGGACAGTATGATTATTACCTCGCCCGCAGACATAACGAATGGACGATCAAAGGCGTGGACGTCAAACAGGAACAAATTGACGATTGCAGTGCATTTTTCAAAAAGATAGGCCTGAACAATGTTGGTTTTCAAGTGGCCGACCTCACAAAGTATGTTGAAAAAAACAAATACAACATGATCTTGTGTGTGGATGTGATGGAGCACATCGAGGAAGATGAAAAGGTTTTCCGCAACTTTTATCAATCATTGAAAAAGGGAGGTGTGCTTTTGGTTTCCACCCCTTCGGATCAGGGCGGCTCCGATGTCCACCATCACGATCTTGAGGAACACGACGGTGACGGCAGTCAGTCATTCATTGATGAGCACGTCCGTGACGGCTACGGGATATCTGAAATTCAGGACAAAATGAAAAGAGCCGGATTTTCAAAAACCGAGGTGCATTACCAGTACGGCCCTCCCGGAAAGTTTGCCTGGAAGATCAGCATGAAATATCCGATCATCATGCTCAACGCTTCTTATATTTTCTTTATCGTTTTGCCTTTTTATTACCTGCTCACTTTCCCGTTCGTCCTCATTCTGAACTACATGGACCTGAAGGGGAATCACAAAACCGGAACAGGACTGATCGCCAGGGCGTGGAAGTGAGGCGGGGTGCAGGGTAAACCTTCCAGGTCGAAGTCAGCCCTGTGGGAAGGGACCTGGAAGGTTGAATTATTGGGGAATATCGAATACTAAATTTTGAATATCAAATGTTGAAGTTGGATGGCGGGCTAACCTGACAGATATCCCGGAAGCCTGTGGGTGGCTATCCTGTCAGGTTTTGCGGGAGAAGGTGCGGAGTGCGGGCGTTGGGGCATTACAAATGCCTGAATAAAGCATCCTCGTTACGCTGTGCTAAAAGGACGAGTTTGAGCGTGAAACCT
>CAZMOS010000171.1:0-7105 GCA_964567945.1 uncultured Lentimicrobiaceae bacterium
AATCCCTGTGTCTCAGCGTATCCCATCCATGATCGGAAGTGAGTTGGCCGGGATCATCCGGTACCAGCGTCACCTGATCGGGTTTTTGTTTTAAAACAAGTTCGATGAATTCGGGTGTGGGATTTCCTTCAATATTGAATTCGGTCGTTATCAACGGCCTCAGTAATTCCACATCTTTCCGCGTGATGTGCCGTTCGTCGGGACGTGGATGAACGGTGATGCCCTGTGCCCCAAACCGCTCGCAATCAACAGCCGCTTTTTGCACATCCGGAAGGTTCCCTCCCCTTGCATTTCTTAATGTGGCAATTTTATTGATATTTACACTTAATCTGGCCATGACATTTATTTTCGGTAAAATTAATAAATTGCAAAGGTCAAAATCAAAAATATGAGAGTAGTTATTCAGCGGGTTTCCGAAGCCTCGGTATTGATTGACGGCAAAATCCATTCACATATCGGAAGCGGCTTACTTATCCTGCTTGGAATTGAAGAAGCAGATACCGGTCAGGATATTGAATGGTTAACGGGTAAAATTGCCCGCCTTCGTATATTCGGTGATGAAAACGGAGTGATGAACCTGTCAGTAACAGATGTGGACGGAGATGCCATTGTTGTCAGCCAGTTTACGTTGCATGCCAGCACTAAAAAAGGCAACCGGCCGTCGTACATCAGAGCTGCCCGCCCCGAAACGGCAATTCCCCTTTATGAGCAATTTGTAAAAGCATTGGAAATCCATTTGGGCAAAACGGTCGGAACCGGCGAATTTGGCGCCATGATGCAGGTAGCGCTGACCAATGACGGTCCGGTAACAATAATTATTGATACGAAGAATAAAGAGTAGCATGAAATGCTTACAGTAGGCGCAAAAAAGTGCAGCGGATGAAAAAGTCAGAGCTGTTGTATGGGGAATTGGAAAATGGTGATTGAAGATTAAAGACTGAAGACTGAGGACTGATGATTGCAGATTGTCGACTGAAAACCACAATTTATTTCTGTCCGTTTCTTCCGTTTTTGCGGTTCATTTTTGCCAGTTTGGCCAGATATTCTTCCACAGCCATTGACATGGAAGGTGCTGATTGTGTGGGCGCAGGAATGTTTAAACGCAAGCCGGCTTCTCTGATCGCTTTTGCAGTGGTTTTTCCAAAAGCAGCAATTAATTGCACACCCTGGTCATAATCAGGAAAATTGGTTTTCAGTGACTGGATACCTGCCGGGCTGAAAAAGATCATCATATCGTATTTGTTGAGGTCCAGATGCGACAGGTTGCTTGCGACGGTTCTGTAAATCACCGCTTTGGTATAATTAATCTTTTCAGCGTCAAGCATCTTAAAAATGCTTTGTTTATGAATATCGGATGATGGTAGCAGGAATTTTTCTTCCCTGTGTTTTTTAATTACATCCAGTAGGTCGGCAAAATTCTGTTTTCCGTAAAAAATCTTCCTTTTCCTGTATTGAACATATTTTTGCAAATAATAAGCCGTTGATTCGGATATACAGAAATATTTTAATGAATCGGGAACTTCGTATCGAAGCTCTTTGGCCATCCTGAAAAAATGATCCACAGCATGGCGGCTTGTCAATATCACAGCCGTATGGCCATGAAAACTTCCTTTGGCCAACCTGAATTCTTTCGCACTGATCCCTTCTATCTTGATGAATTTATGGAAGTCAATTTTCACATTATACTTCCTGCAAAGCTCACCATAAGGTGATTTTTCGATATCAGCAGGCTCTGGTTGGGAAACGAGAATGTTCTTTACTTTCAATTTTCAACCGTTTTATTTCCTTAAACACTCTCCCCCTTTGTCGTTTATATTCTTCAAATAAATCTTAATTCCAACACTTTTAATAACAACAAAAAGGGTATCATTTCGAGCGTGCAAAGATACATAAATAAATGTAATGAGGAAAACCCGGGTTGACTTTTTGATATTTTATACGACATCAACCATCTGACAAGGTAAATTATAAGCACAAAGAACAGTGCCACGTAAAATAAAAAGTCATAATTAACCAGTAAAATCAGCAACAATAAAGGGATGAGAATCACTCCTGTCGCATAATCCGTATTCACATAAAGTTTGAGCTGTTTAAATGCAATATTGGTCGTATTAAAAATAAAACCAATTACAACGATAAAAATATAACGGTATAAAAATAAAATTACAAAAGCTCCTGTGATATAAAGTATCAATAAAAGAGAGTTAAGTTTAAGATGTGTCACCAGTTCAGGAACAAAATAATTGATCATTAAAAAGATAAACAAACTGATAGAAAACCAATATGTAAAAACAAAAAACAATTTGATCAGAATACCCGGTTCCTGATCTTTGAATTGCCTGATTTTACGGGAATACTTTTTTTTACCGGATATTGAAAAAACCGATAATATCTGTTCCCGCATATAAAACCAAAAGACGGCCAGGAGGAACGTTAAAACTAACAAGCTCCATATCATCCAGTCCTGATAAACGACCGGATTGATTTTCTGAACCATCTCCACGTGATGGCTGCCTAAAAATGAACTTTCAATAAAATGAACACTATCCTCCTGAAATTTTACAAGTCCATGTGATACCTCACTCTCCAGTATGGCTTTTGCCGGGCTCAAATCAGGATGAATAAAAACACGATAATATATTGAATCGGGAATGCCGTCCATATTTTTTAAAAGTTTTCCTCACAAAACTACATCCAATTTTTATACGATGATTTTTTTATCAAAGTTGACAGTCATTTTATTCCCGGCGGATATTTTTATCGTTAATTTATTAACAAAGCTGACGGAATTTTTTATTTTTTCAGATAGGAATAAAGAGATTGTTGGATATAATGACTGTAAAACACGTTGGATATTATTTGTAAAGAACTGATTAACCCTACATTACAAATTTTATTTAGACTTAATGAAAAAACCAAAATCAGTAGGAAATTCCATTGTTTTTGGTTTATATTTGTTGGTATCGTAATCAATATTACGATAGAAATTAAATGAATATGAAAAACGGCTGCTCAATAGAATATATAAGTTCAATGAGTGGTTTTTTTTATTTACAAGATCTTAATAGTAACCTTTATCAAATTTTACAATTATGTTAAACAAAATAACAAGTTTTGCAGAATACCTCGAGAAATATCAGGAAAGCGTAGCCGATCCTGATAAGTTTTGGGCGCAGATTGCCGAAACACATTTTTGGCGCAAAAAATGGGATCAGGTACTTGACTGGCGTTTTACAGGAGAAGGAGCTCCTGTTGTCAAATGGTTTGTTAATGGCAAGCTGAACATTACGGAAAACATTTTCGAACGGAACATGTTCATGCGCAAAGACCAGGTTGCCCTGATCTGGGAACCCAATGACCCCAATGAACCTGAAATCAGACTCACCTACGGTGAACTGTTTGATAAAGTAAAACAGTTTGCCAACGGACTTAAGAAACTCGGTATTGAAAAGGGTGACAGGGTAGCCATTTATTTGCCCATGGTTCCCGAGCTGGCCATTGCCATGCTGGCCTGTGCCAGGATCGGCGCCATCCACTCCATTGTCTTTGCAGGATTTTCAGCCACCTCCTTATCCGACAGGATCATTGATGCCGAGGCAAAAGCCCTGATCACTTCCGATGGCGGTTACCGCGGATCGAAAATCATTCCCCTGAAAGACATTGCCGATGAAGCCCTGGAAAACTGCCCCACCATTGAATATAATATCGTTCTGAAACGTACCGGCCAGGACATCCGGTGGAAAGAAGACCGCGACATCTGGTGGTCTGATGTGCTTGAGGGGGTGGGAACCGAAAATACGGCCGAAGTCATGGATGCGGAAGATGTTCTGTTTATCCTTTATACATCAGGATCAACAGGTAAACCAAAGGGTGTGGTTCACACAATCGCAGGTTATATGGTTTATACCGAATACACATTCAAGAATGTTTTTCAATACAACGACGGAGACATTTACTGGTGTACGGCCGACATCGGATGGGTGACCGGCCATTCATACATTGTTTACGGTCCGCTGCTTGCCGGAGCCACATCCGTCATGTTCGAAGGTGTTCCTACTTTTCCTGATGCAGGCAGGTTCTGGGAAGTTGTTGACAAATACAAAGTCAACCAGTTCTATACTGCCCCGACGGCTATCCGTGCCTTAATTGCCCAGGGTGACGAATGGGTTACAAAACATGATCTGAGTTCATTAACGGTGCTGGGTACAGTAGGAGAGCCCATCAACGAAGAAGCCTGGAGATGGTATCACGATCTTGTTGGAAAAAGCCGCTGCCCGATTGTTGACACCTGGTGGCAGACCGAGACCGGCGGCATCCTGATCTCACCCCTGGCAGGCATAACACCCACAAAACCATCTTTTGCCACGCTGCCGTTGCCCGGTGTCCAGCCCATTCTGGTGGACCAGGAAGGCAACGAACTAAAAGGAAACGGAGTAGAGGGTATCCTGTGTATCAAATTCCCGTGGCCGGGAATGCTGCGCACCACATACGGAGATCACAAAAGATGTTATCAAACTTACTTCTCCACTTTCCAAGGCCTTTATCTTACCGGCGACGGCGCCAAGCGTGATGAGGAAGGCTACTACCGCATCATCGGACGTATTGATGACGTGATCAACGTTTCGGGGCACCGCATTGGAACGGCTGAAGTGGAAGACGCCATCAACCAGCATCCGAAAGTCAATGAGTCCGCCGTTGTGGGTTATCCGCATGCCATCAAAGGACAGGGTATATACGCTTATGTGACCTGCGAGGAACTGTCGGAAGCGGAAATGGAAACCATTGAAAATGAGATCAAAATACTGGTTACCAAGATCATCGGACCCATAGCCCGTCCTGATGTGATTCAGATCGTTAGCGGACTTCCGAAAACACGTTCGGGAAAGATCATGCGCCGTATCCTCCGCAAGATCGGGGAAGGCGATGCATCCAACCTGGGTGACACTTCCACATTGCTTGATCCGGGTGTTGTTGAAGAGATCATTGAGGGAGCCAAAGTGGAAGTAAAACGTTAACAGGAATTAAACCAAATTAATTAATGTAGTTTTCTCATTAAAGGGAATGTGGTTCACACGATTGTCAGGTAATTTTTAATTAAAGGGCAAAGCCCACATTCCCTTTTAAATTATGAATTTCAGCTTTTTGAACATTTTCACAATAAATCAACAAACCAATTAAACCAAATTAAAAATGAAAAATAAATTAGCAAATCCGGCTCCCCTCGGGTTGATGGGATTCGGTATGACAACCGTCCTGCTGAATATTCACAATGCAGGTTTTTTCGAATTGGGTTCAATGATCCTGGCTATGGGCATTTTTTACGGAGGCATTGCCCAGGTCATAGCAGGTATTATGGAGTTTAAGAAAGGAAACACTTTCGGAACAACCGCCTTCACTTCTTACGGATTGTTCTGGATGACCCTTGTGTTCCTGATCGTTTTTCCCACGCTCGGATGGAAACAAGGACCACCTGCCGGATTCATGAGCTGGTATCTTTTTATGTGGGGACTTTTCACATTTTTTATGTGGATCGGTACCTTCGGGAAAAACCGTGCCCTGCAAACCGTGTTTTTCACATTGTGGGTACTCTTTTTTCTTCTTGCCATTGAACATTGGACCGGCTCGGAAATCGTGGGTATTGTTGCCGGATATGAAGGAATATTCTGCGGTTTATCAGCCATTTACCTTGCCATGGCCGAAGTGATCAACGAAACGCAGGGAAAAACCGTTTTGCCTGTTGGGGCAAGGGAATAAAACCGGGAATTAAACATTTTAAAAAAGGCTGTTGATGAATGATTTGTGAGCAGCCTTTTTTTATTGAGCTGATATTTTTATTTTTGAAAAATGAGAGACAGAATTAGATTTGCCGGATTGGCTTTGGCCCAGGTCGGCGGCGTGCAAAGCCAGCACACAAGACCTGTGCCAGAGGGGTTAATTATAGCCTTTGCTTCCAAGCGTAAAGAAATACAAACTAAAACTGAAAACGAAAACAAAACGGAAGACTTCGATAGGTTCCGAATAGATTAAGAAACTTATTGGCAAAATAAATCAATGAAACAAATCCTCTCCGACGCCAACTAGCGCCAGTCTTCCCGCCAAGCCTTGTGGGTAAGCGAGACTGGTGCCCGGGTAAAGATAAAACCATATTTTTTTATTGAAGCCCTTTTTCGACCCGCTGAAAGCTCCTGCAAGGTCGGGAAAAATATTCACATATTACCATTAGCAATGGTGATATTTTATATATTTGCACGGTAAAACTGGAAAAAATATTTATTATGAAAAGGGAATTTATCGAAACGATTGTTTTAGACCAAAGGGAAGCACTTGAAAAAAAAGAGGAAGGGCACCCCCGGGATATTGATTACGACAAAGTGATTTCTACAAAACAAATAACAGTCATTTCGGGTATCCGCAGAAGCGGTAAATCAACACTGCTTTTACAATTAATGAAGAAGTTTGAACAGTTTTCCTTTTTGAATTTTGATGATGAACGCCTGTTAAATTTCACTGTTTCAGACTTTCAGACACTTTTATCGGTTTTTGCAAAATATACAAAATCAAAAGTCGTATTTTTTGATGAAATACAAAATGTTGATGGCTGGGAACGCTTCGTAAGAAGGATATTTGATGAGGGGTATAAAATCTTCATTACCGGAAGCAATGCAAAACTTCTTTCTTCTGAACTGGCAACACACCTGACCGGACGTTATATTAAGATTGAGCTGTTTCCGTTTTCATTTAAGGAACTTCTTTCTTATTCCCGAGTAAGCTATCAAAAACTTTCTTCTGCAACACGGTCGGAAATTATGGCTATATTTGATCATTATCTCCTGAAAGGCGGGTTCCCGGAAATGGTAAAATTCGATGACGATGAATATTTGATGCGGGTTTATGAAGATATTCTTTACAAAGACTTAATCGTAAAATATAAAATAAAAAACGTGATACAGTTTAAAAACCTCACGCAATATTTATTTACAAACTTCACAAACAGTATTAGTTACAACTCATTAAAAAATGTACTCAACATGAAAAGCGGTACAACCGTCCAGGAATACATATCATTCCTTGAAGAGAGTTACCTTATATTTGAGCTGTATAAGTA
>CAZMOS010000172.1:0-4901 GCA_964567945.1 uncultured Lentimicrobiaceae bacterium
CACGAACCGGTCATAACCGGCTTGGAAACTTTTATGGTGAACCTGATGGAAACGCAGATAGTGCGTTGCTTGTCTGCCGTTGGGGATACTACTGCCGATGTACGTATTCATGATCAGATCAAAGGTATAAGCCGCATAAGTCCGGCCAAGCTGGTAGGCAAAAGTATAAACATCTTTAACCGTTAACGAGTCAATAGTATAAAAATATTTTATTTCATCGGAGAACACATCATAAGTAAATTCCCCGTGAATATCATCCATAATGGCATCGCTGGCATAATAAACCTGCCTGTCATTTTTTTCAGTATTTACCTCACTGATCTCAAACCAGGAATCCACCGTAAGTGAGTTCAGCAAATGATCGTGATAATATTCAATGTTTTCATATACAGTGGCATCCCGGTAAGGAAAGAGGTCTTCTTCCAGTTCAATTTGTGCAACATTTACGATGTAGGAATTACTATCGGCATTCATAAAATCAGCCGTCCGGTTTTCATCATAAACGCTAAACCGGAATTTCTTCAATTCTTTTTTCAGCCCGGCCATATAATTGGCAATAAACAATGAATCGTCAATGTGTTTCAGGATAACCGAATTGGCCATCAATACGGAATCGAAAAGCGTCTTGTCCTTGATTCCCAGCGAATCGAGAATATATGTCTTCAACGAGGTTTTATAAACAAAGGAGGGTTGTAACAATAAAATATTTCGCCGGACTTCCTGTTTGACAAACTCTTTAGCCAGTTTTTTTTCCTGGGCCCGGCAAGGCATAACCAGCACCGAGAACAGCAATGCTGAAAACAAAATTACGACCCTTTTACCGGATATCTTCATAAAAAACAAAAATAGTAATTTCAAAATGACAACGAAATATTACGGAAAAATACTATTCAGACTTTCATAATTTTTCTAAATGCGTTAATGGCTAAAGCCGCTTTTTCCCTTTTTTCACTCGGTCTTGTCAGCAGACCCTTGGTTGAATAACAACAAAAAACCCGGCAACCAAAAGCCGCCGGGTTTTAAAGGTTCATCAGAACAAACTATTCTTCAACCACGATCTCATGGTTAATTTTTGCTGCTTTCTGCAACATGGCTGTCACTCCGCAATAACGTTCCTGCGACAGGTTGACGGCTTTCTCAAGTTTATCCATGGGCAGCTCTTTGCCCCGGAAAATATACCGCAGATTGATCGTATGGTAATATTTCGGATGTTCTTCGGTGAGTTCACCGCTTACTTCCACATTAAAATAATCGGGGTTCACCCTCATTTTTTTCAGGATTGAAATCACATCCATTGCCGTACAGCCGGCCAGCGAAACCAGCGTAAGCGGCTTTGGCCTCGGCCCCCTGTTTTTGCCTCCTACCTTTTCGTCGGCATCAAGTACGATTTTGAATCCGTTGACCTCCGTCTCGAAAGCCATCTCATCCTTCCATGTTACATTTATCTTCTCACTCATATTCCTGTAAATTTAATTTTGCGCAAAAATAAATATTTTTAGACAGGCAGGCTAATGGTAATTAAACCCGAAAGCGCCGGGGATAAGTCCTGCTTCATTTTTTGAAAGCAGGACACCGGTATCCCTATACCTGTAAATGATGCCGTTTGTCTGGTAATCAAGCGGGTCGGAAGCATAAATATCACCCGAAACAGGATCAACGCCAAGGTATTTAAAATGCCTGTCTTTGCGCTCTTCGATAAAGGGTACGGTATCCAGTGCTACCGAATCAATGCTGAATTTGTAAATCCCCTGGTTGAGATAATACAACAGATCACCCGTGCCGTTAATGTTGAGATTATCGGGGCTTGAGGTGATTGTGTCGAAGACTACGGTGTCAACTACGAGATGCGTCCTGGGATCAATTTTCCACAGTGAAGGGATTTCCTGGTTATCATAACCGCCGCTACACAAAACCCAGACGAATTCGTATTTATCCACGACCAGACTATTGGGTTCAATACCCACCCGGATGGTATCCGTTACGACGTCATTCAGTGAATTGATCACTACCACTTTGTCATTTTTAACCGTCTGCCCGAAAGCCGACCAGTTGGCTGCAAACACTTCCGTGCCCACCATGACCATGCCTTCGGTTGTCCTGCCCACTTCAATCGAATCAATAACCTGATAAGTTGACGGGTTAACCACGGCAATGCGGGTGGAAGAAAGGTCGCTGACGTAGGCTTTGTTCTGATCAATGATCAGCATAACCCGTGGAGAAGCCAGCCCTGTAATTGAGCCCAATATCTTGGCATTGCGGTTGTCAATGGCATAAATAAGGCCGGAATTGTTAACCACGATGTAAGATGTGTTTCCCGAGGAAGTAATACTCTGCGCCACATCACCCAACGGAACCTTATTCACGTTGAAGAACACGTCGTTGGTGATGGTATTCCCGGACGGGTCGAAATAAGACAACGTCGCGTTGGCCGAATTGAAATTGCCCTGATTCAGGATAAAAACACCGTTACCCAGCGTATTATCCTTGGAATCGTTGTTGTCTTTTTTACAGGATGCCGCCATTATTCCGATAATGGCAAGAGCAAGAATGATTAGTTTTTTCATGATTTTTATTAATTTAAATTAAACTTGACTGATAATTCGTAATTACGACCCGGCATAGCACGCCACAGTACCGCCTGATAATTTTCGTCGAAAAGGTTGTTAACCCTGAAACGCAATTCAAAACGGGTCTTTTTAAATTTTATTATTTTCCCTGCCGAGACATCATTCAGAAGATATGCGGGCAAAGTATCTGAATAGGATTCCCCCGAACTGAGAGAGGTATTTTGTTTTCCGGTAAAATGAATATTCCACCCCAGGTAAAAGCCTTTGTAGCCGGCATGAAAAAATCCGTTGGCCGAGTGGACGGGAATATAGATCAACTGCTTCCCGTCATATCCGGCTCTTTCGGCAACCGGACTTTCGTTTGTGGTTTTGGAGTATGCATATTCGGCGAATCCGTAATAGCTGAAATTGCCTTTTGTCCCCTGCACCCGGAAAGTAAATTCCAGCCCGCGCGCATACACCTCGGCTATATTCTGTGGCGACCAGTACTGAAAATTGCCGGGCACCCATTGTATCCAGTTTTTGACCCACGAGACATAAACGCTGAAGTCGGTGCTTAAAGTGAGGGTTGAGAGCTTTTTAATGTAATTCAGCCCCCCTTCGGTTTGAAGGCCTTCTTCCGGTTTGAGTTCCGGATTACCTCCGGGTGACCAGTACAGATCGTTCAGGGTGGGCAGGTGATAATTGCGTGAGATATTGGCCCGCACATAAAGCAGCTCTCTTTTCATCAACCTGTAATTCATCCCGAAAAGGGGCATGACGGGCAGTATCACCCCGTCGGTCATTTCGGCGCGCAACAACAGGTTTATTCGCAGGCGTTTCCTGAAATCTTTTATGAGGCTGCCGTAAATATTGACTGCGTTCCTGCCTTTGATGTCCTTATAATTGTTTGAATTTACCCTGTCGAAATCCGCATCGCTGCCGGTAACCAGTACAAAATCGTTTTTGAACTCGCGGGAATATCTTACTTTTCCGGAATAACTTACCGTACGGTTTTTCGAATCAATCAGCGTTACCAGGGCTGACGAATCGCCACCGGATGAACGCTGCAGTTTATAATTCATGTCGTCGTACAAGGCGGCTCCGCTCACTTCGAGCTTGTTCCGTTTTTTTTGCCAGATCCATTCGAGTGAATTCCTTGAAAAGAATTCTTTCAGGTGTTCTTTCTGGCCACTTCTTTTGTTCACGTTGGTCATCACCGGAGGGATATCCTGGTCATTCCATTGGTTCCAGGTGGAGGCGATAATCTCGTTGTACGGATTGAGTTTGTAATTAAACTGCTGGGTAAAACCCACATTGGAAATTCCGGCATTTTTCTGGACCATTTCGCGTGCGGGCACGACAGCCGTATTGTAATAGGGAAAATCGTTTTTTGACGTCCTGTAAAAGATACGGGTATCCGAGCCGAATTTTTTACCTCCTGCCGAAACTCCTGCTGTTGTTTGCAGGGTATGAAAACTGCCGAATAGCTGTTCAAAATCCACTGACGGTTGTTTTGTCCAGCGATTTTCATTCTCAAGCAACACGCTCCCGCCCAGGGCGCCGCTTGTTTTTAACAGGGAGGCGGCGCCGTAATAAAGTTCCACCCGGTTAAAAAAAGAATTGGGTACCAGCGACAGGTCCGTCGAGCCGAGCATGGGCGAGTTGATGCCGAAGCCGTTCCACAACACTTCCGTATGCGAAGCACCCGTTCCCCTGAAAGAGGCCGTCGCCAAAGCACCGCTGCCGTATGATTTAACCGAAACCGGTGTAAATGAAGCCAGCAATCCGGCCAGATCCGTATTGTGCATTTCATGCATGATCGTTGAATCCATTACTGCTTTTTTTACGGCAGATGCGTAATCTTGTTGCACTCCGATCACCTCAAATTGTTCCAGTGTCAACGTATCGGACATCATCTGGCCTTGAACCTGCCCGGAAACAAGCCAAACCAGTGCAATCAGGGTGATATGAAAAGCCGTTCGCTTCAAAGTAATTCGTTTAAATTGTACTTCGAAAGCAAAGCTCAAACCGGAAAATATCAAAGATGTGTTTCATAATTGCACGCCTTTATCCCGAAAGCTTTGTTTTTAACAATGACAATGGCAGGTCTTCTGACTTGACTCACTTTTGAGGCCTTCCCTTCTCCGTTCGGAAAAAGTGACCGTAGGTTTCAAAAGCATTCAATGAGCTTACAGCAGCGGGAACTGTACAGGATTTTCACCTGTTTCCCTGTTAGGCCAGCCATCCGGTCCAGATGGCATGCGGCACCGTTTCAGAGGCAAAATTAAAAGAAAAATAAAACTGACAGTTTGCCGGATTATTATTTTTCAACAAAAGATGTTAGTAACGGGG